>MGBT01000212.1:33615-41153 GCA_001788395.1 Candidatus Rokubacteria bacterium GWA2_70_23
TGCGGCGGTAGGTGATCCCCATCTTCTTGGCGTCGTCGTCGAGCAGGAGGAGGCCGTCGTCGGTGATCTGGCCGAGCGTGCCCACGATGGGCTCGGGCGCGTTCCGCACCGAGACGGAGACGCGCCGCCCCACGAGAGGCGCCGCCTCGGCCTGCCACATGGTGCGGAGCTGCTCGACGGTTCCGGGCAGCATGTCGCTCTCGCGGATGGGCTCGGCCTCGCGGATGGTTCCGAGCCCGGGCAGGTCGAACTCGGCCTGGGACTCGGCAGGAGCGCCCGGCGCTCCTGCCTCGCCGGCAGCGGCCGAGGCGCGGAGGATCTCGGCGATCCGCGTCATCATGGTGCGGAACATGTACAGGCCGATGAGGACTGCGGCGAGCGCGAGCCCGAGGCCGAGTTGCGCCTGGGGCGTGTCGAGGGCGCCCAGCTCGTAGAGCGTGTAGAAGAAGAGGAGCAGCGGGAGGATGGCGGCGAGCGCGAACACGACCGCCCCGGCGCGCTGGAGCGTGTAGGTCCGCGGCTTGGGCTCGGCCGGGTCCATGGGATGACTCTAGCGCGAACCGCTCGGGCCGTGCAGGCTTTTCGCGCCGCGCCCTCGGCCCCGCCGGCCCCTGTGTTAGTATCCGTCAGCGGCCCGCAGCATCACGGATGCGCGGGCCAGGAGGCGATCATGCGAACGCTCAGATCGTTCACGCTGCTGGCGGTGCTCGCTGCCGTGGGCGCCATGGCGGTCGGGCTCGGCGAGGCCGCGGAGGCGTGCAACCAGCGCGGCCGGCTCGACGTCCTCTACTGCGACGACAACGGCGACGGCATCCCGGATGTCCCCAAGGATCCCGCCAGGCTCCTCAATCCGGACATCCTGGTCTTCGCCTATGTCCCGGTGGAGGACCCCGCGGTGTACGGGTCGGTGTTCGCCGACCTGCTCCGCCACGTCGAGAAGGCGACCGGCAAGAAGACGCAGTTCTTCGGGCCGCAGAACTACGCCGCCCAGCTCGAGGCCATGCGCTCGGGCCGGCTGCACATCACCGGCTACTCCACGGGGAGCCTGCCGTACGGCGTGAACCTGGCGGGGGCCGTGCCCTTCGCCCAGATGGCGACGGTGAAGGGGGCGCGCGGCTACCGCCTCATCGTGATCGCGCAGGCCGGCAACGCGAAGATCAACTCCGTGGCCGACCTCAAGGGCAAGCGCGTCGCCCATGTCTCGCAGACCTCCAACTCGGGGCACCAGGCG
Source organism: Candidatus Rokubacteria bacterium GWA2_70_23 (assembly GCA_001788395.1). Classification (GTDB taxonomy): domain Bacteria; phylum Methylomirabilota; class Methylomirabilia; order Rokubacteriales; family CSP1-6; genus UBA12499. Next base: position 34,847 of record MGBT01000212.1, read on the forward strand.
CCCGTGTACTTCTTCTCGAAGGCGGGCGTCGTCCCGGGCAAGGACTACCAGATCGCCTTCTCCGGCAAGCACGACAACTCGGTGCTGGGCGTGGTCAACGGGGACTACGACGCCGCGGCCGTGGCCGACTCCGTGCTCGAGCGCATGGTGAACCGCGGCGTGGTCAAGGCCACCGAGTACAAGGTCGTCTACACCTCGCCGGTGTTCCCCACGGCGGGCTTCGCGTACTACCACGCGCTGGAGCCCCGGCTCGCAGAGAAGATCAAGGAGGCCTTCTACACCTTCAAGATCCAGGGGACGAGCCTGGGCAAGGAGTTCAGGGACTCCGTGGGGTTCGTGCCCATCGACTACAAGAGGGACTGGGAGCCGGTGGTGGGCATCCTCGAGGCCAACGGCGCCAAGTTCACGCGCGACTCCCCCGAGTACAGGAAGTTCTCGGCGCCGCCCAAGGCGGGCGAGTAGGCACGAAAGCCCGCCGGTGCTCGAGGTCTCGGCGCTCGCCAAGCGCTACCCCACGGGCGACGAGGCCCTGCGGGGCGTCTCGCTCACCGTAGGCAACGACGAGGTGGTGTTCGTCATCGGCCCGTCCGGCGCCGGCAAGAGTACCCTCATCCGCTGCATCAACCGCCTGGTCGAGCCCGACGCGGGGTCCATCACGCTCGACGGGCTCGAGATCACGACGCTCCCGCCCGCCGATCTTCGCCGCGCGCGCCGTCAGATGGGGATGATCTTCCAGGAGTTCAACCTGGTGGAACGCCTCACGGTGATGGAGAACGTGCTCTCCGGCCGCCTCGGCTACGTGGGGCTCTGGCAGGCGTGGCGCCGCCGCTTCCCGCCCGAGGATGTGGCCATGGCCTTCGCCACGCTCCGGCGCGTGGGACTCGATGGGATGGAGAACAAGCGGGCCGATGCGCTCTCCGGCGGCCAGCGCCAGCGGGTCGGCATCGCGCGCGCGCTCGTGCAGCGCCCGAAGATCCTCCTCGTGGACGAGCCCACCTCGAGTCTCGATCCCAAGACGTCCGGGGCCGTCATGGCCCTCATCACCGAGCTCGCGGACGAGGAGCGCATCCCGGCCTTGATCAACATCCACGACGTGCCCCTGGCCCGGCGCTTCGCCCGGCGGATCATCGGGCTCAGCGCAGGCCAGGTGGTCTTCGAGGGGCCGCCCGCCGCGCTCGACCGCGCCGCCCTCGGGGTGATCTACGGGGGCGCCGGCGAGGAGCTGGAGGGGGCGCTCGCATGAGCCATGTCGCCGTCTGGCGCCCGCCATCCCCATGGCCCGCGCGCTGGATGGGCCCGGGTGTGTGGCTCGCCCTCGCGGCCTTTGTGGCGTGGAACGTGTGGAACCTCGAGGTGGACGCGGCGCGTGTCGCGCGGGGCCTGGCGCGGGCCGGCACCGTCTTCGGGCGGGCCGTCCCGCCGGACTTCCACCGGTGGGAGCTCCTGCTGGAGGGGATCGTCGAGAGCCTCCAGATGGCCACGCTGTCCACCGCCCTCGGCACGGTGCTCGGGATTCCCGTGGCCATCATGGCCGCGCGGAACGTGGCGCCACTGCCGGTCTACGCGGCGGGGCGCGGCATCGTCTCGCTGGGGCGCACCTTCCACGAGATCATCGTCGCCATCATCCTGGTCAAGGCGGTGGGCTTCGGGCCGCTGGCGGGCATGCTCACGCTCACCGTGAACTCGCTGGGCTTCTTCAGCAAGCTCCTGGCCGAGCAGATCGAGCAGATCGACCGCGGCCAGGTGGAGGCGGTGCGCGTCACCGGCGCGGGCCGGGGCGCCGTCCTCCTCTACGGCGTGCTCCCCCAGGTGCTGCCGCGCATCGTGGGACTCACCGTGTACCAGTGGGACATCCACCTCCGCCAGTCCACCATCATCGGCATCGTGGGGGCGGGCGGCATCGGCACCACGCTGTACAACTCCTTCTCCCGCTACGACTACGACTTCACGCTGGCCATCCTCCTGGTCATCGTGGCCATCGTGAGCCTCGGCGAGTGGGTGAGCGCATGGGCGCGCCGCCGCATCCAGTGACGCCCGATCCGATCGCGGCCCCTCGCGTGTGGACACGCCACACGCCCGCGCAAACCGCAGGGCGCGTCCTCCTCCGCGTGGCCAGTGCCGTCGCGATCGTGTGGGCCGCGCAAGGCATGGGCGTGCGCTGGGAGTGGGTGGCCGACTCGCCGACGCAGCTGGCCGACCTCTTCGGGCGGATGCTGCCGCCCGACTGGGCCTTTGCCGGCGCGCTGGTGGAGCCGCTGTTCCAGACGGTGAACATCGCCACCCTCGGCACGGCGATGGCGGTGGTGCTGGCCTGCCCCGTCGCGTTCCTGGCGGCGCGCAACACCACGCTCAACCGCGTCTCATATCTGGCCGCGCGGCTCCTCATCGTCGTGAGCCGCTCCGTGGACTCGCTCGTGTGGGCCCTCATCTTCATCATCATCGTGGGGCCGGGCTCCCTGGCGGGGGCGCTGGCCGTGGCCGTCCGCTCGATCGGCTTCGTCTCCAAACTCTTCGCCGAGGGGATCGAGGAGATCGACCGCGGGCAGGTGGAGGCCGTGACGGCCACCGGCGCGGGGCGCTTGCATGTGCTCTTCTACGGGATCGTGCCGCAGATCCGTCCCGTGTTCGCGGGGGTCTGTGTCTTCCGCTGGGACATCAACATCAGGGAGTCCACCGTGCTCGGGATCGTCGGGGCGGGCGGCATCGGCTTCGTGCTGAACACGGCGATCCTCGGGCTCGAGTGGGCGCGTGTCGGCCTCATCCTGCTCGTCATCCTCGGCGTGGTGGCGCTGTCGGAGGTGGGCTCGGCCGCGATCCGGAGGCGGCTCACATGACCATGTCGCGCAGGGAGCTCCGCGCGCTGCGCGGCTTCGTCTTCGATCTGGACGGCTGCGTGTGGACGGGCGACATCCTCGTGCCGGGGGCGGCCGAGGTGCTGGCGCTCCTCCGGCAGCAGGGACGTCGCGTGTCGTTCCTCACCAACAACTCGCGGGCACGGTCGGCCACCATGCAGGCCAAGCTCGAGCGCCTCGGCGTGGAGGCCGCGGTCGAGGACGTCCTCACCCCGCTCGAGATCCTCGGCGAGGTGATCGCGACGCGCTGGGGGATCTCGCGGGTGCTCGCCATCGGAGGCCCTGAGCTCGAGGCCGCCGTGCTGGATGGCGGGCACACGCTCGTGCCGGTGGACCGCTACGGCGAGGCCACGGTGGTCGTGGTGGGCAACGACTTCGCGTTCAGCTACGAGCGGCTGACGGCGGCGTCGCGCGCCATCGCCGCGGGTGCCGCCTTCGTCACGCCGAACCTCGATCCGCGGCTGCCCCTCGAGGGGGGCGACTTCCTGCCCGGGTGCGGCGCCGTCGTGGAGGCCGTGGCCGCGGCCTCGGGCGCGCGCCCGGTCGTGATCGGCAAGCCCGAGCCGCCGCTCTTCGAGCTGGCGCTGGGGCGGATGGACCTGCGGGCGGAGGAGGCCGCGATGGTGGGCGACAGCGTGGACTCCGACATCCGCGGCGCCCGGCGTGTGGGGATGACGGCCATTCTCTTCGCGCCCGACGGCGGCCTCGACGGCGTCGCGCATGTCATGGTGAAGTCCATGGCCCAGCTCAAGCGGCTGCTCCAATAGGGGTCAGGTCTTGCGTTACGACATCGGTAAGAGTGCGGTCTTGCGTTGAGATATGAGGGCACTGGTCATCGTGTACAGCCCGGCGTGCAGGAGCGGGGGCCGGGGCTACATGTCGGATTTCAAGACCTGACCCCCCCGGGGTGACCCCGCCGCGACACCGAGCCCGTCTGGTTCAAGCCGGGCGACCGACTGCCCGTCGCATCGCTGCGCCCGCGCGGCTACTGCCCCTCGTCCTCGAAGCGGTGGTGGAGCGCCACCGGGTTGCGCGTGGTCCGGTAGCGCAGGTTCAGCAGCTCCACGAAGAGCGAAAACGCCATGGCGAAGTAGATGTAGCCCTTCTCGACGTGGCTGCCCATGCCCTCGGCCACCAGCATCACGCCGATGAGCAGAAGGAAGGCCAGCGCCAGGATCTTCACGCTCGGGTGGCGCTCCACGAAGCCGCCGATGGGCCCGGCGGAGACCAGCATCACCAGCATGGACAGGACCATGGCGGTGACCATGATGGACACCTGGCTGGCCATGCCCACCGCCGTGATCACCGAATCCAGCGAGAAGACGATGTCGAGCACGAGGATCTGCGCGAGCACCCACAGGAGGGCCCCCCGCTGCCCGGCCGGCGCGGTCTCCGCGTGCTCTGCCTCGACCTTGTCGTAGATCTCCCACGTGGCCTTGGCGATGAGGAACAGCCCGCCGCCCAGGAGGATCAGGTCCCGCCCCGAGATGGCATGCCCGAGGACGGTCGTGAAGGGTGCGGTCAGGCCCATGATCCACGAGATCGCGAAGAGGAGGCCGATGCGGATCACGAGCGCGAGCGTCAGGCCCAGCCTGCGCGCCGGCGCCTGCTGGGAGGCCGGCAGCCGCCCCGTCAGGATGGCGATGAAGACCACGTTGTCGAGGCCGAGCACGATCTCCATGGCGGTGAGCGTGACCAGCGCGACGATTGCGTCCCCAGTGAGCATGGCACCCATGGCCGGCGGCCTCCCCGGCTCAGGCGAGGGAAGGCATCACGGTCCGCGCGAAGAGCTCCAGCGCGGCGATGTCCTCCTGATCCAGCATCTGCAGGAGCACCCGGTCCATCCCGGCCTGGGCCCACCGCGTGAGATCCGCCACGATGGTCTCGGGCGAGCCGGCGAGGAAGCCCGCCGCGCGCCACGCCCGCTCGTCCTCGGGCATCGCGGGGAAGATGGCGCGGGCCGCGACGATCCGCTGCGCCACGTCGGCCGAGTCGCAGCCGACGGCGAGGGGGACCATGAGCGAGCGCGTGATGGTCTCGGGATCGCGGCCGAACGCGCGGCAGTGCTCGGCCAGGACCTGGCGCCTGTGGCGGAAGCCGTCCACGTCCACGCGCGTCACGTTCCACTCGTCCGCGAACTCCGCGACGATGCGGAGCGTGCGCCGCTCCCCCCGCCCGCCCACCACGAGCCGCAGCCTCTCGTGGGGCGGCACCGGATGGCTCTCGGCCTTGCGGAGCGGATAGTACGGCTGCTCGAGCGTGACCGGCTGGCCCGCCCCGAGAGCGCGGATGAGCCGGGCGCCGCACTCGAGGCGATCGAGCCGCTCCTTGAGGGAGGGGAAGGGCAGCCCGAACATCGCGTGCTCGTACTCGTTCCAGCCGCCGCCGATGCCGAGGTCGAAGCGCCCCTCCGACAGCTCGTCCACGGCGGCCGCCATCTTGGCCAGCAGCGCCGGATGGTAGAAGGTGAGCGGGGAGACCAGGGGCCCGAAGCGGATGCGGCGCGTCCGTGTGGCCAGCGCGGTGAGCGAGGTCCAGGTCTCGAGCGACGGCCGCCGCGACTGGCCCGAGAGGCCCGTCAGGTGATCGGAGCGGCACAGCGACTCATAGCCCAGCTCCTCGGCCGCCTGCGCGAGCCTGAGCCAGCGCTCCCAGGTGAGCCCTTCCTGTCCCTCGATCATGATCCCGACGCGCATGTGATGGCCTCCTGGCGCCATGATAGACTGAACGCGCTGTGAGCGACACGCTCGACCTCACCGACCATGCCTCCGGAGCCAGTCCCTACGACTCGCCCGGCGACTAGCCGGGGCGACCGTCCGGCGCCCGGCGGCAAGCCGAAGCGCCTCCTCCTGCTGATCCCCACCACGACCTACCGCACGGAGGACTTCGTCGAGGCGGCGCGCCGGCTCGAGGTGGATCTCGTGATCGCCTCCGAGCGGCCCAATGTCATGGCCTCCGAGTTCCCCGATCACCTGCTCAGCCTTCCCTTCAACGACCCCGACGCGGCGGCGCGGCAGGTCGAGGCGCTCGCGCGCGCGCGGCCGATCCACGCGGTGGTGCCCGTGGACGATACCACCACGGTGGTCGGCGCGGCCATCGCGGAGCGGCTCGGTCTCCCCTCTGCCAACTCGGTCGCCGCGGTGAGCGCCACGCGCAACAAGCTTCGGATGCGCGAGATCCTGGCACGGGCCGGCGGGCCCGGGCCGGACTACACCTCCTTCCCGGTGACCGAGGACCCGGCCGCCGCGGCCCGGCGCGTTTCGTACCCCTGCGTGCTCAAGCCCCTGGTGCTCTCGGCCAGCCGCGGCGTGATCCGCGCCGACGACGAGGGGGAGTTCATCGCGGCCTTCCAGCGCATCGCCGCCATCCTGGCCGACCCCGAGGTCCGGGCGCTCGGCGAGGGCGCCGACCGCATCCTGGTGGAGCGCTTCATCCCCGGCGCGGAGGTGGCGCTG
>MGBT01000213.1:0-277 GCA_001788395.1 Candidatus Rokubacteria bacterium GWA2_70_23
CCGCGTGGTAGGCCGTCTGGTACACCGCGTTGCGCGTCCGCTTGACCCCGAGTTCCATACACGGAGTTTCCCACATAGTCGAGTCAAGAGCACGGGGCTTCTCCGTGGCCTGAAGACCGGGGTTTCCGCCCCGCCGGAGTCGATATGAAAAAGAGCCTGGCGAGCCGCAGCCGGAGGCGAGGCGAACGGACAGAGAAGTCCCCCGAGCGGAGCGAGGCAGGCGGACGGTTCTTGCTGTTGCTAGCGGCCGGGGCGCTCGGCGCCGGGAGGATGGGGG
>MGBT01000213.1:290-18420 GCA_001788395.1 Candidatus Rokubacteria bacterium GWA2_70_23
CCGCGCCCCCGCGCGGGCGCTCCTCCCGGCGCCCGCCCTCGCCACCGGGCCCCTCCCGCTGCTCCAGCCGCTCGCGCCACACCTCGCGCGCCCGCTGGCGCTCGCCGGGCGTCATGCGGCGCCAGCCCTCCCAGTTGCGCTCCACGCGCTGGCGCTCTGCGGGCGTCATCGCCTGGTACTGCCGGAAGCGCTGCATGAGCTGGTCCTGGCGCTCGGGCGGGAGCCGCTGGAAGCGCTCGTGGGCTCCCTCGATCTCGCGCCTGCGCTCCTCCGGCAGCTGGTTCCAGCGCTGGAAGTCCTGGAGGACCCGGGCGCGCTCGGCCGGCGGCATCTTCCCGAGCCGCTCCTGGTTCTGCCGCGTCGCCTTGCGCTCCTCCGGGGAGAGCGCCTTCCAGTGCCGGTAGTTCTCGAGCACCCGCTGGCGCTCGGCCGGGGGCAGGGCCCGCCAGCGCTCCAGGTTCCGCCGGGCGATCTCCTGTTCCTCCGGGGAGAGACGCTCCAGCCCCTGGATCGCGGGCTCCGAGAGCCGCCCAGCCGGTGGGGGCGCCTGCGCCGGTGTCGGGCCGGCATCGGCCAGCAGCATCGCGGTCGCGAGCGCCGCCATCCACAGCAGCCTCACCATCTCACTTCACCTCCTTCTGGGACGACCCTGCCGGCGTGGCCGGGGGGAGGGGGCTCTCGAGGAAACGGAGCGCCTCGAGGATGCGGAGCCGCTCCAGCAGCCGCAGTCGCTTGCCGAGCTCGCGGTCGCGCGCATACTCCCCGCTGTTCAGCACGTCGAGGTCGCGCAGCATCTCGGCATCGAGCCCCTCGGCCTGCCCGGCCGCTGGCTGCGCCTCGGCGCCTCGCGCCGCCGAGATCACGCACAGCAGCGTGAGCAGGAGCGACGCGACCCGCCGGGAACCCCGGCCGCGCAGATCCGCCGCTTCCGCGCCGGCGGCGCCCACTCAGCCCTCACCGCGGAGCGGCAGGCGATCCAGCCCGCCGATCACGTCGAGGTCTTCGAGCAGATCCAGCCGCTGGACCAGCTCCAGCCGCGAGATGAGATCCAGCCGGCTGGCGAGGATCGAGTTCTCGATGGCCGCCTGATCGCCCGGGATCGGCCCGCGTCCGTTGCCTCCGGGCAGGCTGGCGTAGAGCAGCACTGCCACGAGACCGGCGGCCAGCGCGACCGACACAGGCGGCCAGATCCACCGGTGGAGGAGACCCGGCCGCGCCTGTCCGCGGCGCTCGAGCTTGTCCCTGAGCTCGGCTCGGTAGGCGCCCCAGTGGATGGGAGGTGGCACCGTCCGAGCCAGATCCGCCGCCAGCCGCTCGAGCTCCGCGAGCGTCTTCCGGCAGGCTGGGCACTCGGCCGCGTGCCCCTGCACCTCGCGCGCCTCGTCGGGCGCGAGCTCGCCGCCCAGGTAGGGGATCAGGCGCTCGTCGACGTGGCGGGTCATGGCTGGCTCCCGATCCGCCGCCTGAGCCTGATGAGCGCGCGGTGCAGGTGCACGCGCACGGTGGCCTCCGACAGGCTCAGCACCTCGGCGATCTCCTTCGTGGGCAGTCCCTCCCGACACGAGAGCAGCACCGCCGCGCGCTGCTGCGGCGACAGCTCCTCCACGGCCTTCCACAGGCGGCTCATGCGCCGGTCCTCGTCCAGCGTGTCCCCGGGGTCGACGAACGGCGCCGGCTCGCGCTCCACCGGATCGCTGTCCGCCGTCTCGCCGCCATCCCGATCGCGCCACGCGAGAAGGCGGCGCCAGCCGCGGCCGCGCCGCCGGTGGTCCAGACAGCAATTGACCAGGATGCGGTAGAACCACGTCGAGAACTTGGCCTGGCCGGCGAAGGTGCGGGCCGACTCGTGTAGCCGGATGAAGGCCTCCTGCGAGCAATCCTTGGCGTCCTCCTGATTCCGCAGGATGGACCACGCGATCCGGTAGGCGCGCTCCTGGTACCGCTCCACCAGGAGGTCGAACGCCCGCGCCCCCTGGCCGGCGACGCGACGGCAGAGCGCTTCATCGGAGAGATCCAGGGAGTCCACTCGACCCGATCTTCCCACACGCCCATCTCATGCACCAAGCCTGAGGGAGCGCGGCCGCGCTCCCTCAGGCGGCATGGCTCACCGCCCGCGCCGCTGCCTGAGGTCTCGGTGCAGCTCGCGCCGATCCTGGCGCAGGTCGCGCCCATCGTCGCGCCGGTCCCGGAGGTCCTCCCGCAGCTCGCGCCGGTCGCGCCGCAGCTCCTGGCGCGCCTCGCTGATCCGCTCCTGATCGCCCGACTTCACGGCCTCGCGCAGATCCTGCCGGTCGCCCCGCAGCTCGCGCCGGTCCTGCCGGATCTCGCGGGTGTCCTGCCGGATCTCCTGGCGGTCCTGGCGGATGTCCTGCAGATCCTTCTTGATCTCCTGAGCCCCTGCCGCATAGGTGAGGAGTCCCACCACCGCGCCCGTCGCGGCCACCGCCATGGCCCCCGCCGTCCAGCCTGAAATGTCCTTCATCGCGTCCCTCCCGTGTCGGGGTCACGCCCCGGATTGGGTTCCTCTGGTTGGTATGACGGCGGCCGACAGCGGGATGTTTACACGCCCCTTCGGGGCGCGGGCCTCGAGCGGACGCGGGCTAACCCGTCGACGAGGCCGGGTGGACGCCTGTGCTCCGGGCGGCATCGGTGAGGCTCACCTGCTCGACCACCAGGAGGGCGAGTCCCCAGAGGGTCACGGGGAGGAACTGGGAGACGTGCAGCAGGATGGAGAAGCTCAAGGCATCGTCCTGCGGCACCGCGAAGAGCGCGAGCGCAAGGACCACGGCCGCCTGGACGATCCCCGCGAAGCCGGGGCTCGAGGGCAGGCTCACTCCGAGACCGACGAAGGCGAGCACGGCCCAGGCCGCACCGAAGGGCAGCTCCAGGTGGGCGGCGCGGAAGGCCGTCCACACGGAGGCGGCCAGGGCGAGCCAGATGCCCGCCGACCAGCCCACGATGGGCAGCAGGTGGCGGCGCGCCCGGATCCCGCGGAGCCCCTCGTTGATGGTCTCGAGGACGCGGACAGCGGAGGCCGCCAATCGGGGCCAGCGCCCAAAGAACGTGGTCAACAGGCGGCGGCAGCGTTCCGGAGCGGCGGCGATCGCGGCCAGGAGCCCGATCAGCGCCAGGTCCACGCTCAGGAAGACGAGCGCGGCCCACTCGAGCTCTCGCGGCACCGGCATGAGGAGAAAGAGGCCCACCAGCATGATCCCAACCGCGAGGGCGTCCAGCACTCGCTCCACGACCATGGTCCCCACGACGGTCCAGAAGCGCTGGCCGCGGCGGGTCACCACGTAGGCGCGGACGACCTCGCCCGCCCGGAGCGGCAGGAGGTTATTGCCCATGTAGCCGATCATCACCGCGTTGAAGAGGTGCGTGGGGTGGGCGTCCGGCGGGAAGAGGAAATGCCAGCGGCGCGCCCGCACCCAGAGCGACAGCAGGTTGAGCCCGGTGCTCGCCCCGAGAAAACCCCAGTGCGTTCGGACCAGATTCGTGGCGATGGCGCCGAGATCGGCATTCCAGAAGAGGGAGACCAGCAGGGCGGCGCTCACCGCCATGCCCAGCAGGATCTTGAGGAGCCGTCCGCGCGACGGCACGGGCGGGATCAGAGCCCGAGCTGGGCGAGCACGGCGTCGAGCCGCGGCGGCACGCTGATGGGGCGGGAGGCGGACTCCAGCGCGGTGTCGGGGTCCTTGAGTCCATGCCCGGTGAGGGTCAGCACGAGCGTCGATCCCGGCTCGAAGCGGCCCGCCTTGACCATCTTCATGAGCCCGGCCACCGTGGCGCAGGAGGCCGGCTCCATGAAGATGCCCTCCTCGCGGGCGAGCATGCGGTAGGCGCGGATGATCTCCTCGTCGGTCACCGCCTCGATCCAGCCGCGGGAGTCGTGCAGCGCTTCCTTGGCGAGCCCCCACGAGGCCGGGTTGCCGATCTTGATGGCGGTGGCCACGGTCTTCGGCTCGGCGATGATGCGATCCTCGACGATCGGCGCGGCGCCGGCGGCCTGGAAGCCCACCATCTTCGGCAGCTCCTTGGCGAGCCCGGCGCGGTGGTACTCGCGGTACCCGCGCCAGTAGGCCGTGATGTTGCCCGCGTTGCCCACGGGAATGAGGTGGTAATCGGGAGCGCGCCCGAGCTGGTCCACCACCTCGAAGGCGCCGGTCTTCTGTCCCTCGAGACGGAAGGGGTTCAGGCTATTGACCAGCGTGACCGGGTGGCGCTCGGCGATTTGCCGGACGATGTCGAGGGCCTGGTCGAAGTTGCCGTCCACCACCAGCACGGTGGCGCCGTGGATGGCCGCCTGGGAGAGCTTGCCGATGGCGACAGCCCCCTTGGGCACCATCACGAAGGCGCGCATGCCGGCGCGGGCCGCGTAGGCGGCTGCCGACGCCGAGGTGTTCCCCGTGGACGCGCAGATGACCGCGCGGGCGCCGGCCTCCGCGGCCTTGGAGATGGCCATGGTCATGCCGCGGTCCTTGAAGGAGCCGGTCGGGTTGAAGCCCTCGCACTTCAGGTAAATGCGGAGCGTCGGGTCCGTCGCCTCGGCCAGCCGCGGGGCCGGCACGAGCGGCGTATTGCCCTCGTGAAGCGTCACCACCGGGGTCTTCGGCGTGACGGGCAGGAAGGCCCGGTAGCGCTCGATCACTCCCGGCCACGCGGCGGATGTCATGCCGGTTCGACCCTGATCATCGTGGTTCGTGACGCGACGACGGGGAGGCGGTCGATGGCCGCGAGCGCGGCCCGCATGTCCCGCTCGCGCGCGTCGTGGGTCAGCATCACCACGGGCACGGCCTCGCCCTCGGCGCGCGCCTTCTGGAGCACCGAGACGAGGGAGATGTCGTGGCGGCCGAGGATGCCGGCCACCTGCGCCAGCACGCCGGGGCGATCGAGAGCCATCACGCGCAGGTAGTAGGCGGAGCGGATCTCGTCCATGGGGCGGAGCGGCAGCGGGGCCTTGGCCACCGACGGCAGCTCCACCGGGAGCGCCGGGATCCCGTGGGCCACGCGCCGGGCGATCTCGAGCGCGTCCGACCACACGGCCGAGGCCGTGGGGAGCTGTCCGGCGCCCCGGCCGTAGAACATCAGGTTGCCCACGTTGTCTCCGCTGATGAACACCGCATTGTAGACGCCCGAGACGGCCGCCAGCGGCGACTGGGCCGGGATCATGGTCGGGTGCACCCGCGCCTCCAGCCCGCCATCGGAGGCCTTGGCGATGGCGAGGAGCTTGATGCGGTAGCCCAGCTCGGCCGCGTTGACCACGTCCTCGTGGGCGACGCCCGTGATGCCCTCGGTGTAGATGTCCTTGAGGTCCAGGGAGGTCCGGAACGCGACCATGGCGAGGATCTGCAGCTTGTGGGCCGAGTCCATGCCCTCGATGTCGAGCGCGGGGTCCGCCTCGGCGTACCCGCGCGCCTGGGCCTCCTTGAGCACCACGGAGAAGTCGAGCCTCTCGTCCGTCATCTTCGAGAGGATGTAGTTGCACGTGCCGTTGACGATGCCGAAGACGGAGGCGATCCGGTTGGCCGGCAGGCCCTCCCGGACGGCGCGGAGCAGCGGGATGCCGCCGGCCACCGCCGCCTCGAACCCCAGCATGACCCGGTGACGCCGCGCTTGCTCGAACAGCTCGGCCCCGTGGTGGGCGAGCAGGGCCTTGTTGGCCGTGACCACGTGCTTGCCCGCGGCGAGGGCGCGCAGGATGAAGGTCCGCGCCGGCTCGAGCCCGCCGATGAGCTCGATGACGATCTGGATGGACGGGTCGTCGAGGACCTGCCGGGCGTCGGGGACGAGGTGCAGGCGCGCGAGGTCGATCCCCTCGCGCTCGCGGACGAGGTCGGCGTCGGCGATCGCTGCCAGGGTGAGCCGGCAGTCGGTCCGCTCCTGCATCTCGGCGCCGTGCGTGTCGAGGATCTTGACGACGCCCGCGCCGACCGTACCGAGTCCGAGAAGGCCGATCCTGATCTCGTTCATCGTGAGTGTGGTGTGCGGTGATCCGCGGGTGAGCGCGGCGGCGGTGCCCCGCGCCCGGCCCTGAGCTTTACCGCCTGGTGAGGCTCCGGAGGCCCCGGAGCGCCTGTCTGATGCGCTGCTCGTTCTCCACCAGCGCAAAGCGGACGAATCCCTCGCCGTACTCGCCGAAGCCGATGCCGGGGGAGACAGCGACCCTGGCCTCCTGGATGAGCATCTTGGCGAACTCGAGGGAGCCCATGGCCCGGAACGCCTCCGGCACGGGCGCCCAGACGAACATGGTGCCCCTGGGCTTCTCGACCTTCCAGCCTGCCTTGTTGAGTCCGTCTACCAGCACGTCGCGCCGGCGCCGGTAGACTTCCCGGATTCCCTCCACGCAGGATTGATCGTCCTCGAGGGCGATGATGCCCGCGATCTGTATCGGCTGGAAGACGCCGTAGTCCAGGTAGGACTTGATGCGCGCCAGCGCGTTGACCATCTCCCGGTTGCCGCAGCAGAAGGCCAGCCGCCAGCCGGCCATGTTGTAGGACTTGGTGAGCGAGAAGAGCTCGACCCCCACCTCCTTGGCCCCCGGGACCTCGAGGAAGGAGGGAGGCGTGTAGCCGTCGAAGTGGATGTCGGCGTACGCGAAGTCGTGGACGACCATCAGGCGGTGCTCCTTCGCGAAGTCCACCACCTTGACGAAGAAGTCCCGGTCCACGCAGAGCGTCGTGGGGTTGTGGGGGAAGGAGAGGATCAGGAGCTTCGCCTTCGGCCACGACAGCCGCGCCGTCTCCTGGAGCCGCGCGAAGAAGTCCTCTCCCGGGACGAGCGGCACCGAGCGCAGATCCCCGTCGGCGATGACAACCGAGTAGGAGTGGATCGGGTAGGTGGGGTTCGGCACGAGCGCTCCGTCGCCCGGCTGGAGCACCGCCAGGGCCAGGTGCGCCAGCCCCTCCTTGGCGCCGATGGTGGCGATCGCCTCGGTCTCCGGGTCCAGCTCGACTCCGTAGTGGTCGTGGTACCAGGTCGTGATCGCCTTCCGGAGCCGCGTGATCCCCTTGGAGGCCGAGTATCGGTGGTTGCGCGGGTTGCGCGCCGCCTCCACCAGCTTGTCGACGATATGCGGGGGCGTGGCCTGGTCGGGGTTGCCCATCCCCAGGTCGATGATGTCCTCGCCACGAGCCCTGGCTTTGGCCTTGAGGTCGTTGACAATGGCGAAGACGTACGGGGGGAGCCGCTTGATCCGGTAGAACTCGTCCATGGTGTGGGTTCCGCTTCGAAAAATCATACTCTGCGGCCGCTCCAGGTGTCAACAAAACGACCCAATGGCGCGGAGATAGCGCGCACCCGGGAAGACGGGCAGTTCAGGGTTGACACCCCCCGGCGGGGATGCTAAAAGCCTCGCTAGCTGGCGGGTGGGAAGTCCCCGCGGCACCTTCCGGAATTCAGGCGGTCAGCGCGGTTTCACGAGCGCTCCCGGCGCCGGACGACGGCGACCCGGGATGAGCGAGTCCAGGCGAACGAGGAGGCGGAGGGCCATGAGCAGCCGGAGCCCGGAGCGGGTCCACGTGGTCATCGAGCGGACGGACGGCTCGCGCATCGTCCGCCTGCCGGCACCACGCTGGCTCGTGTCCGTCGCGGTGGGGATCGGGGGGCTTGCCCTGGTCGCTGCGGGTGCTTTCTACACCGACTACGTGGCCCTCAAGACGCAGCGCGAGCAGTTCGCCGCCCTCCAGACCCGGCTCACCGAGCAGCAGCAGGTGATCGACGGGTTCCAGCAGCGGGTAAGCCGTGTGCGCAGCGAGGTGGACAGCTGGCGCGACCTGCGGGAGAAGATCTGGCAGCCCTTCGGCCCCGAGGGAGACACTCCCGCGCGCGGCAGCGGCATCGGTGGCGGCACCGCCCAGCGACACCTGGAGACCACCTCGGGCCCGCGGCTCTCCATCCTCGACGAGCTGGATGAGCTCACGGCCGTCGTGACGGACGAGGGCGAGAACCTGCGCGCCCTCGAGCGCTTCATCGGCAAGGCAGGGAAGGCGCTGGCCTCGCTGCCCTCGCGCTGGCCGGTGCGCGGCCCCGTTAACTCGGGCTTCGGCGGACGGGCCTCGCCGTGGTCAACCGGCTCCACGGAGTTCCACGGGGGGCTCGACATCGGGGCGCCGCGCGGGACTGCCGTCATGGCCCCAGCTCCCGGCACCGTCGTCCTCGCGGGAAGCCACCCCGAATACGGCGTCACGCTCGTGATCGACCACGGCAACGACATCAAGACGCTCTACGGGCATCTCACCAAGGCCACCGTCGCCCAGGGTCAGCAGGTGCAGCGCGGCCAGCAGATCGGCCTCACCGGCAACACCGGCCGCTCCTCAGGTGCCCACCTCCACTACGAGATCCAGGTCAAGGGCCAGCCGGTCAACCCCCGCAGCTACCTCTGGGACTAGCCGGCCGCCGATAAAGGCCCATCTGCTTCGTTGGCGCCCTCGGCCGCACGCTCAACGTACAGGAAGTACGCCTCGCGTGCGGCCATCGGGCGCCGCCTCGCATCTGGACCTTTCTCGGCGGCCGGCGGAGCGCCGATAAAGGCCCATCTGCTTCGTTGGCGCCCTCGGCCACACGCTCAACGTGGCTCGCTCACGCTCGCCCGGATCTCCGGATCCGCTCACCTCGCCTCCGGCTCGGCTCGCCAAGCGGAGTACGCCTCGCGTGCGGCCATCGGGCGCCGCCTCGCATCTGGACCTTTCTCGGCGGCCGGCGGAGCGCGGGTCCAAGTCCGTCGCCACGCGACGTTCGCGGTCAGCGGGAGGGGTGCCTGGCGAGGAAGGCGAGCACCGCCCGGTTGAAGGCCTCGGGCTGTTCGATCGGGTGCAGATGGCCCGCGTCCGGGATCACCACGGAGTCGGCGTGCGGGATGCGCGCGTGAAGAGCGCGGGAATGCTCAGGGGGGACCATGATGTCGTCGGCGCCCGTCGTGATCAGCGTCGGCACGCGGATCTGTGAGAGGCGCTCCAGGCTCGACCACTGGCCGATGGCCTCGGCCTGGCGCTTGAGCCCCACGAGGCCCGTCGGGTAGGGGTTGTCCACGGCCCGCTGGAGCAGCATCTCGACGAGGCCGGGCTTGTCCGCCACGGTCTTCGGGCTGAGCACCCACGCCAGCAGCATCCGCGCGAAGTCCTCGCGGTTCTCGTGGGCGCGGATGCGCACCATCCCATCGCCGCGGAACGAGAGGAAGGCATCCGTCTGCGGCAGCGTGCAATGCAGCCCGAGCGTGAGCACCCGGTCGGGGTGGCTCAGGGCGATCTCCTGGGCGATCATCCCGCCCATGGACATGCCTGCCACATGCGCCGTGCCGATCCCGAGCGCGTCGAGGAGCCCCACCGTGTCAGCGGCCATGCCGGCAATGGTGTAGGGGACGTCGGGCTGATCGGACTGCCCTGCGCCGCGATTGTCGAAGAGGATCACGCGGTACCGCGCCGAGAAGGCCGGCGCCTGGAAGGCCCAGGCCGTGTGATCGCCGCCCCAGCCCATGATGAGGACCAGGGGCTCGGCGTCCGATGCGCCGATCTCCTGGTGGAAGATCTCGATGCCGTTGACGCGCACCTTGGGCATGACGGTCAGTCTCCCACAGTGGAGGGCGGCCATCCCCTCGCCGGCCCTGTCAGGATGCTGAAAGGGCTTGCAGGCCGCCGGGGAAGGCCCGGATGCAAGGCGGTGCCCGAAGGCCGCACGCGAGGCGTCCTCCGCTTGGCGAGCCGAGCCGGAGGCGAGGTGAGCGGATCCGGAGATCCGGGCGAGCGTGAGCGAGCCACGTCGAGCGTGCGGCCGAGGGCGCCAACGAAGCAGATGGGCCCTTCTCGGCGCCCGGCTAGGCGCGGACCTGGCAGGCCACCCAGTGTCCCGGCGAGATCTCCTTGAGCACCTGCTCGTTCTCGGAGCAGGACGGGATGCGGACGGAGCAGCGCGTGTGGAAGCGGCAGCCGGAGGGCGGCTTGATGGGGCTCGGCACGTCGCCCTCGAGAAGGATCCGCTTGCGCTTCACCGCCGGGTCGGGGATCGGCACCGCGGACAGCAGCGCCTCGGTGTAGGGGTGCTTCGGGTTCGTGTACAGCTCCTTGGCGGGAGCGATCTCCACGATCTTGCCGAGGTACATGACCGCGACGCGCGTGGAGATGTGCTCCACCACGGAGAGGTCGTGGGCGATGAACAGGTAGGTCAGGTCGAACTGCTTCTGGAGATCCTCCAGCAGGTTGATCACCTGGGCCTGGATGGAGACGTCCAGCGCCGACACCGGCTCGTCGCAGACGATCAGCTTGGGGCTCACGGCCAGGGCCCGGGCGATGCCGATGCGCTGGCGCTGGCCGCCCGAGAACTCGTGCGGGTAGCGCCGCAGATGCTCGGCGCTGAGCCCCACCGTCTCGAGGAGATGCACCACGCGGTCCTCGCGCTCGCGCTTCGTCTTGGCGAGCTTGTGGATCACCAGCGCCTCGCCGATGATCGAGCCCACCGTCATCCGCGGGTTCAGTGACGCGTACGGATCCTGGAAGATGATCTGCATGTCGCGGCGCAGGTGGCGGAGGGCGCGCTTGTCGAGCGTCGTGACGTTCCGATCGCCGAACCACACCTCGCCCGCGGTGGGCTCGATGAGCCGCAGGATGCAGCGGCCGGTCGTGGACTTCCCGCAGCCCGACTCGCCCACCAGCCCGAGCGTCTCGCCCTTCTTGATGTCGAAGGTGACGTCGTCCACGGCGTGCACGCGGGCCACCTCGCGGGAGAAGAGGCCCCCGCGAATCGGGAAGTACTTCTTGAGGTTGTTGATTCTGAGGAGCGACTGTTCCGCCATGGTCTCGATCCTCTCAGTAGAGCCAGCAGGCCACCTTGTGGCCGGGCTTGAGTTCCTTGAGCGCCGGGTCCCGCTCGGTGCACACGGCCTTCACGAAGGGACAGCGCGGCGCGAACCGGCACCCAGGCGGAATGTCGCCCATGAGGGTGGGGACGGTGCCGCCGATGGCCTCGAGGCGCTGGCGCTTGGTGGCGGCCAGGTCGATGCGCGGGATGGACCGGAGGAGCCCCTGGGTGTAGGGGTGGAGCGGCTCCTTGAAGAGGTCGCCCACCGGCGCCTCCTCGGCGACCTTCGCGGCGTACATGACGATCACCCGCTGGGCGGTCTCGGCGATGACCCCCATGTCGTGGGTGATCAGCATGACGGCCATCCCGAGCTTGGACTTGAGCTCGTTGAGCAGCTCCAGGATCTGCGCCTGGATGGTCACGTCGAGCGCTGTCGTCGGCTCGTCGGCGATGAGCAACTTCGGGTTGCACGAGAGCGCCATGGCGATCATGATGCGCTGGCGCATGCCCCCCGAGAGCTGGTGCGGGTACTCCTTGACCCGCCGCTCGGCGTTGGCCATGTGCACGAGCTTGAGCATGTCCACGGTCTTGGCCATGGCGTCCCGCCGCCCCAGCCCCTCGTGCAGCCTGAGCGCCTCGGCGATCTGCTCCCCGCAGGTGAACACGGGGTTGAGGGAGGTCATGGGCTCCTGGAAGATCATGGAGATCTCTTTGCCGCGGATCTTGCGCATCTTGCCGGCCGGCAGGTCCACCAGGTTCTGGCCGTCGTAGCGGATCTCGCCCTCGACGATCTTGCCCGGCGGCTGCGGGATCAGCTTCATGATGGACAGCGCCGTCACCGACTTGCCGCAGCCGGACTCGCCCACGATGCCCAGGGTTTCGCCCTTCTCGATGTAGAGGTCCACCCCGTCCACCGCGCGGACTGTGCCCTCGTCGGTGAAGAAGTACGTCTTCAGGTTCTTGACGTCCAGGAGGCGCTCGGCCATGGCCTGTCCTTTTGTCAGCAACGCGCCTGAGGCATGCTGACCGTGGGCCAGATGGTCGCATCGGCCCGCGTGTCGTTGTCTGCGTTCGCTACCAGCCGCTGGTGATCTCCCGGAAGGCGTTGAGCGCCCGGTCGATGTCTGCTCGGTCCACGTCCTTGTGGGTGACGCACCGGATGGCGGCGGGCCCGATCTGGTGGATCTTCACCTTGCGGGCGAGGCAGCCCGTGACGAGCTCCGCGACACCGCCCTCCCGCTCCACCCGGAAGATGACGATGTTGGTCTGCACCTTGGCGAGGTCCACGCGGCAACCGGGCAGCCGGGCCACACCCTCAGCCAGCCGCCGTGCATGCGCATGGTCCTCGGCGAGGCGCTCCACCATCGTCTCGAGCGCCACCAGCCCCGCTGCGGCCAGCACGCCCACCTGCCGCATGCCGCCGCCCACCATCTTCCGGAGGCGGCGGCCCCGCGCCACGAAGTCCCGTGTCCCGCACACCAGCGAGCCCACGGGGGCTGCGAGCCCCTTCGACAGGCAGAAGGTGAGCGAGTCCACGTGGCGAGCGAAGTCCGCGAGCGGGCGCTCCTGCGCCACGGCCGCGTTGAAGAGGCGGGCCCCGTCGAGGTGCACGGGAACGCCGGCGGCGTGAGCCACGGCCGCCACGGCCTCGATCTCCTCCGGGGTGCAGCAGGTGCCGCCGTGGCGGTTGTGGGTATTCTCGAGGCACACGAGCCCTGTCTGCGGGATGTGGACATTGCTCGGCCGGATGCTGTCCCGGACCTGCGCGGGCGTGAGGAAGCCCCGCTCGGTCGGGATCGCCAGGGTCTGCACCCCGCCGATGAGCGCCGTACCTGCCACCTCGTAGTTGAAGATGTGGCAGTCGCGGTCGAGGATAACCTCCTGCCCCGGCCGGGTCTGGGCCAGCACCGAGACCAAGTTGCCCTGGGTGCCGGAGCTGACGAAGAGCGCCCCCTCCTTGCCCGCTCGCCGCGCGGCTTCCTCTTCCAGCCGCTTGACGGTGGGGTCTTCCTCCCACACGTCGTCGCCCACCTCGGCACGCGCCATGGCTTCCCGCATCGCCGGGGTGGGGAGGGTCAGCGTGTCCGAGCGCAGATCCACGATGTCATGCACGGTGTTACCTCGCGGCCGCCCTGAGTCGCTGCGCCGCGCGCCGGCCCCAGTCGGTGTAGGCGAACTCTGTGGCCAGCCGTCGGAGCTTGTCCTGGGACTCCGGCACCCGACCTTCCTGGGCATACACGTCGGCCAGCCGGAACAGCGCCTCGGGCACCACCAGGGTGCGCGGGTACTCCTTCAGCAGGGATTCGAGCCGCTGGCGCGCAGCCGCCGGGTTCCCCTGGTCCATGTAGTAGCTCGCGACCCACAGATCCTTCTGGGCGAGCCGCCCACGGGAGATGTCGATCTTGGCCAGCGCATCGGAGGCGTAGCGGCTGTCGGGGTAGTCGCGGACCAGCTTCTTGAACGCCTCCATGGCCTTGACGGTGATGCCCTGGTCCTGCTCCACGGGCTTGAGCTGGTCGTAGTAGCTCATGGCGAGCCGGAACTGCGCGAGGTCGGCGATCTCGTGACGGGGGAAGAAGGCCAGGAAGCCCTCGAACTCCTTGACCGCCTTGTCCCACTCCGCTTCACGGTAGTAGGTCTCGCCCATGAGGAAGCGGGCCCGGGCCGCGTAGCTCGACTGCGGGTGGCGCTCCACGATCTTGCGGAAGTGGGTGCGCGCGTCCTCGTACCGCTTCTTGTTCATCTCGGTCTCGCCCACCTGGTACAGGTCGGCGGCCGGGAGCAGGGGTTGCGGCCGTGGCTTGAACAGATCGGCGACGTACGAGCCGACGGACGAACACCCTCCGACGAGGAGCGCTGTCGCGAGCACCGCGGGGAGCAGCAGGGTCAGCGACCTGGGGCGCATTCGTCAGGAAGGTACGGTCAGACCCCTTCAAAGTCAAGGACATTGACAGGCTGAAATCCCTTCCGTATGATCCCGCCGATGCCTCTTCCCAGGATGCTCCGGGTTCGGCAGATCTTCCCGCGCCCACGACTGGCCGATATCCCCGGCGGTGTTCGGGCGACCCTTGGCGCGGCGCGCCTGCCCATCAAGCGGGGGGACACGGTCGCCGTCGGGGCGGGCAGCCGCGGCATCGCCAACATTGACGCCATCGTCAAGGCGGCGATCGGCTCCCTGCAAGACCTCGGCGCGCGCCCGTTCATCTTCCCGGCCATGGGGAGCCACGGCGGCGCCACCCCCGAGGGGCAGCGTGAGGTGCTCGCCCACTACGGCATCACCGAGGCCACCATGGGGTGCGAGATCCGCGCGACCATGGACGTCGTCCAGGTGGGCGAGGCCCTCGGGATGCCCGTCTGGCTCGACCGGATCGCCTCCGAGGCCGACTGGATCGGGCTCGTCAACCGCGTCAAGCCCCACACCGACTTCAAGGGCACCATCGAGTCCGGCCTGTTCAAGATGCTGACCATCGGGCTGGGCAAGTGGCACGGGGCCACGCAGTACCACCGGGCCAACGTCAACCACGGCTACGAGACCGTGATCACGGCCGTGGGGCGGGAGATGCTCGCGAAGGCCCGCATCGGATTCGGTCTCGGCATCGTCGAGAACGGCTACGACGAGACGGCCCGCGTGGAGGCCTTCAGCGCCGCCGACCTCGAGGCGGGGGAGCGGCGGCTGCTGAAGGACGCCCGCGAGTGGATGGCGCGGCTGCCCTTCTCGCCCATCGACGTGCTGGTGGTCGAGGAGATCGGCAAGAACATCTCCGGCGCCGGCATGGACACCAACGTCATCGGCCGGCCCTCCAACCCGCATGAGCCGTTCCCGGCGGATCCCAAGATCCTCTGGATCGTGGCCCTGGACCTCACGGAGGAGAGCGGCGGCAACGCCACGGGCATCGGCAACGCCGAGTTCACCACGCGGCGGCTCCGCGACAAGATCGACTGGAAGAAGACGGCCATCAACTGCCTCACGGCCTGCGCGCCCAACGGCGCCAGGCTGCCGCTCGCCTTCGACTCCGACCGCGAGGCCGTCGAGAGCGCGCTCAGCTGCATCGGCCTCACCCCGCCCGAGCAGGCGCGCGTCATCCGCGTCAAGAACACCCTCGTCCTCGGCGAGATCGAGTGCTCCGAGGCCTTCCTGCCGGAGATCGCCCAGCGCTCCGACCTGGAGGTTATCGGCGTCCCGCGCCCGCTCGGCTTCGACGCGGGCGGGCAAATCGTCCCGCTGGCTCACTAACGAACCAAGGAGATACCGCCATGCCTACTCTCGGGACGCGTATCCTGTCGGTCCTGCTGGCGCTGGGGCTCTGCGGCACGGCGCTCGTCGCGCCCGCCCAGGCCCAGCAGAAGGCGAGCGTGGTGTTCTCGGCCGGGCCCACCGGAGGCTCGTGGACGCCCATGGCCGCGGCCACCGCGGACGTCGTGAGGAAGAAGTTCCCCGAGGTGGATGTCCAGGTAGAGCCTGGGGCGGCCCTCGTCAACATGGAGAAGATCCGCAACGACAAGGCGGACATCGGCTGGTCCATGACGACGGTGGTGGCGGATGCCCGCGCGGGGGCCGGCTCCTGGAAGGGCAAGCAGACGGACAAGCCCCTGCTGGTGGCCAACTACTACCCGAACGTCTGGCAGCTGGCGGTCCCCGCCGATTCCGGCGTCAAGAGCATCGCGGACCTCAAGGGAAAGCCGGTGGCGCTGCCGCCGCGCGGCAACACCAGCCTCGCCGAGGGCTGGGAGCTGCTGCTGCGCGTCCACGGGATGAAGCTCGACGACCTCGGCACCAAGAGCTACGGCTCCCTGACTGAAAACGTGGAGCTGATCAAGAACCGGCAGGCCATGGCCATGGGCTGGTTCACGACGGTGCCCGCGTCCTTCATCCTGGATCTCGGCTCCGCGCGCCAGGTCCGCCTGCTGCCGGTCCCAGAGGACAAGATCAACGAGATGAAGAAGATCAACGCCGGCTTCGTGCGTCACGTGATCCCGAAGGGCGCGTACGCGGCCCAGGGGGTGGACGCGGAGGTGGTGACCATCCAGGCCCCCACCATCCTGATCGCGTCCTCGAAGACCCCCGCAGACGTGATCTACAAGGTCACGAAGGCCATCGTCGAGGGCCGCGAGGCGTTCGGCAACGTGACGGCGGCGATGAAGGGCGTCACGGCCGAGCAGATGGCGCAGGGCTTCGGCCTCCCCCGCCATCCGGGCGCCGAGAAGTACTATCGGGAAGCAGGGCTGCTGAAGTAGCCGCGGTAGGTGCGTCAGCTCGCGGGCTACGCCGGGCTGGTCGTGGGCGTGGTGGGGGTCGTCATGTCCCTCTACCACGTCTTCGCCCGGCTCACGCCTGCGGCGCCGGACAGCCTCGCGTTGCGCGTCATCACCCTCGCCTTCAGCCTCACCCTCGCCTTCCTGCTCTTCCCACGGAAGGCCGGGGCCAGCCCCCAGCGGATCCCCTGGAGCGATCTCGCCCTGGCGGCGCTCTCGCTGGGCTGCCTGGGCTATCTGTTCGTGAACTACGAGTACGTGACGTTGCGGATGCCCACGGCGGAGCCGCTGAGCGCCGCCGACATGCTCGTCGCGGGGGTCGGCACGCTCCTGGTGCTCGAGGCGACGCGCCGGAGCATCGGCCTCGCCCTCCCCGTGGTGGCCCTCAGCTTCATCGCCTACGGGCTCCTCGGCCCATGGCTCCCCGGCGGCCTCGCTCACCGGGGGCTGTCGCTCGAGATCCTCCTCGACCAGACATACTTCACCACCGAGGGCATCTTCGGGATCCCCATCGGGGTGGCGGGCACCTACGTCATCCTGTTCATCATCTTCGGCGCCTTCCTGGAGAAGTCCGGCGCGGGCCAGTTCTTCATGCACTTCGCCAACGCCATCGCCGGCGGCTCCCGGGGCGGGCCCGGCAAGGTGGCGGTGGTGTCGTCGAGCCTGTTCGGCACCATCTCGGGGTCGGCCGTCGCCAATGTCATGGTGGACGGCTGGCTCACCATTCCCATGATGAAGCGGACCGGGTTCAAGCCGGAGGCGGCCGCGGCCATCGAGGCGGTGGCGTCCACCGGCGGCCAGATCATGCCGCCTATCATGGGAGCCGCCGCGTTCGTGATGGCGGAGTTCCTGGGGGCCTCCTACGCGCAGGTGATGATCGCCGCGGCGATCCCGGCCCTCTTCTACTACGGCGCGCTCTTCGCCGCGATTCACTTCAACGCGATCCGGAGCGGGCTGCGGGGGATCCCGCGCGACGAGCTCCCGATCCTGGGCCACGTCATGCGGCGGCAGGGGCACCTGTTCATCCCGCTCGTGATCATCTTCGTGCTGCTGGTGCAGGGATACACGGCGACGTATGCCGCGATCATCTCCACGGCATCCGTGCTGGTCCTGTCGTGGGTGCGGCCGGAATCCCGGGTCACACTGCGCAAGGCCATCGAGGCGCTCCGGGACGGGGCCTTCCAGACCGTGCCCGTGGCGATGGCCACGGCTGCCGCGGGGATCGTGATCGGGGTGGTCCTGCAAACCGGGCTCGCGATCCGGTTCACCAGCTTCCTCGTGAGCGTTGCCGGCGGCAGCCTGCTGCTGGCGCTGGTGATCACGATGATCGCCGGCGTGATCCTGGGCATGGGCATGCCGACCACCCCGGCCTACATCATGCAGGCGGCCCTCCTGATCCCGGCGCTGATCAAGCTCGGCGTCGCCCCCATGGCGGCCCACATGTTCGCGTTCTACTTCTCCTGCCTGTCGGCCGTGACGCCGCCCGTTGCGCTGGCCGTGTACGCCGCCGCGTCCATCAGCAAGTCGGGGCTCTGGGGCTCCGGCTGGCAGGCCGTGAAGTTCGCCTCGGCGGGCTTCATCGTGCCCTTCTTCTTCGTGTACTCGCCCGCCCTCCTGTTCTCGGGCAGCTGGGGCGAGATCCTGCTGGCGGTGGCGACCGGAAGCGTCGGGGTCGTGGCGCTGGCCGCTGGCCTCGAGGGGTACTTCATCCGCACCGCCCGCTGGTGGGAGCGCGTCCTCTTCATGGGCGCTGCGTTCATGCTGATCAAGCCCGGCCTGTACACGGACCTGATGGGGCTCGGGCTCCTGGTCCTGGCGCTCGGTCTGCAGCGGCTCCGGCCGCCGAGCGCGGTGGCGGTGGCCGCGGGTACGGCCTCGTGAGCCGCGCCGCCGATGCCGTGCTCACCGTCATCGCGGCGGCCCTGCTGCTCGGGACCGTGCTGTACGGTATCCTGCGCCTGTACGCCTATTGACGGGCCGTCGCGAAGGCCCTCGCGACAGCCATGCTGCTCCTCTGAGGCCCAGCGGCGCATCCCAACGGTGATGGGCACGTCCGAGCCGCCGACCCCCCAGCCGGAGCAGATCCCCC
>MGBT01000213.1:18433-22804 GCA_001788395.1 Candidatus Rokubacteria bacterium GWA2_70_23
CCAGGTCGTCCTCAGGGACGGGGCGCATGTCTGGTTCCGCGCGATCCGTCCCGACGACGAGGCGCGCCTGGTGGACCTCTACGGCCGGCTGAGCCAGCACACCGCCTACCAGCGCTTCTTCACGGTGATGAAACGCCTGCCGCCCGACTGGGCCCACTTCTTCGCCAACGTGGATTACCGGACACGGTTGGCGGTGGTGGCCGAGCGCGAGCACGAGGGGCGGGTCGAGCTTATCGGGGTCGGGCGCTACGAGGCGTCCGACGAGGAGGCCGCCGCCGAGGTGGCCTTCGTCGTCCAGGACGGCTGGCAGGGGCGGGGCCTCGGGGCGATTCTCCTCGATGACATCACGCGGGCAGGCGAGGCGCGGGGCATCCGCCGCTTCCGGGCCTACGTGCTCGCGGACAACCACCGCATGCTGGAGCTCCTCACCCGCTTCACCGAGGTGCTGGATCGCCAGCTGGAGGACGGCGTGGTCAGCATCGTGTTCAAGCGGCGGCACACCGCTCCCAGCGTCTAGCAGGATGCGGAAAAACTCCGCAGGCCGCTCAAAAAGGTCCAGATGCAAGGCGGCGCCCGACGACCGCACGCGAGGCGTACTCCGCTTGGCGAGGCGAGCCGGAGGCGAGGTGAGCGGATCCGGAGATCCGGGCGAGCGTGAGCGAGCCACGTTGAGCGTGCGGCCGAGGGCGCCAACGCAGCAGATGGGCCTTTTTCAGCGGCCTGCTAGGCCCTGGCACCGGAGCCCCGTGTCGCCGGGGAGGAGGAACTGCACGTGGACCAGTGGAATGCGGGCATCCTGATCTTCGAGGGCGTCGAGATCCTGGACTTCGCGGGGCCCTTCGAGGTGTTCTCGCGCACGCGCCTCGTGCCGGGTGCTGCCTCCCGGCGCTCCGAGGAGAGTGCCCCCTTCAACGTCTTCACCGTGGCGAAGTCGCGCGCGCCGATCCAGACTACCGGGAACCTGGAGGTCGTGCCCCACCACGGCTTCGCCGACGCGCCGCGGATCGACCTGCTCCTGGTCCCGGGAGGGTGGGGGACGCGCCCCCTGCTCGACGATCGGGAGACGCTGGAATGGATCCGGGGCGCCGCGGCCACCGCGCGCCTGACCACCTCGGTGTGTACCGGCTCGCTGCTGCTGGCGAAGATCGGGCTCCTCGCCGGCCGCCGGGCTACCACCCACTGGGCCGCCCTCGATCTGCTGGAGTCCCTCGACGCGGGGGTGAAGGTGGAGCGGGCCCTCAGGGTGGTGGACGACGGGATCATCAGTTCGGCCGGCGTCGCCTCCGGCATCGACATGGCCTTCTACGTCGTGGAGACGCTGTTCGGCAAGGCGGTCGCCGACGAGACGGCGCGTTACATCGAGTACCGCCGCGTTACAGCAGCATCTCCATGATCAGCGTGTCCACCCACTTGCCGTCCAGCATTCCCTGATCCCGGTAGACGCCCACCCGCCGGAAGCCGAGCCGCTCGTAGAGCGCCACGCCCGACTCGTTGAAGGGGAAGGTCGAAAGCACCATCTTGTGGTAGCCGATCTCCCGCGCCAGCTCGATGAGCCGCTCGAGAAGCCGGCGGCCCACGCCCTTGCCGCGCCACTCCCGCTCCACGTAGACGGAGAAGTCGGCCACGTGCTCGTAGGCCTTGCGCGGGTTGAACTGGTTGAGGCTGCCCCAGCCTATTACCACGGGACGGGCACCCGGGCTGTCGCCCGCCCGTCCCAGCGGCTCGCTCCGCTCGGGAGGCTCCACGAGCCGGGCACCCGGGCTGTCGCCCGCCCGTCCCTGAGGCTCGCTCCGCTCGACGCGCTCGGGCACGCAGGCCTCGGCCACGATGACAGGGTGGCGATGGCTCCGGGAGGCCAGCCAGTGCCGCCGCTCGACCGGCGTCCGCAGCTCGGTCTCGAGGGTGGCGATGCGGTCCTCGATCCCCTGGTTGTAGATGAGGCAGATGGCTTCTGCGTCCGCCTCGGCGGCGGGGCGGAGGGTGACGCCGGCCGTCACGTGGCGGGCTCCAGCTCCCGGGCGTCCAGGCGCCCGGCCCGGGCCAGCGCGGAGAACTCGTCAAGCGTCTTCCGGATGCCGTCGCGGAGCCCGGTTCGCGGGCGCGGGCCGAGGTCGCGCTGATAGCCCGTGTCCGCCAGCTCCGCGGGGAAGGGGATGGGCTGCTCGACGTGGGAGAGCCGGCCCCTGGCCTCGGGCCAGGCCTCCTCGATCATGCGCACGACGTCCGCGATCCTCGCCGATTCGCCGTGGAGGTTGTACACGCGGGCACCGTCGAGCGTGGAATCGGCGGCGGCGAGGCAGGCCTGGGCCACGTCGTCAGCATAGATGAGATCCGTGGCGCCGCCCCAGCGGATCTCGAAGGACCGTCCCAGGACGGCTGCCTTCAGGGCGAGCGTGGGGTCGGCGGTGAGGCCGAAGTCGCGGCCGGGCCCGTACACCGACAGCGGACGGAAGCCCATGGACGCGATCCGGTACTCCTCCCAGTAAACCCGCGCCGTCTCCTCGTTGGCGACCTTGAAGACACCGTAATGCGTGGCGGGCTTCGGCGGGGCGTCGTCGCTGATCGGCCCCGGGCCGTAGAGGTGCGGCGGCCCGAACACCGCCGCGGAGGAGAAGTAGGTCACGCGGCCGACGCGATGCGCCTTGGCCGCTTCGAAGACGTTGGCCGTTCCCACCACGTTGACCAGGGCGCCCTTCGAGGGATCCTGCCGGCAGAGCGGCACCTGCCAGGCGGCCAGGTGGATGATCCGGGTGATGCCGTGGTCGCCGACGACCCGGACCACGGCGTCGCGGTCGGCGATGTCGCCGCGGACCACGACCAAATCCCCGAGCCGCTCCGGCCCCACGATCATGCGCATCCGCCACGGGTCGTCGCTGAGGTCGTAGACCACCGGGCGCTCCCCGGCAGCCAGCAGCCGCTTGATTACCCAGGCTCCGATGCACCCGAAACCGCCCGTCACCAGAGTCGTCATCTCTCCTCCACATGGAGCGGGCACCCGGGCTTCGCCACGCCCGCCCCCGCCGGATTCTCGCTCCCCGTTTGACCTTCGCGTGGCGAGAACTGCCCCCACTCGTCGCGCGAGGCCAGCCGAACTTATACACCGGGGCGGTGCCCCGTTGGCGTCATTTGGGTATAATGCAGGTCGTGTTCGACAGCAAGCGCTTCTTCGAGGAGTCGTGGCCCAAGATCTCCCAGGGCTTCGAATCCGACGCGGACGCCGAGGCGGAGATCGCCTGGATCCTCGGGCACGCCCAGCCGCCAGCAGGGGGACCCGTGCTCGATGCCCCATGCGGGTTCGGGCGCCACTCCCTGGCCCTGGCTCGCAGGGGCTTCGCCGTCACCGGCGTGGACCTGAGCGAGACGGAGCTGGTGCGCGCCCGGGAGCGGGCGGCGGCGGCGGGCGTGACGCTCCGCCTCGTGCAGCAGGACATGCGCGACATGGACTTCTCGGCCGAGTTCGACCTCGCGCTCAACCTCTTCTCGAGCATCGGCTACTTCTCCGACGACGAGGACCGGCTGCTGCTGGACCGGTTCTGCCTCGCGCTGAAGCCCGGCGGGACCTTCGTGCTGGACACCAGGAACCGCGACCACTTCATCCGGAACTGCGCCCCGGAGGAGACCTACTCCCTGCCCGCGGGCATGGTCACCATCAAGAACCGGATCGATCTCACGACGAGCCGGGTCCACGGCGAGTGGTGGCTCGAGGACGGGCACCGCGGTCTGGGAGAGACCGAATTCCGTCTGTACTCCGCGCACGAGCTCTACCGCATGCTGCGCCCCGAGCGGTGGTCGCGGGTCGAGCTGTTCGGCGATCTCGACGGCCGCCGCTTCGAGCTCGACTCCCCCCGCCTCGTCCTCGTCGCCACCAAATAAAGGAGCCCTGCGTGAAGCCATTCGTCGTCGTCGGCGGAGCCATTCACCCCGATGGGATCACCCAGCTCGAGACCGAGGCCCGCGTGGTCGTGACCGAGGAGATCACCGAGGCCGGCATGGTCCGCGTCGCCAAGGAGGCGGCCGGCATCCTCTTCCGCATCAAGCCCCCCTGCAGCCGGTCGCTCATGGCCGCGTGTCCCCGGCTCAAGGTCGTCGGACGCTACGGCGTGGGGCTCGACACGGTGGACCTCCCCGCCGCGACGGCCCTGGGGATCGCCGTCGTGCACGCGCCGGGGTCGAATTCCGACTCGGTGGCCGAGCACGC
Source organism: Candidatus Rokubacteria bacterium GWA2_70_23 (assembly GCA_001788395.1). Classification (GTDB taxonomy): domain Bacteria; phylum Methylomirabilota; class Methylomirabilia; order Rokubacteriales; family CSP1-6; genus UBA12499. The sequence continues at coordinate 22,632 of MGBT01000213.1, forward strand.
CCTCATGCTGATCCTGGCCTGCGCCAAGCGGACCATCGTGTTCGACCGCTTGACCCGCAAGTCCGACTGGTCCCCCGCCCGCTGGAGGGGGCTCACCGAGATCAAGGGCATGACCCTCGGCATTATCGGAGTGGGGAATATCGGCCGGCGCGTGGCGCGGATGGGCGCCGCTT
>MGBT01000214.1:0-1280 GCA_001788395.1 Candidatus Rokubacteria bacterium GWA2_70_23
TGACAAGGCAGAACACCACCTGGCCGATGCTGGACAGGACGAAGAAGGGCTGGAGCCTGACAAGGCAGAACACCACCTGGCCGATGCTGGACAGGACGAAGAAGGGCTGGAGCCAGCCGAGCCAGGTGAGGGGGACGATGAGGTAGATGCCGTCCTCCAGCTCGAAGCCGCCCCAGCTGGGGTAGAGGGCGTCGGGCGGTCGGCTGGCCGCCTCCACGGCGATTCCGAGCCCCGTGCCGATCAGGGCACAGCCGGCGGCAACGACCCCCAGGACCACCGGCCAGTCGCGCACGCTGCCCGTGCCGAGCCCCACGCCCAGGCCGAGGAAGAGCGCCGCCGTGCTGAGCCCGCCCACCACGAAGTCGTAGTAGTACCCCAGGCGTGAGGACTGGCCGGTGAGCCGCGCCAGCTCCCCGTCGGCGTGATCCACGAAGCGCGCGAGCGCGAAGAGCGCGGCGCCCCACAGGGCGGCGGCCATGTCGCCACGGGCGAACAGGAGACCGGCTCCCAGCGCCAGGAGGAGGCTCGCCGTCGTGATGTGGTTCGGATGGACGGCCCTCACGCCCGCGAGCGGCCTCACGAGCCACCGGGCCAGGCGCTGATCCCACGGGAGCCCGATCACGGCCGCTCTCCCCGCGCTCCGGACCGCGCGGTGTGGCGCGGATCCGTCACGCGCCCCAGCAGAAGGGCGACTGCAAGGACGCTGGCGGCGGCCGCTGTCGAGAACACGGCGGCGAACCCCCAGCCGTCCACCATGACGCCGGCCACGAGCGGCGCCACGAAAGCCACCGGAGCTAGCATCGTGGTGCCGAGCCCGACGTAGACGGGCCGCTCGCTCTCGACGGGGGCGAACTCCAGCAGGACATTGAGGAAGAGCCCGAAGTCGAGACCCAGCGCCAGCAGGTTGTGGCGCAGGTGACGGCGGGCGAAGGCGGCCGCGCCGTGCTCGGGGTCCGACGCAGCCGCGGGGGTGGGAGTGGTCACGGAAGGGCCCGCGCACAGGATACAATCCTTGCGTGCTCCTGACCAACGGCCGGATCCACACGCTGGACGCGGCGGGCACGGTGGTGGACACGCTCGCCGTGCGCGACGGGCGGGTGCGCTTCGCCGGCCGGCGCCAGGACCTCAACGTGCCCGCCGGCGAGGAGACGCTGAACCTCGGCGGGCGCGCCGTCCTCCCCGGCCTCGTGGACGGCCACGCCCACCTCATGGCGCTGGCGCGGGGGCGTCTCACACTCGACGTCACCGGCCTCACCGCCGAGGAGGAGATCGCGCGCCGG
>MGBT01000214.1:1320-16811 GCA_001788395.1 Candidatus Rokubacteria bacterium GWA2_70_23
TGGGCGAACGCAGCAGCGCTCCACGCAGCCGGCATCAGTCGCGACACCCGGGATCCCTCGGGCGGCATCGTCGTCAAGGACGCCTACGCCTCCCGCCAGGAGGCGGAGCTGGGCGCGCTGACCCCGGGCCGGCGCGCCGATCTCGTCGTCTGCTCCGACGACGTCTTCACCTGTCCCGAGGAGCGCATCCCCGACATCGTCCCCCTTCTCACCCTCGTGTCGGGCGAGGTGGTCTTCCGACGGGAGGCGCAGCCGCAGTAGCCCTCGCCGGCTGAGCCCGGCTTACTCGTGACCCCGCGCGATCCCTCGGGCGAGGGATGCGACGCGCGAGGCGTAGCGCTGTCAGGCGGGCCAGGTTGCCTCGTGGGTGCCCAGCGGCACCGCGGGCCGGGCCCAGCGGGCGGGCGTCTCGGACAGCTTCTCGGCCGGCGCCACGGCCCACATGCGCCCGAAGGGCGTGTCACACGCCTCCGTCAGATCCTCCACGTCCTGGCGCTTGAGCTCAGGAGCCTCCGCCCCGGCGATGCGGCCGAGCCCATCGATCCACCGCCCCGTCTGCGCGAGGGAGAGCCGGACCAGGTAGCTGCCGCCCTCCTGCGCCCGCCGCGCCAGCGCCACCATCGCCCCGAAGGCGGCGAGGTAGCCGGTGGCATGGTCGAGCGCCTGGGCCGGCAGGTGCTTCGGCCCGTCCGTCCCGGCCGCGACGCCGCCCTCGTGGGCGATCCCGCTCACCGACTGCACCAGGCTGTCGAAGCCGCGCCGGGCCCGCCAGGGCCCGCTGTGGCCGTAACCGCTGAGCGTGACGTACACGATGCCGGGCCGGAGCGCGGCGACTTCCTCGGGCGAGAAGCCGCGGCCGTCGAGGGCGCCGGGCCGATACGCCTGGCAGAAGACATCCGCCTCGCGGATCAGCCGGCGCAGGCGCTCGGCTTCCTCCGACCGTCGAAGGTCCAGCCAGGCGGAGAGCTTCCCCCGCCCCGTGTCCATCACGAGCCCCGGAATGCTTGGCAGGTGGCTGGCCGCGACGAGCATCACCTCGGCCCCATGCGCGGCCAGGGTGCGCCCGCACACCGGGCCTGCGATGACACGGGTGAGGTCGAGCGCACGCAAACCCGACAGCGGCCTGGCGCCGCGGCCGCACGGCTCGGGCGGGGAGTCACCGATGCGGAGGATCTCGAGAAGCGGCAGGCCGGCAACCGCCTGGGCCTGGGGGTGCAGGGCCCACCCCTCGGCAGGACGGACCATGCCGGCGCACATGTCCGCCGCCGCCAGCGCGTCCTCGAGTGCAGCGGCGGTCCACCGGAGGATGGCGGCGGCCACCGCCTCGCGTGATCCCTCGCAGTCGAGGACACGGAGCACGCCGTCACGGTGATGCGGAAAATTGCAGTGGAGCTGTATCCACCGCCCGTCGCCGGCCCGGTAAAACCCCGAGACCGGGCCCCAGGGGTCCTGTGGCGGCTGCCCATCCACCCGCAGGTAGCGCTCGCTCCGGAACGCGGCGGCCGCCGCGCGGATGTCCACGCTCACCGACTGCGCGCGTCCTGCCCCGAGCCGCCAGAGCTCCGCCGCCGCCAGGGCGGAAGCGCCGATGCTCGCGAGCGCCGCCGTCCCCAGCCTGAAGCGCGTCGGGAAAATCGGGTCCTGCCCCGTCAGCGCGATGCGCGCGAGCGCCTCCGGGGCGCAGCCGGCGCTCCGCCAGAGATCAGCGAGCGCCGCGAGGGCTTCCGTCATCTTCGATCGCCGCCCGGGCCCCGGGCGTCACTGCATGCGGAATCCGCCGCACACTGTGACGGCCTGACCGGTCATCGCGGAAGCGGCGTCGGAGGCAAGGAAGAGCACCGCCTCGGCGACCTCCTCGGAGGTCGGCATCCGCTTGAGCGGGATGTCCTTGACGAACCACTGCCGGGCCTCCTCGACGGATTTGCCCTCCGCCTTGGCGCGGGCGGCGATGACCTGATCGATACGCTCGCCCTGGATGGGCCCGGGCAGCACGGCGTTGACGCGGATGCCGTGGGGGCCGAGCTCGGCCGCGAGCGAGTGGCTGAGGCCGATCATCCCCCACTTCGACGCCGCATAGGGCGTCCGCAAGGGGTAGCCGATGCGCCCCGCCACCGACGAGATGTTGACGATGCTGCCCCGCCCCCGCTCGATCATCACGCCCGAGACGTGCTTGGCGCAGTAGAAGGCCCCGCTCAGGTTGATGGCGATGGTGTCCTCCCACTCGGAGGGCGCGATGTCGCGCGCCAGCTTGAAAGTAGGGCTAGCGAGCGGCGATGGCGGCGATCTCGACCAGGTACTTCGGCGCCGCCAGCCGCGCCTCCACCGTGGCCCGCGCCGGCGGATTCGCGCGGTCCAGCCACGCGTCCCACGCGGCGTTCATCTCGTCGTAGCTGCCGATATTGGCGAGCCAGACGGTGGCCGAGAGGAGCTTGGACTTGTCGGTGCCCGCGGCGGCGAGCAGCCCATCGATCTTTCTCAGTACTTGCTCGGTCTGGCCCTTGACCCCCACGGACGGGTCCGGGGCGACCTGGCCCGCCAGGTACACCGTATTGCCGTGGACCACCGCTGCGCTCAGCCGCTGGCCGATCTCCAGGCGCGTGATGCTCATCCCTGTGTCTCCTTTCGGTGCCCGGCACTAGTCGCGGGCGTGGTGGTCCAGAATGAACCCCGCAATGCTGTGGCGGGAGGGCCCGTCGGGCAGCTGATCGCCGGGGAACCAGCGCGCGTCCTCGAGCTCGGCCCGATCCACGCTGACCTCTCCCCCCGCGTAGGCCGCCACGAACCCCACCATGAGCTGGCTCGGGAAGGGCCAGTTCTGGCTCCCGACATAGCGGATGTCCTTCACCTCCACGCCGACTTCCTCCTTCACCTCGCGCGCGACCGCCCCCTCGAGGCACTCGCCGTTGTCCACGAATCCCGCCACGAGGGCGTAGCGGCCGGGCGACCACTCCTTCTTCCGCGCGAGGAGGCACCGGTCGCCGTCCCGCACGAGGACGATGACGGCGGGGTGCAGATGCGGGTAATGCTCGTACCGGCAGCGCAGGCAGCGCTTGCCCCACTCGCGCTCGATCCGCGTGGTGGGCTCGCCGCAGCGGGGGCAGTGCCCGCTCGTGCTCTCCCACCACAGGGCCTGCATCGCCAGGCCGCCCAGCGAGAGGAGATCGTCGGGCAGCCGCGAGCCCCGCATCGGCAGAAGCGTCTCGCGGTGGAGGCCCGCCGGCACCGCCACCTCCCGCGGCAAGGAGGCCGCCCAGCACGGCGCGCCCAGCCAGGTGCCGAGCCAGAACGGGCGGCCGAGGGCGCCGTCGAGATCCGGCGGCGGCGCGCCCAGCGGAAGCCGGAACCCGTCCCCCTCGGGGATGACGAGCAGGCCCTGATCCTGGACGATGAGCCACTGCCCCTCGGGCGCGGGCGGTGACGTCCCGCGCTTGGCGGGCTCGAAGGCCGGGCCCAGGCAGTCGCGGTTGAAGGGCAGGTACACCGAGAGCGGAGTCGCGGACACGGTTTTCAGGCCCTCTTCCCCGGAACGAGCCACGGGCTCTCGACGTCCCGCTTTGCCTCGAACGCCGCGATGGCCGCCTCGTGGCCCAGCGTGAGCGCGATCTCGTCCTGCCCCGTGAGGAGGCACTCCTTCCTGAACGGGTCCACGGCGAAGTCGTGGCGCGCGCCGTCCGGACCCGTCACCGTCTGCGACGGCAAGTCCACGACCATGGTGGCGCCGGGCCGGGCGTGGAGCTGGCGCCGGATCCCCGCCACCGTCTCGGCGGGGAGCACGATCGGGAGCGTGCCGTTCTTCCCGCAGCTGCCGAAGAAGATGTCGCCGAAGCTGGGCGCGATGAAGGCGCGGAACCCGTGGGCGTGGAGCGCCCACACGGCGTGCTCCCGCGAGGAGCCGCAGCCGAAGTTGTCGCCGGCCACGAGGATCCGGGCCGCACGGTACGGCGCCTGGTTGAGGATGAAGTCCGGCTTCTCCGATCCGTTCGCGTCGAAGCGGACGTCGTGGAAGAGATAGCGCTCGTACCCCGGGCCCGTCGGCTTGTGCAGGAAGCGCGCGGGGATGATGCGATCCGTGTCGACGTTCGGCAGGTCGAGGGGGACGGCGACGGCCTCGAGGCGGGTGAACGCGTCCATCTCACGCGCCCCCCGCGAGCGCCCCGAGCGTCCGGACGTCGGTCAGCCGTCCCGTCACCGCGGCGGCGGCGGCCATGGCCGGGCTCATGAGATGGGTGCGCACCCCCTGGCCCTGTCGCCCCTCGAAGTTGCGGTTGGACGTGGAGGCGCAGCGCTCCCCTTCCCGGCCGACGTCGCCGTTCATCCCCACGCACATGGAGCAGCCCGGATCGCGCCACTCGAGGCCGGCGGCGGTGAAGATCCGGTCCAGCCCCTCCGCCTCCGCGGCGCGCTTGATCAGCCCGGAGCCCGGCACGACCATGGCGGGCACCACGGCGCGGCGCCCCTCGACCACCGCGGCGACGGCCCGCAGGTCCTCGATCCGGCTATTGGTGCAGGAGCCGATGAAGACCCGGTCCACCCTGACCTCGGTGAGCGGCGTGCCGGGGACGAGCCCCATGTACGACAGCGCCCGCTCCATGCTGGCCCGCCTCACGGGATCGGCCGTCGCGGATGGATCGGGCACGCGCCCGGTGATGGGCAAGGCGTCCTGGGGACTCGTCCCCCACGTCACCGTCGGCACGATCGCGCGCGCGTCCAGCGCCACCTCGCGGTCGAAGGCGGCGCCGGGATCGGAGGGCAGCGTCTTCCAGAAGGCGAGCGCCCGCTCCCACATGTCGCCCCGGGGGGCATGCGGACGCCCCTCGAGGTAGCCGAAGGTGGTCTCGTCCGGCGCGATCATGCCGGCGCGGGCCCCCGCCTCGATGGACATGTTGCAGACCGTCATCCGCTCCTCCATGGACATGGCGGAGATCGCGGAGCCCGCGTACTCGATGGCGTGCCCCGTGCCGCCCGCCGTGCCGATGCGGGCGATCACCGAGAGGATCACGTCCTTGGCGGTGACCCCGAAGGGCCGCGCGCCGTCCACCCGGATCCGCATGACCCCGGGCTTCTTCTGCCAGAGGCACTGGGTCGCCAGGACGTGCTCGACCTCCGAGGAGCCGATGCCGAAGGCGAGCGCCCCGAAGGCGCCGTGGGTCGCCGTGTGCGAGTCGCCGCAGACGAGGGTGATCCCGGGCTGGGTCAGCCCCTGCTCGGGGCCGATGACGTGCACGATGCCCTGGCGCGCATCGCCGAGCCCGAAGTGGGAGATCCCGAGCTCGGCGGTGTGACGGGCGAGCCCCTCCACCATGCCGCGGATCTCCTCCTCCGCCGTGGCCGCAACGCGGGCGGTGGTGGGCACGTAGTGGTCCGCCGTGGCGAAGCAGGACTCCGGCCGCCGGACCCGCCGCCCGGCGCCCCCGAGCCGATCGAAGGCAGCGCCCGAGCCCTCGTGGAGCAGATGCCGGTCCACGTAGAGCAGCACCTGCTCACCTAAGCCTTCGGCCACCACGTGGCGGCGCCAGATCTTGTCGAACATGGTCACGCCCACGCTCATGCAGGTCCTCTCTGCCCCTGACGTGCGGGCTGATGGCCCACGGAGGCCTCGTACTTCTCAAGGTCCTCCACGGGGAGGAACTCCTCTTCCCACGCCCTGACCTGGTCGAAGCCGGCGAAGGTGTGGATGTCACCGAGCGGGTGCCTGGCGCGCAGATTGTTGGCCCATCTTTCCCGCCTGTCAACCGCCCCGTGCGGTAGCATGGCGGCCACGGGCGCGCGCCGCTGCCTCGCGCCCGGCCACACGACGACATCATCACGGGAGGGTCGGATGCTCGAACGCGCGCCCTTTGCCGAGCGGCGCCGCCGCCTGGCCGAGATGATCGGCGACGGTCTCGCCGTCATCCCCGGCGCCCAGGAGACGCTGCGCAACGGCGACGTCCACCACGAGTTCCGCCAGGCCTCCGACTTCTTCTTCCTCACGGGCTTCGACGAGCCCGACGCCGTCCTGCTGCTCGACCCCGCTCATCCCCGGGAGCGGTTCGTGCTGTTCGTGAGGCCCCGCGATCGGGAGCTGGAGATCTGGAATGGGCGGCGCGCCGGCGTGGAGGGCGCGGTACGCCTCCACGGCGCCGACGCCGCCTACCCCGTGGACCAGCTCGACGACCGGCTGCGCGAGCGCCTCCTCGACCGTCCGGCCCTCCACTACCGGCTCGGCCAGCCGGGCTTCGACGGCCGCATGCTGCGGCTCCTCGAGCAGGTCCGCGCCGCCAGGGCGCGCGGCTACACGGTGCCGGCGCGCATCGAGGATCCCGGGCCGCTGCTCCACGAGCTGCGGCTCCGGCGCCTGCCCGCCGAGGCGGCCGCGCAGCGCCGCGCCTGCGAGATCAGCCGGGAGGCGCACGCCGAGGCCATGCGCTTCGCGGCGCCGGGGCTCTGCGAGTACCAGGTCCAGGCGGCCCTCGAGTTCGTCTTCCGCAGCCACGGCTCGCCGCGCAACGGCTACCCGTCCATCGTCGCCTCGGGCCCCAACGCCTGCATCCTGCACTACACGGAGAACCGCCGCCGCATCGAGGAGGGCGATCTCGTCCTCGTCGACGCCGGATGCGAGCTCGCCTACCACACCGCCGACATCACGCGGACCTTCCCCGCCAGCGGGCGCTTCACGCCCCCCCAGCGCGCCCTGTACCAGCTCGTGCTGGACGCGCAGGCGGCGGCCATCGCCGCGGCCCGGCCGGGCCAGCCCTACGAGGCCATTCACGGAGCGGCCCGCCGCGTCCTCACCGAGGGCCTCGTGACCCTCGGCCTCCTGCCGCTCGGCGTCGCCGACTCGCTGGCCATGCATCATTACCGCGAGTTCTACATGCACGGCACCGGCCACTGGCTCGGCATGGACGTGCACGACGTGGGCGACTACCGGATCCGGCGGCAGTCCCGGCTGCTGGAGCCCGGCATGGTGCTCACGGTGGAGCCCGGGCTCTACCTGGACCCCGACCGCGAGCGGGTCACCTTCCACCTCCGCGAGTACAGCGAGGAGGAGATGTGGGACCGGCGCCTCCGGCTGGGGATCGCCGCGGCGAAGAAGATCGAGGAGGAGGAGCGAGCGAAGGCGAGAACCGCCGAGCACCCGATTCCGCCCGAGTACCGCGGCATCGGCATCCGGATCGAGGACGATCTGCTGATCACCGAGACGGGTGCAGAGATCCTGACGGCCGGCACGCCGAAGACCGTCGAGGAGGTCGAGCAGACCTGCGCCGAGCCCTCCCGCCTCCCGCGCCTCTGAGCGGGGCAACTCAGAGCTCGATTGGCGTGTCGTCGCGCCCGCCCCATTCCGCCCAGGAGCCATCGTACACGGCCACCTCCGTGCAGCCCAGCCTGTGGAGCGCGAGCGCAAGCACGGCCGCGCTCACGCCCGAGCCGCAGGTGGTGGCCACCGGCCGCGCGAGGTCGAGCCCCGCGGCCTCGAAGACAGACCTGAGCCGGTCCGGCGGCAGCAGCGTGCCATCCTCCGGGCGGAAGAGCCGGTCGTAGGGCAGGCTGAGACTGCCGGGCATGTGGCCGGCGCGGAGCCCCGGGCGGGGCTCGGACTCGGTGCCGACGAAGCGCCCGTGCGATCGGGCGTCGAGCACCTGCTCGTGCCGGCTGTCCACGTTGGCCAGCATCGCGGCGAGATCGCGCAACAGGGCCGGGCGCGGGCGCGCGGTGAAGCGACGCGGCGAAGGCGGCGCGATCTGTCCCGACTCGAGGGGGCGCCCCTCGGCGCGCCAGGCCTGGAGCCCTCCGTCGAGCACCGCCACGGTGTCGTGTCCGAAGGCGCGAAAGGTCCACCACACGCGCGCCGAGGCAATCATGAAGCGCGCGGCGTAGACCACCACCCGGTCGCCGTCACCGATGCCGAGGCCTCCCACCGCCCGCCCGAGCTCCTCCGCCGTGGGCAGCATGTGGGGGAGCGGGCTCTTCCGGTCCGCGATCTCGTGTATGTCGAAGAAGACAGCGCCGGGAATGTGGGCGTCCCGGTACTCGGCTCTGGCGTCGCGGTTGAGATGCGGAAGGTAGAAGGTCGCGTCCACGACGCGCAGGTCGGGATCTCCGAGGTGAGCAACCAGCCACTCGGTGCTGACCAGGGGACCCGGCGGGGCGGTTCTCATGGCCGAGCTCTCGAATCGAGAACCGGATGCGGAACCAGCCCGTGGGGACTCCGCCCTTCGGAATCGAGGGCCTCCTCCCAGCGGAGATAGGCTTCCATCGCGGCCCGTCCTTTCTCGTAGGGCTTGAGCACCACGTCGTCGGGCTCGTCGAGAAGACCGACGAGCCCGCTCTCGCCGGGCAGCCCGGCCCCGAGCCACGCGCGGGTGCCGCCCGCCAGCACGCGGGCGCCCGCGTAGCCCAGGCGCAGAAGCGTGGCCACGGCCAGGGTGGACTGCAACCCGTCAGCGCATGTCACCACGATCGCGCGGCGCCTGTCAGGAATCACCTGGGGAATCACGAGCTCGAGCCGACTCCGGCACACCCACACGGCCCCGGGGACATGGTCGCGAGCGTAGACGTCGCTCGGATCCACGTTCAGGATGGCGCCATCCTCGAGGCCCCCCGGCGGTACCGCCGGGACGCTCGCCCGCAGCGCGTCGTAGCCCAGCGGCAGAAGGCGCGGATGGCCCCGCTCGACGGCTCCCCCGCCACGCTCCCAGGCAGGCACACCGCCGGCCAGGGCGGCGACGCTCGGAAACCCCATCCGCGTGAGCCATGCTGCCGTCATCACGGAGCGCACGAGCCCGTCGCAGACGAGGACGATGGACGCCGCGTGCACCGCGACGTACTCGTCGGCGGCCTGGACCACCTGGCCGCCGGGCGCCCAGACCGCCCCGGGCAAGTGCCCCTCGGCGTACTCCTCGGCGGTGCGAACGTCGAGCAGGCAGACGTTGACCCGATCGCGACGCGCCCAGAGCGCCTCCAGGGCCTCGGCAGAGAGCATGGTGACGCCGTCCTCCGCCGCCACGCGCTCGCCCATGCGGGTCGCCGCGTCACGGCCCTCCGCCGAGACTGCCGGCGCCCGGCGGCTCGCTCCTCGCTCGAGGGCAAGGCCTGCGAGCTCCCAGCCCATGGTGCCGTTCTCGAGAGCCACCACCGGGTTCGGAAGGCCCAGCCGCCGGATCGACTCGGTGCCGATATAGGAGCGCGTGCGCCCCCCGCAGTGCACCACGATGGTCGTCTCCGGCCGCTGGACCAGCTCGCCGATCCTGAGCGCCAGCTCCCCGCCGGGGACGGAGATCGCGCCCGGGACACAGCCGCGCGCATACTCCTGCGGCGTCCGAGCATCCACGATCACGAGGTCGGCGCCTTCCGCGATGCGGGCCTGAAGCTCCCGCGGCGCGATCTGCGTCGTGCGGCGCTCGTGGAGCACGTGCTCGCCGAACACCTTGCTCGGCACGTTCAGGCCCTCGACCGTTGGCCGTCCCGCGGCCCGCCAGGCAGCGAGCCCGCCGGCCAGGACGCGTACGTCCGTGTAGCCCATCTCGGCGAGCGCCGGCCGGCAGAGCTCGGCGAGCCGCCCGTCGCCGTCGCAGAGGACGAGCGGGGTCCGGTGGGCGCTGACGAGCACAGGCAGGCGGATCTCGAGGAGTCGACGCGGCAGGGACGTGGCCCTGAAGATGTGGCCTCGCTCGTAGGCGCCGGCCTCGCGCACGTCGAGCAGGGCGTGGGGCGCGCCGCCCGCCATCAGCGCCGCGAGAGCCTCGGGGGAAAGCGACGGCATCGCTAGCCGGCGGGGCGTCGGAGATGGACCACCGAGGCCCCGTCGCGCCTCAGGCGACCCCGATGAGCCCCGGAGGGGCGAAGAGGCCAAACCGCACCGTGAGATCATCCACGTTCAGGCGACCCCGATGAGCCCCGGAGGGGCGAAGAGGCCAAACCGCACCGTGAGATCATCCACGTTCAGGCGACCTCGAAGAGCCCCGCGGCGCCCATGCCGCCGCCAATGCACATGGTGCAGACCACGTACTTGACGCCGCGGCGCTTGCCCTCGATCAGCGCGTGGCCGACCATGCGGGAGCCGGACATCCCGTACGGATGGCCGATGGCGATGGCGCCGCCGTCCACGTTGAGCCTGTCCGTGGGGATGCCGAGCGTATCGCGGCAGTAGACCACCTGCACCGCGAAGGCCTCGTTCAGCTCCCAGAGACCGATGTCGTCCATCTTGAGGCCGAAGCGCTCGAGCAGCCGCGGCACGGCGAACACCGGGCCGATGCCCATCTCGTCGGGCTCGCAGGCGGCCACCGCCAGCCCGCGATAGATCCCGAGGGGATGCAGACCGCGCTTCTGCGCCAGCGCGCCGTCCATCACCACGCAGGCCGAGGCGCCGTCGGAGAGCTGGCTCGCGTTGCCCGCCGTGATGTGCCCCTTCTCCCCGGTGACCGGCTTGAGCGCCGCCAGGCCCTCGGCGGTGGTGTCGGGACGGTTGCCCTCGTCCTGCGTGAGCGTGACCTCTTCCTCGCGCATCTCGCCCGTGGCCTTGTCCTGGACGAGCTTCCGCGTGGTGAGCGGCACGATCTCGGCGTCGAACTTGCCCGCGCGCTGCCCGGCCGCCACCCGCTGCTGGCTCGCCAGCGCGTACTCGTCCTGCTGCTCCCGCGTGACGTCGTAGCGCTTCGCCACCACCTCCGCGGTCTCCAGCATCGGCATGTAGACCTCGGCCTTGTGCTCGTCCATCCACGCCTCGTGGATGCGGTAGTTGTTGAAGTGCTCGTTCTGGACCAGGCTGACGGACTCCAGCCCCCCGGCCACCATGATGGGCACCCGGTCCACGAGGATGCGCTGGGCGGCGATGGCGATGGCCTGCATGCCCGAGGAGCAGAAGCGGTTGACGGTGGCGCCGGACGTCGTCACGGGCAGCCCGGCGCGGAGGGCGGCCTGGCGGGCGATGTTCTGCCCCGTGGCGCCCTCCGGCAGCGCGCAGCCGAGGATCACGTCCTCGACCTCGCCCGGCTCGAGCCCGGCGCGCTTGACGGCGTGGCTGATGACGTGCCCGCCCAGCGTCGCGCCGTGGGTGTTGTTGAACGCGCCACGATAGGCCCTGCCGATCGGGGTCCGCGCAGTCGAGACGATGACGGCTTCAGGCATGACGGATCTCCTTGTGTCTACCGGCCGTTGACGGGCGCCTCGGCGTCGTCAGTGTGCCTCAGCCCGGCGCCCCGGGCAAGCGGCGCCGGATCGAAGAGAGCGTAGGGATTCACGTTGCCCAGCGCGGCGAGAACGGACTCCGGCACGCCCGGATGCCGCGTGCCGAGCCGCGCGAGGAAATCCCGGATCTCGCCGCGCACGCTCGTCTTCTCGCTGCAGACACACGTGACGGCCTGAAGCCCGTGGGCCCGCGCGTACTCGGCCGTGAGCGTCTCGCTCACCAGAACGAGCGGGCGAATGAGGCGCAGCCCCCCCTTGCGCGAGGCCGCCACGGGGGGCAGCGAGGCGATGCGCCCGTTGAAGAGGATGTTGCGCAGGAGCGCTTCCGCGCAGTCATCGGCGGTGTGGCCGAGCGCGAGCACGGAACAGCAGCCCGCTAGGCCTGGCCCGAGCGGATGCGCATCGCGTAGAACGACCGCCAGACGAAGACCAGGGAGATCGCGAAGAAGGCAGCCGCCAGCGTCCGGCTCAGCCCGGCACCGCCCTCGGCAGTGAGCGTGACCGCCAGCTCCACGGCCAGGAGGCCGAAGAGCGTGGTGAACTTGATGACCGGGTTCATGGCCACCGACGAGGTGTCCTTGAACGGGTCGCCCACCGTGTCGCCGACGACGGTGGCCGCGTGGAGCGGGCTGCCCTTCTCCTTCAGATCCACCTCCACGATCTTCTTGGCGTTGTCCCACGCCCCGCCCGCATTGGCCATGAACACGGCCTGGTAGAGACCGAAGAGCGCGATGGACATCAGGTAGCCGATGAAGAAGTACGGCTCGAGGAACGCGAAGGCCAGGGTGGAGAAGAACACGGTCAGGAAGATGTTGAACATGCCCTTCTGCGCGTACTGGGTGCAGATGGCGACGACCTTCTTGCTGTCCGCCACCGAGGCCTTGGTGGCCCCCTCCAGCTTGATATTGGCCTTGATGAACTCCACGGCCCGGTAGGCGCCGGTGGTCACCGCCTGGATGGAGGCGCCCGTGAACCAGTAGATGACCGCGCCGCCGGTGATGAGCCCCAGGAGGAACGGCGGGTGGAGCAGCGACAGCTTGTCGAGGTTCTGGGTCAGCCCGTGGGTGAGCACCACGATGATCGAGAAGATCATGGTGGTGGCGCCGACCACGGCCGTGCCGATCAGCACGGGCTTGGCCGTGGCCTTGAACGTGTTGCCCGCGCCGTCGTTCTCCTCGAGCATGTGCTTGGCCGACTCGAAGTTCACGTCGAAGCCGTACTCCTTCCGGAGCTGCTGCTTGACGCCCGGGATCGTCTCGATCACCGACAGCTCGAACACGGACTGGGCGTTGTCGGTCACGGGGCCGTAGGAATCCACCGCGATGGTCACCGGCCCCATGCCGAGGAAGCCGAACGCCACCAGCCCGAACGCGAACACGGCGGGGGCGACCATGAGGGCGCCCAGGCCCGTGGTGCTCACCAGGTAGGCGGTGCCCATGAGGGCCACCACCGTCATGCCGAGCCAGTAGGCGCCGAAGTTGCCCGCCACGAGGCCCGAGAGGATGCCCAGCGAGGCCCCACCCTCGCGCGCCGAGGTGACGACCTCGCGCACATGCCCGGACTCCGTGGAGGTGAAGACCTTGACCAGCTCGGGAATGATGGCCCCGGCCAGCGTGCCGCAGGTGATGACCGTCGAGAGCTTCCACCAGAGGCTACCGTCGCCCAGGTCGCGGACGAGCACGTAGGAGGCCGCGTAGGTCATGACCACGGAGACGATCGAGGTGAGCCACACGAGGCTCGTGAGCGGCGCCTCGAAGTTCATCTTGGCGGCCGCCGCGTACCGGGCGCGGGCGAAGGCCTCGTTGATCAGGTAGGAGGCGCCGCTGGCCACGATCATCAGCACGCGCATCATGAAGATCCAGATGAGCAGCTGCACCTGCACCGTCGGCTCCTTGACGGCCAGCAGGATGAAGGAGATGAGCGCGACGCCCGTGACCCCGTAGGTCTCGAAGCCATCGGCGGTCGGGCCCACCGAGTCGCCCGCATTGTCCCCCGTGCAGTCGGCGATGACGCCCGGGTTCCGCGCGTCGTCCTCCTTGATGTTGAAGACGATCTTCATGAGGTCCGAGCCGATGTCGGCGATCTTCGTGAAGATGCCGCCCGCGATGCGCAGCGCGGCGGCCGCCAGCGACTCGCCGATGGCGAAGCCGATGAAGCAAGGCCCCGCGTAGTCGCCGGGGACGAAGAGGAGGATGGAGAGCATCATGAACAGCTCCACGCTGATCAGGAGCATGCCGATGCTCATGCCGGCCTTGATCGGGATGGCGTAGACGGGGTAGGGCTTGCCCTGGAGGCTCGCGAAGGCCGTGCGGGAGTTGGCGAAGGTGTTGATCCGGATGCCGAACCAGGCGACGCCGTAGCTGCCCGCGATCCCGACGAGGCTGAAGAAGAGGATGATGACCACCTTCACCGCCTCGAAGCGCAGCAACACCCCGAAGTAGAGGATCATGATGACGCCGATGAAGGCCTCGAGAATCAGGATGAACCGGCCCTGGGTCAGGAGGTAGGTCTTGCAGGTCTCGTAGATCAGCTCCGAGATCTCCCGCATGGACTCGTGCACGGGCAGGTGCTTGAGCTGGGAGTAGAACACGAGCCCGAAGATCAGCCCGAGCACGCAGACGCCGAGCCCCGACATGAGGAGCGTGCGGGCGTTGACGCCGACGAACGAGACCTGCCCGAGATCGGGGATCTTGAGACTCGCCTCGCCTCCGCCCTGACGCGGGGCCGGGGCCTTCTCGGCCGCGGCCTGCTGGGGGGCGGGCGTCTGGGCCAGCGCCACCGGCGCCGCCACGACGGCAACCAGGGCCAGGACCCCCAGCGCCGGCAGCAGCGCCCGGACGGCGCGCTTGGACAGAGAGCGGAACCGGTTCATGGGTATCTCCTCAGGGCTTGGGTCTCCGTCACTGAAGCCGGATATTTATCTCTCGGATGGGACAGCGCGTCAAGGGGCGTCGAGCACCTCGCGGATCTTGCGGGTCAACTCGTCGGCCGTGAAGGGTTTGGCCATGAACGCCGTGCCCGGATCGAGCACACCGTGCTGCGCGATGGCCGCCTCACTGTAGCCCGACACGTACAGCACCTTCATCTCGGGGCGCAGCGAGGCGAGCCGCTCCGCCAGCGCCCGCCCTCCCATCTGCGGCATCACGACGTCGGTCACGAGCAGGTGGATGGGGCCCGCGTGCCGCTCGAGGACGAGCAGCGCCTCGTTCCCCTGCCGCGCCTCCAGGACCGTGTAGCCGCTCCCCCGCAGGATGTCCAGCGCCAGCGCGCGCAGCTCCGGGGCATCCTCCACCAGCAGGATCGTCTCCGTCCCGCGCGGCAGGACCGCGGGCGCGGGGCTCGCCGGAACCGGAGCGGCGTCCTCCTCGACCCGCGGCAGGTAGATCGTGAACGTGGTGCCCAGGCCGGGCACGCTCTCCACGAGGATGTATCCCTCGCTCTGCTTCACGATCCCGTACACCGTGGCGAGCCCGAGCCCTGTCCCCTTGCCGACCTCCTTGGTGGTGAAGAACGGCTCGAAGATATGCGCCTGCGTCTTGGCGTCCATGCCATGCCCCGTGTCCTGCACCGCGAGACGCACGGAGGCGCCCGGGCGCAGCCCCTCGTGCGTCGCGGCGAATGCCTCGTCGAGGTCGACGTTGGCGGTCTCGACCGTGATCCGGCCTCCGCCGGGCATGGCGTCGCGGGCGTTGACCACGAGGTTGACGATCACCTGCTCGATCTGGCTCGGGTCGGCCTTGACGCGGCCGAGGTCGGCGCCGGCCGCGGTGACCAGGTCGATGTCCTCGCCGATGAGCCGGCGCAGCATCCCTTCGAGCCCCGCCACCACCGCGCCGAGGTCCAGCACCTCGGGTCGGAGCACCTGCTTGCGCGAGAAGGCCAGGAGCTGGCGCACGAGATTGGCCGCCCGCTGGGAGGTGGACTGGATCAGGCCGAGGTCCCGCCGCAACGGGTCGTTGTCCCGCAGCCGGGCCAGCGCGAGCTCGCTCCTGCCGAGCACCACGGTGAGCAGATTGTTGAAGTCGTGGGCGATGCCGCCCGCCAGCTGCCCCACCGCCTCCATCTTCTGCGACTGGCCGAGCTGGGCCTGGGTCGCAACGAGGCTTGCATAGGCCTCCTTGGCCTCACGATAGAGCCGGGCGTTCTCCAGTGCCGCTGCGGCGTGGGAGGCGAAGGCCACGGCGATCTCGAGTTCCTCCCCGGTGAAGGGCCGGTTCCCGGCCCGTCTGACGCTCAGGACTCCCAGCACCCGCTCCCCAGCCTTCAGCGGTACGCCCAGCCAGCGCGAGTACCCGAAGCGGACGGCAGCCTCACGATGCACCGGCTCG
>MGBT01000214.1:16840-22504 GCA_001788395.1 Candidatus Rokubacteria bacterium GWA2_70_23
GACCAGCGGCTCCCTGGTGGCGGCCACGATCCCGCTCAGGCTCTGGCCAACCTTGAGCCGTGGGTTGACCATGACCTGCCTGGCCTCCGCTGTCCCCTCGCCCATCACGAGATCGTCACCCTCCACGAGTCGGATCCCCACCGAGGCCGAGTCCAGGAGCCGCCCGCACAGCTCGGTGATCCGGCGCAGCAGCGACTCCACCGGCTGGATGCGCGACAGCTCCCGGCTGGCCTCCAGCAGCGCCTCGAGCTGCCCCTGGCGGGTGCGGAGCTCCTCGTTGAGCCGGGCGTTGCCGATGGCCCGCGCCGCATGGTCGGCCAGCCTGAGCAGAATGGCCTCGTCCCGGTCGGTGAAGGGCCGGGGGGACCGGTTGTGGACGTAGAGCAACCCCTCCACCCGCCCCTGCCCCGTGATGGGAACAGCCATGGCCGCGACGATGCCCTCGGCCGCGACGATCTCCCGGTAGTCCTGGGTGATCCGGGAATCCTCCGCGTAGCAGTCCGTCCTGAAGGGGCGGCCCGTCGCGAGCACCATGCCGCCGACGCCCTTGCCGGGCTCGACTCGGATGCGGCCGTAGTCCAGCCGAGCGCCGGGCCAGTGGCTGAACACGGCGGCGGCGGAGCCCCGCTCGCGCAGCGCCACGCCTGCCAGATCGCTCCCGCAGAGATCCCTCGCCCCCGCGCCCACCCGGAGGAGCATGTCGTCGAGGTCTCGCGAGAGATTGATGTCCGCCACGAGATCGGCGAGGATCTCCGCCTCCCGCCTGTGGCGCTCCGCTTCCTCGTACTGCCGCGCGCTCTCCAGCGCCAGCGCGGCCTGGTCGGCGAGCGCCTGGGCCAGCCGGAGGTCACTCTCGGTGAACATGCGGCCCTGCCGGTCCGCGACGGTCATGGCTCCGATCACGCGGCCCTCGACCGCGAGCGGAACGCCGAGCACCGCCCGGTACGGCACCCGCTCGATCCCGGCCCGCAGCTCCTCGCTCAGGTCCACATGGGGATCGGCGAGGATATCGGGGGTGCTGACGGGCCGCTCGAGCCGCACGGCCACACCGGCGATGCCCTGGCCCCTGGGCAATGTCATGCCGCGCGTCACTGCGCCGCCGGCATCACCCGCCACGGCGAGCCCGACGAGGTCTCCGGTGTGGAAGTCGAGCCTGAAGACCGCGGCGCCCTGGGCCCCCAGCAATTCCCGGGCGCTGTCGACGATGCGCTGGCCCACCAGCTCCGCATCGAGCGTCTCGGCGAGGAGCCGACCCACCTCCGCCAGCCGCTCGGCCTCGAGGCGCCGCCGCTCGCTCTCCGCGAAGAGACGGGCATTGCGGAGCGAGGCCGCAGCCTGGGCGGCGAAGCTCTGGAGCAGGCTCCGGTCGTCGGCGTCGAGGCGGAACCCCTCCCCGCCGAGGAGCGCCAGCACGCCGAGCAACGTTCCCTGGTGGATGACGGGAACCGCGAGTCCGGCGGTGAGCCCGCGGGCGCGGAACCACTCCACCCCGACGGCCCGCTCGTCCCCGGGCAGGTCGCCCGCCTCGAGCGGCGCTCGATGCTCGGCGACCCGGCCGACCCCGCCCTCGCCGTAGCGCAGCTCGCGAAGCGGGTAGGGCTCGGCGGCGAGCTCGCCGGCAACCGCGCGCACCGTGAGGGTGCGCGCGACCTCGTCCGCATCCCAGAAGGCCACGAGAGGGGCGCGCATCAGCTCCGCGGCGGCGCGCGCGATCTCGCCGAGGATCTCATCGGCGTCCAGCGACGAGACGAGCAGCTCGTTGAGCCGGGTCAACGCGCGCAGGCGCTCCAGCCGCTCGCCGAGCCGCCCGCTGAGCTCGGCCGTGTGGATGGCCAGCGCCGCCTGATCGGCGAAGGCCGCCAGGACCCGGAGGCCCTCCTCGGGGAGCGCGCGGCCGGAGGCGTCGCCGAGGAACAGGGTGCCCAGCACCTCCCCCTGCACCATGAGGGGGGCCGCGGTTCCGGAGCGGTAGCCTTCCCGCTGGATGCGATCGACCGCCCATCCGGGGAGCCCCAGATCGGGGTCGGCCAGCTGGTCCGGGCACCAGACCACCCTGCGCTGGGCCACCGCTCGACCCGAGACACCGGTGCCCGCAGGAAGCGTCTGGCCGATCCACCGCAGGGGCCTCTTGCCCTTCGGGGCGGCCTCGGCGACGCAGACCAGGGCCCCGGAGGCCGGTTCGAGCCGGTACACGGCCGACCGCGCAACGCCGAAGATCTCGACCACCGCACTGGCCACGCGGTCGGTCACCTGGGTCACGTCGAGCGTCGCGGCCAGCTCGGCGCCCACACGGGCCAGCGCCTCGAGCGGGCCTGCCGGCGCGGGGGCCGGCACGCGTTTGCGGGTTGCGGCGGCGGGAGAGGCGGCACGCCGGCGCGGGGGCGACTTGCGAGGACGGGGCGTCATTGCCAGTACGGTATTACAGCCTGCGCCCGGAGGCGGTGTCAACTTCTCGCTACCCACGGGCCGCGCGGGCGAGGTACTCTTGCGACCTCGCCTTCGACGGCCGGCAGCACGTCCCCGTCGCCTCCCTCGCTGCCGAGTTGGCAGCGATCCAGATCGGCGGGTACGGCTTCTGCACCGGGCGGATCGTGCACGTCGCCTTCGTCACGCGGAAGAACCGGCCCGCGAAGGTCACCTCGTCCTCGGTCCAGAGGCGCCTGACGAGGTGGAGGGCCTCGATCATCCGCGCGGCGCCGCCGCGGCGAGCAACACCGAACGTCTCGTCCTCGGCCTCGCGGTAGCCGAGGCCGATGCCGAAGACGATTCGCCCCTCGAAGCGGACTGTTCCCGCGTCGGGACGGACGTTGCCGGTGATCAGGTCGAAGGTGGTGGTCTTGCCCGAGCCGTTCGGGCTGATCAGCGCGGTGATCGTCCCCGCCTCGACGCGGAGTGACGCGCCGTTGACGGCGCGGAGGCCGGCGAACCGCTTTTCGAGGTCACGCGTCTCGAGCAACGGCTCAGGGAGTCCCCGGGGCCGGCTGAAGCGCCACCTCGCGCGCGGCGAGGCGGCGCAAGAACGTCCTGCCCGGCGCCATCCAGCCGCACCTCCGGAAGGCGTCCACTAGCCCCTTGGGGAGGAAGAGGACGGTCACGATCACGAGCCCGCCGAACAGTCCCGTGTGGACGAAGGGGAACCGCGCCCACAGGAACTCGGCCAGGAGCGAGAGGGTGACGCCGCCCACGAGCGGGCCCCAGACCGTCCCCGCCCCGCCGAGGAGCACCGCGACGATCGCGGTGAGGTCGACCTGCGTGGCGAACGCCGTCACCGGGTCGATGTAGCTCACGTGCCAGGCGTAGATCCCGCCCAGGACGCCGGGGAAGAACACGCTCACGACGAACGCCTGGAGCTTCGCGCGCGTCGTGTTGATCCCGAGGTTGTCGGCCCCCCCCTCGTCCTCGCGGATCGCGAGGAGCGTGAGCCCGAACCGGGAGTTGTCGAGGAGCCACGTGAGCCCGACGAGAAGGGCGGTGACGAGCGCCACCGCCCAGTAGACCGTGCGGAGGTCGAGGACGGGCGGCAGGTAGAGGCCGCGGCCGCCGTCCGTGACCGACTCCCACGCGAACGCGACCTTCTCGGCGATCCGGGAGAGGCCGAGCATGCCGATCGCGAAGTACGGGCCGCGAAGCCGCAGCATGATCCAGCCGAGCGGGACCGCCACCAGCGCGGCCAGGACGCCGCCAGCGAGCGACGCGAGCGGCCAGGCGAGAGGAGACCGACGTTGATGACCACGAGCGAGAGGCCGAACGTGACGAGCAGCCCCGCCATCGGCGGCCCCCCCAGCACCCGCTCCATCAGCAGGCGCTGGAGAACCCACCCGAGGGCGAAGAGCGCGAGCGCCGAGAGCGGCAGCGCCAGCAGGGGGTGGAGGCCGAAGGCGGTGTAGCTCCAGAAGGTGACGAAGGCCCCCAGCATGACCAGCTCGCCGTGGGCGAAGTTGAGCACGCGCATGACGCCGAACACGAGGTTCAGGCCGAGGGCGAGGAGACCGTAGAGTCCGGCCAGCATCACGCCGTTGATCAGGAGCTGCCCCCAGAGAGGGCGCCACCGCGTCCTCGAGGTCGAGGATCAGCGAGTCGGCGTCGAGCCGCGCGGCCTTCTCGATCATCCGGAACGTGTTCGCCGGCGTGACGAGCTGGCTCCGCCGCAGCCGGTCGTGCCGGTTCACCGCGACCCCCGCCGCCTGAGGAGCCGCGCCCACCGCGCGACGTCCGCCTCCGCCTCGAGGCCGCGCACGCTCCCGATCACGGCCCGCGCGCGGGCGCGGCCGAGCACGCCCGTCGCGAGGCCCGAGAACTTCTCCTCGATCAGGGTCCACGGCATCGGCCGCTCGGGCTCGCCGAGCGGCTGCTCGACGCGGGCGTGCATCTCGCGGCCGTCGATCGACACCGCGACGTCCGCCCCCGCGAGCGGGACGGCCTCGTCGGCGGTGACACGCATCCGCGCGGCGAGCGCCGCGATGCGCCCGTCTCCCACCCGGTCATAGCTCGTCCAGTCGACGCGCCCGTCGAGCCAGGCGACGGCGGCCTGGAAGTAGACGCTGAACTGCCCCTCGACCACGTTCCTCGGGCGCACCTTGTGCGGGAGCGCCTCGCCCACGATCTGGACGGCCTTGGGCGACAGCCGGACGTCGAACGACGCGCGCGCGCGTCGGCGCCGGCCTTCTCGCGGAGCGAGAGCACGGCGTCGATCGCGCCGTGGGTCAGGCGGCAGGACGGGTACGGCTTGATCGCGGTCTCCGCGAGCACCCACCGCTCGCCGAGCCTCTCGAGGAGGAGGTCCGGGCGCGGCGCGTTGCTGTACCCCGCGAGGAGGCCGTAGCGCCCGTCGATCGCCCGCGCCGCGCCGACGACGCCCGCGCGCGCCAGCGCCAGCGAGACCAGCGCGTCGTGGGCGGCGAAGCCCGGGTGGAGACGCTTGGTCCAGGCGCCGTTCTCGAGGTACTGCATGGAGCCCGCGGCCTGGCTCAGCGCGATCCCGAACGCGCTCGCGATCTCCGCGGCGCCGAGACCGAAGAGCTTCGCCCCGGCGGCGACGGCGCCGAAGATGCCCGCCAGGGGCGTGATGTGGAAGCCACGGTCGTACGCGGTCTGCCCGAGCGCGCCGCCCACGCGGCACGCGACCTCGTAGCCGGCGGCGAGCGACTCGAGGAGCGCGCGGCCCGAGGCCGCGGTCTGTTCGGCGGCGGCGAGCGCGGCCGGGATCACGGGCGCCCCCGGGTGGAGCGCGCCGAAGAGGTTCGTGTCGTCGAAGTCGAGCGTGTGGGCGAAGGCCCCGTTGAGGAGCGCCGCGTACTCCCAGGGATAGCCGCGCGCTTCGCCGACAACGGTCCCGGGGCCGGGGCGCGGGGCGAGGGTCAGGATGGCGCGACGGAACGGCTCGCTCGACTCGGCGCGCGCGGCGGCGAAGGCCGCGAGGCCGACGAAGTCGAGCAGGCACTGCTTCAGGCGATCGACCGCGCCGGCGGGGACCTGCTCGTATGTGAGCCCGGCGACGAACTCGGCGAGGGCGAGGCTCCGGTCGAGCGTGTCACTCATCTGGCGCGTCCCCTCCCGGCGCCGCCATCATCTGCACCACGCCTGCCGCCGCCAGCGCCGCGATCTCCGCCTCCGGGAGCCCGAGCTCCTTCAAGATGCGCGCGGTGTGCTCGCCGAGCGCCGGCG
>MGBT01000215.1:0-2667 GCA_001788395.1 Candidatus Rokubacteria bacterium GWA2_70_23
CCCGAGCCCCGCCGGCCAGTCGCCGAGGCGGGCGAAGGGCATCGCCAGCGAGCCGCCCATGGAGACGCGGATCGCCTTCCGGTAGAGCGGGTCGGCGCAGCCCGGGGAGAGCAGCACCGCGTGGGCGCCGAAGGCCCGCGCGTTCCGGAAGATGCCGCCCACGTTGTCGGGGTCGGCCAGGTTCTCGAGCGCGAGGAGGAGCCGCGGGCCCGGCGCCTCGATCAGCGCCCCCGCGGCGGGCTCGACGCCGCGCTCGCCGACGGCGAGGCAGCCGCGGTGGAACGTGTATCCGACGATGCCGCGGACGATCGCCTCCGTGGCCAGCAAGAGACGAGGGCCGCCGGCGCGGGAGTCCAGCAGATCGCGCAGCCCCTCGAGCGCGGGCTCCGTCACCAGCAGCGAGCGCACACGAAAGCGCCCGGATTGCAGGAGCCGCCTGACGAGGATCCTGCCCTCGACGACGAAGAGCCCCTGCCGGAGGCAGCGCTCGGTGTCCTTGAGATCCCGGTAGTCGGCGACGCGGGGATCGGACAGGGCCAAGATGGTGTCCATGCCTGCGGCGAGTATACCGCCCCTCGACAGCGGCTCCGCAGCCCGCTACCATGCCTCCGTCATGGCCGAGCCTGAGCCCGAGCCCATCGAGCCCGCTGCCCCCGAGCCTGCGCGAAGCGAGATCGAAGCCCTGTTCGCGCTGGTGCGCCGGCGCTACGGGGACCGGCTGACCGCCGAGCAGCTCGCCGCCGTGCGCGTGGGCATCGAGGGGATCGTGGAGACCTCGCGCGCGCTACGCGCCGTGAGGCTTCGCAACTCCGACGAGCCAGTCCAGCCGTTCGCTCCGTTCCGGGCGGAGCCGTGAAGGAGGAGATCGTGTTCCTGCCGGTGCGGCGCCTCGCGGCGCTCGTGAGGACGCGCGAGCTCTCTCCGGTGGCGCTGGCGGAGACATTCCTCGAGCGCCTCGAGACCCTCGGCCCGAGGTACAACGCGGTGGTCACGGTCACGCGCGATCGGGCGCTCGTCCAGGCGCGGAGTGCCGAGCGGGAGATCGCTGCGGGCCGCTACCGCGGCCTCCTCCACGGCATTCCCTACGGCGCCAAGGACCTCCTCGCGACGTCTGACGGCATCCCGACCACGTGGGGCGCCGCGCCGCTCAGAGGACAGACCTTCGGGGAGGACGCCACCGTCATCCGCCGGCTCGAGGAGGCGGGCGCCGTGCTCTGTGCCAAGCTCGCCATGATCGAGCTGGCCGGAGGCATGGGCTACCGGCAGCCGAACGCCTCGTTCACGGGCCCCTGCATCAATCCGTGGAGCACGGACTCGTGGAGCGGCGGCTCCTCCAGCGGCTCGGGCGTGGCCGTGGCGGCGGGGCTCTTGCCCTTCGCCATCGGCTCCGAGACCTGGGGCTCGATCCTCTCTCCCGCGGGCTCCTGCGGCGTCGCGGGGCTCCGGCCGACCTACGGGCGGGTGAGCCGCCACGGCGCCATGGCGCTGTCCTGGACCCTCGACAAGCTCGGGCCGCTCGGCCTCACGGCCGACGACTGCGGCCTCGTGCTGGCGGCCATCGCGGGGGCGGACCCGGCCGACCCCACCACGAGCGCCCGCCCGTTCAGCTACGACCACGCGGATCCCGAGGCGCGCCGCTTCAGCTTCGGCGTGGTCAGGGGCGTGACCGAGCCCTGTGACGAGGACGTGCGCGAGAGCTTCGAGCGCTCGCTGGAGGTGCTGCGCCGGATCGGCAGCGTGGAGGAGGTGGCGCTCCCGGATCTGCCCTGGGAGGAGATCACGCGGACGATCCTCCAGGCCGAGGCCGCGAGCGCCTTCGAGGACCTCATCGAGAGTGGGAGGATCGCGGAGCTCACGGCGCCCGAGGACCGCTACTCGGCCTATGCCCGGGATGCTATCCTCGCCAAGGACTACATCAAGGCGCTACGGCTGCGCGGGGTGATGGCGCGGGAGGCCGACCGGACGCTGTCGCGACTGGACGCCCTCGTGGCGCCGGGCCGGGCCGCCGTGGCCCCGGCGCTCGATCAGGAGATCCGGGGCGGGATGCGCGGCGGCCGGGACCTCATGGGCGCCATCGGCAACGGGGCGGGGCTGCCGGCTATCATCGTGCCCAACGGGATCGGCGCCCGCGGGCTGCCGACGAGCCTGCAATTCATGGGGCGCGCCTGGGAGGAGAACACGCTCCTCGCGGCGGCGCGGGCCTACCAGTCGCTTACCGACTGGCACCGGCGCCACCCGCCGGTCGGTTGATCAGATTGGTTCCCGGGGAACGGGAACGGGAGGGACTGCCATGCCAGAACTCTTCACGGTCGGGGAGGAGATCAACCATCACGCCGGCGACCCGCAATGCCCCGAGTGCCTGGAGGCATATCCCGAGCCCTGCCGCTGCGGCGGGCTGATCCACGCTGCCGGGGGAGAGGAGGAGGACACCGACGACACCCTCCTGCTCACCACCAAGTGCGACAAATGCGGGCGCTCCGAGGAGGAGCTCGGCGAGGAATGACGGCCGAGGCGTGGCCGGCGTACCTGGCCCTCTCCCTCCCCGAGCTGCGCAGGCGCGCCGCCCGGGCGGTCGAGGCGCTCGCCGCCTGTGCCGTCTGTCCGCGTGACTGCAGGGTGGATCGGCTGGCGGAGCGGACGGCCGTGTGCAAGACGGGGCGCCACGCG
>MGBT01000215.1:2711-5443 GCA_001788395.1 Candidatus Rokubacteria bacterium GWA2_70_23
GGATGATGCTCGAGCTGCAGGTCCGCGGCTGCCACAACATCAACTTCGTGACGCCGGAGCACGTGGTGCCGCAGATCCTGGAGGCGCTGCCGGAGGCGGTCGAGCGAGGGCTCAGACTGCCGCTCGTGTACAACACGAGCGCCTACGACGGGATGGAGAGTCTCCGGCTGATGGACGGGATCGTCGACATCTACATGCCCGACTTCAAGTGCTGGGACCCGGAGGCCTCGCTCCGCTACCTGCGGGCGCGCGAGTACCCGGAGGTGGCCCGCGCGGCCATCCGCGAGATGCACCGCCAGGTGGGCGATCTCGTCGTGGACGAGCGGGGCCTCGCGCGGCGGGGGCTCCTGGTGCGGCACCTGGTGATGCCGGGCGGCCTGGCGGGCACGCCGGAGATCGCGCGCTTCCTCGCCGAGGAGATCTCGCCTCACACCTATGTCAATGTCATGGATCAGTACCGCCCGGCGGGCCGCGTCTCCGGCGAGGACTTCGAGGAGATCGCCCGCCCCATCAGCCACGGCGAGTACACGAATGCCGTCCGGGCCGTGCTGGGGGCGGGGCTCCATCGGCTGGACCACCGGCGGGGACTGGCCTCGGCCGAGGCCTGACCGCCCGCCGCAGCGTTCCGGGCCGCGGGCACGGGCTCGCGCGCCACGGGGAAGGAGGACTGGCTTGCACTCCCATCACGAGCCGGCGCAGCACGGCCACGGCGGCGACGGTCATGGCCACCAGGGTCACAGTGACCACGGACACGGCGGCAGTCACGGCAATCCCGAGGACCTCGACGCCTACATCGCCAGGCTCGAGGACCCGGCGCGCGACGAGTGGCAGCGGCCCGATGCGGTGGTCGCTGCGCTCGGGCTCAGGCGCGGGCAGACGGTGGGAGAGATCGGGGGCGGGCCGGGGTACTGGTCCCTGCGGCTCGCCCGAAAGGTCGGCCCGGCCGGCCGCGTCTACGCCGTGGACGTCGAGCCGCGCCTCCTCGAGGTGCTGCGCCAGCGTCTCGAGGAGCGGAAGGTCGGCAACGTGACGCCCGTGCTCGGGCTGCCCGAGGACCCGCTGCTCCCAGTGGCCAGCTGTGACCTCGTGCTGCTGGTCAACGCCTATCACCATCTCCCCGACGGGCCCGCGTATCTCCGGCGCCTGGCCCGGGCGCTCAGGCGCGGGGGACGGATCGTCAACGCGGATTTCCACAAGCGGGAGACGCCGGTGGGGCCCCCTGTGGAGGAGCGGGTGTCGCGGGAGGAGTTCCTGGCCGGGGCGCGGCGCGCGGGGCTCGTCCCCGTTGCCGAGCACGGCTTCCTGTCGTATCAGTACTGCGTGACGCTCAGATTGCGGCGCGCGCTACGGCGGAGGTGAGCCGGCAGGGGGTCCCGGGGAACCATGCCCGCCAACCTGACGCCCGAGTACAGGGCCGCCGAGGCCGCCTTCCGGAAGGCGCGCGACCCGCGCGAGCGCCTGGAATGGCTCCGGGAAATGCTCCGCGTCGTCCCCAAGCACAAGGGGACGGACCATCTCCAGGGCGATATCAAGCGGCGCATCAAGGAGCTGTCCGAGGAGATCGAGCGGCCCCGGAAGGGCGGCGCCCACGGCGGCCCGGCCCTGGTGGTCCGGCCCGAAGGGGCGGCGCAGATCGCGCTGCTGGGGCCGCCGAATGCGGGCAAGTCCTCGCTCCACGCGCGGCTCACGGGGTCCGGCGCCCACGCCGCCCCCTATCCCTTCACGACGCAGCACCCCGAGCCCGGGATGATGTCCCACGAGGACATCTCCTTCCAGCTCGTGGACCTGCCCGCCCTCTCTCCGGAGCATCCGGTGCCGTGGCTGGCGAACACGCTGCAGACGGCGGATGCCGGCCTGCTGGTCGTGGACCTGAGCGATCCCGGTTGCGTCGAGCAGGTGGAGGCCGCGCACGCCGCCCTGGGCGAGCGGGGCGTGACGCTCACCGGCCGCTGGGAGCCAGCCGCCGGCTCCCCCCGGGAGGCGGGGGAGGGCGACGATGATCCCTTCGCGCTGCGGCTGCCCGCGCTCCTCGTCGCCAACAAGGCCGATCGTCTCGCAAACGCGGAGGCCGAGCTGCGGGCGTTTCTCGAGCTGGCCGGGCTCGGCTACCCGGCCCTGGCCGTGTCGGCGAGCACCGGGTGGGGTCTGGGCGGCATCGGCCCCTGGCTGTTCGGCCATCTCGACATCGTGCGCGTGTACACGAAGGCGCCGGGCCGCCCGCCCGAGCGGGCCCGGCCCTTCGTCCTCCGCCGCCGCCAGACGGTGGCCGACGTCGCGCGGCTCGTTCACAAGGACCTCGCGCGCTCGCTCCGGTACGCGCGCGTCTGGGGCCGGTCCGCGTTCGACGGGCAGCAGGTCGGGCGCGACCATCAGGTGGCCGACGGCGATGTGGTGGAGCTGCACAACTGACCCCGGCGCCGCGCCCCCCGTCGCTCGCATCAGGAAAACCATCAATCCGGCCCCTTGTCTCCTGACTGACCGGTCAGTAAGGTAGACGCATGGGACCGGCCCAACGGGAGCAGGCAGCGGGGGTGCGGGGCAGTCTCACCCGGGCGCGGATCCTGGCCGAGGCGGCCCGGATCTTCAATCGGCGCGGCTATCACGGGACGACGCTCGACGACGTGGCCCGCGCGCTCGGCGTGACCAAGGCGGCGCTCTACTACCACGTCAGGAGCAAGGAGGAGCTGCTCTTCCAGTGCCACCAGGTGCTGATCGAGATCGCGCTGGAGGGC
>MGBT01000216.1:0-12626 GCA_001788395.1 Candidatus Rokubacteria bacterium GWA2_70_23
CGGCGGGCATCAGGAGCGAGCGCAGGTTGGGCCAGAGGCCCGACTCCAGCGGCACGTAGCCCGCCACGGGCAGCCAGCCGAGCCAGACGCCGAAGACGAGGATCATGAGGAGTCCCAGGAGAAAGCTCGGCACCGAGAGCCCCACCAGCGCCAGCGCCATGAAGAGCTGGTCCAGCGCCGAGTTGTGGTAGCGCGCCGAGACGACGCCCGCGGGGACGCCGAGGAGCACTGCGATGAGGATGGCCCAGCCGGTGAGAAGCAGCGTGGGCTCGAGCCGCTCGGCGATGGCCTCGATGACGGGCCGGCGGAGGAAGATGGAGTCCCCCAGGTCGCCGGCGAGGAGGCGCCCGTACCACTTGACGAGCTGGACCGGCAGCGGCTGGTCGAGGCCAAGCTGGTGGCTGAGCCGCGCGATGTCCTCCGCAGCGGCATAGGGCCCGGCGATGACGCTGGCGGGGTCGCCGGGAGCCAGGTGGATGAGGACGAAGGCCACCGTCGCCACGATCAGCATGACGGGAATGACCGCGAGGACGCGGCGGAGGAGATAGACCTTCACGCGGCCGTCCTCGGGCGCCCTGGGCTACCGCGCGAGCCAGGCGTTCCAGAAGTGCAGGTAGACGCCCGACCGGAAGCCCCTGAGCTCCTTCCGTGTCGGCTCCAGCAGGAAGTAGTCGCCCAGCTTGACCCGCCCCACATCGTCGTAGAAGATCGCCTGGGTCCGCTCGATGATGGCACGGCGCTTCCTGGGATCGGTCTCCCTCGCCAGGTCGGCCATGAGTCGGTCCTTCTCCTCGTGGCACCACCAGCCGGGCCAGTTGCACTGCAGGCTCGTCGCCAGCGCGGGATCCGGGTTGAACGTGAACCCCGTCGAGAACACGTCGAAGAGCTCGGGCTTGTTCCTGCGCTGGACCAGCGTGGCCCAGTCCAGGACCTGGAGATCCACCTTGAAGCCGGCCTCCTCCATCTGCTGCCTGGCGACCAGCGCCGTGGTGTACATCCAGTCGTACTCCTTGGTCGTGATCCAGCGCACGGGCTCGCCCTTGTAGCCGGCCTCCTTGAGGAGCGCCCGCGCCCGGTCCTTGCTCTTCTGGTTGTAGCCGGTGACGCCGGACTGCGAGTGCATCAGCCCCTGCTCCGGGTAGAACAGCGCGCCGTCCAGCCGGTAGAAGTCCTTGTTCCCCACGCCCGCGGCCATGATCGGCTCCATGTCCAGCGCGGCGAGGAAGGCCTGGCGGATCTTCTTGCTGGCCATGACGCCTTGCTTGTGATTCGGCACCGCCGTGATCCAGCCATACGGCTTGATGATGTTGGCGTCCAGCGCCGGGATGGCCTTGATCCGCTCGTACTGGTCCTGCTTGATGTTCTGCGCGAAGTGGTACTCGCCGGTCTCGACGCCGGCCAGCCGGACGGAGACGTCCGGCACCGGCATGAAGAGGATCTCGTCCGCGTAGGCGGTGCGCTTGCCGCCCCAGCCATCGGCAGGCTCCGTCCGGGCCGCGTAGTCCTTGAACCGCGCCAGCTTGATGTGCCGGTCCGGCTTGTGCTCGACGAACCGGTACGGGCCCGTGCCGATGACCTCCTTGATCTGGCCGTCGCCCGCCGCCGCCATCACCTCCTTGGGGTAGATCGCCGCCCCGTTGTTGGGGCTCGCGAAGGCGTACAGGAGCGACCCGGAGGGTCCCTTGAGATGGACGACCACCGTGTACGGATCCTTGGCCTCGACGGCCTCGATGTTCTTCCAAAGCGCCTTGCCTGCCGTGGACATCTTCCCCCAGCGCTGGAGCGAGGGGACCACGTCGGCCGCGGTCATCTCCTTGCCGTTGTGGAACTTGACGCCCTTGCGGAGCGTGATCGTGTAGCGACGGCCGGCGTCGGTGATCGTGTGCCCTTCGGCCAGCATGGGGATCGGGCTGAAGCTCTTGTCGTACGTGTACAGCGTCTCGTAGACGTGCCACGTGATCTGCTGGACGATCACCGCCGTCGTCCAGTGCAGGTCCAGCGACGGGGGCTCGCCGATCATGGCGGCCTTGAGGACGCCGCCCATGCGGGGCGTCTCCTGGGCCGTGGCAGGCGGCGCGGCCACGAGCAGGGCAAGGAGCGCGAACACGGTCAGAGCTCTCGTCGTCATGGGGTCACGCCTCCGGTTGTGCCCCGGCAGGGGGGGCGGTCAGGGCCTGGGTCCGCCAACTGTAGGGCATGGCAAGCCGCTTGACAAGCCAGGCGCAATGATGAAGATGAGTCAACCTTCACCGCCATCCTGCCGCGCGAGACCGAGGAGACGTTCAAGGACTTCAACCACCCCGATGCCGTGATCGGCACGGGCCCCTTCATCCTGCGCTCCTACGACAAGGGCGTGAAGGCGGTGTTCGAGCGGAACCCCGATTACTACATGAAGGGGCTGCCGTACCTCGATGGCGTGGTGATCGAGATCGCCCCGGATACCCAGACGCGCCTGTCGCTGCTGCGGGCGGGAAAGGTGGAGATGGCCCACATCTGGGGCTGGCTCTCCCCGGAGGAAGGACGGGCGGTGAAGCAGACCAATCCCGAGATGGTGGTGACGCCCTACAAGGTCATCGGCGTGGGCCATATCTACATGCGGGCGGATCAGCCGCCGTTCAACGACGTGCGGGTGCGCCGCTCCGTGATCATCGAGGCCATCTTCCGCCTGCCGGGCGTCGGGCACTTCTTCTTCGAGGCGCTGACGAGGCTCGAGTATCCGGTGGTGCAGTCGGTGACCCTGATCATCGCGGCCATAGTCGGTCGCCTCATCGCCACGGCCATCGGCATCCTCTCCGCCTACTGGGCCGGCCCCGTGGACATCTTCCTCCAGCGCGGGGTGGACGCGTGGATGGCCTTCCTGCCACTGCTGCGCCTGATGTCCATCATGTCGCTGGTGGGACCCGGGGGTCTGGAACATCGCGGCCGTGCTGGGCGTGGCCTTCGGCATCCAGAACTCGCGGGTGATCCGCGGCGTGGCGCTCTCCATCGGGGAGCACACCTATATCGAAGGCGCTCGGGCGGCAGGCGCAGGGCATGCGCGGATCACGGCCAGCCATATCCTGCCCAATGTCCTGCCTACCATCATCGTCGTCGCCACCACCGGGCTCTCGACGGTGATCCTCACGGAGGCGAACCTGTCCTTCCTGGGGCTCGGTGTGCCGCCACCGTATCCGACCTGGGGCGGCATGCTCTCGCTGGCGGGGCTCGACCACATGTACCAGGCTCCTGGCCTGGCCATCTGGCCGGCAGTGGCTCTTTCACTGGCGGTCTTCGGATTCAACATATTAGGCGACGCACTTCGAGATTTACTCGATCCCAGGCTGCGGGGCGGGTGAGGGCGGCCCGCCCGCTCTCGCGCCGGTCCTGGCGATTGGCTTACGAAGCGCCCGATCTGCTACGATGCGGCCGTGAGCCAGACGACTGACGATGCGCTCGGAGCCCTCTCCCGGAGCGTAGCGACCCACCGGGGACTGCGGCTGCTCCTCCTGTTCGGCTCCCGCGCGCGCCGCGACGCGCGCGAGGGATCGGACTGGGACCTCGGATACCTGGCCGGGGCGGAGATGGATCCGTCCGCCTTGCTCCTGGATGTCGTCACCGCGCTGGGGACGGACCGGGTGGACCTCGTGGATCTCGCCCGCGCGGGCGCCCAGGTGCGCTTCCGCGCGGCGGCCGACGGCCGCATCGTGTACGCGGCCGACGAGACCGCATTCGAGCGCTTCTGGTTCGAGGCCGTGTCGTTCTGGTGCGACGCCGCGCCGGTGATCCGGATGGGCTACGCCGACGTGCTCGCCCGCCTCTCGCCGTGAGCGCCCTCGATCGAGACCTGCTGGCGGAGAAGACGATGGTCGTCCGCCGGCACCTCGCGCGCGTGGCCGAGCGCCTACCCGCCGGGGCCGCGGAGCTGAGAGCGGCGACGGATACCTCGGATACCGTGATCCTTCACCTCTGGCAGGCCGTGCAGGTGGTGATCGATGTGGCCGTGGCGGCCTGCCTTCACTTCGACCTCGGTGCGCCCGCGAGTTATGCCGACGCCTTCCGCCGGCTCGCCGGGGCCGGCGTCATCGACGACATCCTCGCTGCGCGGCTCGGCAGGGCCGCGGGCTTCAGGAACGTGGTCGCGCACGCCTACGACCAGCTCGACATGGCGCGAGTCTTCCGGGCGGCCCAGGAAGGCCCCTCGGACCTCGAGGCGCTCCTGGCGGCGGTTCGGGATCGACTCTGATGGGCCGGGGGAGGGTGACGATGGGGCTGCTGGACGGCAAGGTGGCGGTGGTGACGGGGGCGGGGAGCGGCATCGGCCGGGCCGTGGCGCTGGGCCTTGCTGACGCCGGGGCGCGCGTCGTCGTCAACGACTACGGCGTCAGCGTGGACGGGCGCGAGCCCTCGAGCGCCACCGCCGAGGCGGTCGTGACGGAGATCGCGGCGCGCGGCGGCCAGGCGCTGGCCAGCGCCGAGAGCGTGGCGACCGTGGCAGGCGGGCGCGCCATCGTCGACGCCGCGCTGGGCCGCTTCGGCGGCCTCCACATCCTCGTCTGCTGCGCGGGAATCCTGCGCGAGGCGCGGCCCGCCCAGTAGGGATCGCGCAGCTCGCGCTTGATGAGCTTGCCCGGGGCGTCGCGGGGGAAGTCCCGGTGCAGCGACACCTCGCGCGGGACCTTGTAGTCGGCCATCTGCTGGCCTGTCCCCGCTGTGGTGGCCGCTCTCGCGCCTGGTCGGCACCGTGGACGATCCCGCGATGATCCGGCGGATCCTGGGGCATCTGGCGCGCTCCCGCTCCTTGCGTTTTCTCCAGCTCGGCTCTCACTGGCGTCGTTGATCGTCCATGAAGGGAACTGGAGTCAGGGAGGCGACGTGTTCGAATGCGGTGAGATCAATGTGGCCAGCGACAGCCCATTGGTTATGCGACCAGCAATCATCGAGATCCGGTCGCCCGCCGCGCCCACGGGCGTCGAGAAGTTCGCGGGTGGCGCGTAGCTGATGGTGCAAGGAGATCCAGCTGGCTGTGGACCATCACGCTTGCGACCTGACCAGCTGTCGCCGACACTCCCTGCCGAGAAAGCCGGGCGGCCAGCTCTTCGAGTCGAGACCAGTCCTCAGGCTTCAGCGGAATCTTCTGGACCTTGGTCGCCCCTTCCAGAGCTGGCCGCCCGCCCGTGGAGCGAATCCTCCTCTCCAGCTCACCCCGTAATGCGTGCAGACTGATCGGGGCGCCCTGAACGTTCTCCCTGGATAGAACCTCCTCGGCCCCGAGCGCTTTGGCGATCACGTCAGGGCCGACCGAGCGGACCGCAGTACCAGCATGTCGGATCGCGCCAGCAGACCGACTCGTGAGCTTGAGTTTGGTTGCCATACCTGCCTCCGTCAGTCGTCGTACTGCTTGATGCGAAAGAACCACGACCCCTCAGCGCCGCTGAGTTCGACCACGACGACGTCCTGATTTGCCTCCCGACCGAAACGGTGGAGAAACTCCCGCAGCGCGGCGACATGCGCGAGAAACCGGTCCGGCTTGATGTAGGTGTACACGATCACGGTTTTCTCGCGTCGGACCTTTCCGCCCCCGGTTTCCCACCCGCCGTCGTGAGGCGGGGTCGTGGTGTACCCTTCTCCGATTCTGGTCAGGATCTCTTGAGCCTCTCGAATCCACGGCGCGATCCTGATCGGCCGGCCGTGGCGGTCTTTGTTCGGGATGTAGAGCGAGAGAACCTGAGTCGAAGCTTCGCTCTCTGCGCCCAAGGCGGCGGCGAGATCCAGCTCTCGGTCGTCGGTCGCCACTGAACCATTACACGACTTCTGGGCCTGAAAGTCAACTGCGGCTCGCGCAACGCCAAGTGCCGCACCAGGCGCCGAGAGCCGGGCGCAGGTCGCCCTCTGCCGCCTGGGCGCCATGATCGCCTTCACCGCCGTCCTGCCCCCCTGGACTCAACTCCTGCTCTTCCACCCCCATCTCCACGGCATCGTCCCCGGCGGCGGGCTCGACCCCGGACACACCCACTGGATCCCCGCCCGCGCCGACTTCTTCCTGCCCGTGCGCGTCCTGTCCGAGGTCTTCCGCGGCAAGCTCCTGGCCACGCTCGAAAAGGCCCTCGATCGAGCCGAGATGCCCCCGGGGCGCGATGAAGACCCGCACTCCCTGCTCGAGCGAGCGGCCGCCCAGAGCTGGGTCGTGTCCTGCACGCCTCCTTTCGCCGGCCCCGATCAGGGGCTCGCCTCCCTCGCCCGCTACATCCATCGCATTGCCATCTGCAGCGACCGGTTGGTCTCCCTCCACGACGGTCAGGTCACCTTCCGATGGAAAGACCGCGCCCACGGCAACGCCCCCCGATGCGCCACCCTGGAGGCGGAGGCCTTTCTGCGCCGCGTTCTGCTCCGCGTCCTGCCCGACCGCTTCGTGCGGATCCGACACTACGGCTGGCTGGCCAACTCCGCGCGCAAGCGGCTCCTGCCCACGGTGCGCGAGGGGCTTGGCCCCTCGGCGACCGTGGCCCCCTCGCCCCCGCCCGTCGCGCCCGAAACGTGGGAGGCCACGTTACTACGGCTGACTGGCAAGGACGTCATCCCCTGTCCCCGCTGCGGAGCTGGTGGATTCCTCATCGTCGAGGCGGTCCCGGCGCGAGCGGAGCCGGGCGACTTTCCACGCCGCGTCAGAAGCCCATGAGCCATCCTGTCCTTCGTCCCTTCACCATGGTCACGACTGCGAAGGCGCTAGCCACACCCCACCTCTGTGTCCCACCCCTTTCGAAGGCCGGACCGACTTCACCAGGCCGATCCGACCTGGCAGTTTCGCGCCCTCGCACGCCCACTCTCCGGTCAGCATCGCCTCGCAGCGCCCCCACCGGCCCGTTTCCGAGACCCCCCGCGCACCACCAATCCCCATAGCTCGGCGCCGGCTTCGTTCAACGCGACTTTTTCACGCATCGCGGGATCGCATGCGGTCGTCCTTCATGCTCGGTGGCGCGACGCGCGGGGAAGCCCTCTTCTTTATGTCAGGTCCACGCCCGGCGTCGGCCGCCCTGGGGCCCGATCCCGTTAATGATGGCTACGCTCAGCGGACCGGCGACGGCGGCCCTTCGGGCGGCCAGCGCGTCGGCGAGGCGCCCGGCCAGCGGCGGGAACAGGTGGCGCTGCACCCACGCCACGCGGTCGAGCGTGTCCAGGAGCGGCGGCAGGAGCCTGCCGATCGCCTCGATCACGGCCGGGGTGGCGGGGATCACATCAGGGAATGCTACACGTTCGGGTGGCGCCTTGCCCTCAGCCGTGGAACTCCGCGCGACCCCGCGCGATCAGCGTCGGGTCGCTGACGCGCGGGAGCCGCGGCAAGCGTCCTATTGCACCATCTCCCTGAATGCCGGCGAGCGCACGATCTTGCCGATGAGGTTCTGGACCGCGGGCATGAACGCCTCGGCGGTTTGTTTGCACGCCGTGTCTCCCATGTATCCGCTCTCGAATTCGTAATGCTCTGCCACGGACATCGACTTGCCGTTCGACGACGTCAGTGTCACGTCGATGTCCCATGACCCACCGGTAAGGCCCCGGGTCGAAGAGAACGCCAGCTTCTTGACCGCTCCGGCAAGCGTCACCCGTGGTGAGGCCGGGGTGTGGAGCCCGGCGATCTTGAGCTCGTCTTCCAACGCCTTTCTTATGTAGGCGGCGTGAGTCATGCCGTCTGGCGGCGCGAGCGGGCCAACCGCTCGACAGGTCCGATCGAACTCAGCGGGCTCCGCAAGCGCGCCAACCGAGATGCCGGACACTCCGAGCGACCTGAGAGCGACATTGCTATCCGCGGATATGGAATATCGGGGCGTGACAAACGTCGAGCAGGCCGTCAGTGCCAGCACCAGCGGGAGGAGTAAGAGCAGTGTTCTCATCGCGTCGCTCCTGTCGATCACGAGTGGTCAGGCCGCCGAAGGGAACAGGCACACCCCCGTGGTAGCCGTCCCCCTATCGGCCGTCCGGAACGCCAGAGGGGTTCGTCTCGGCCAGGGATAGCCGCACCATCTTCGTCGTGCCTCCCTCAGCCTCGATGAACCGGACCGCCAGCGTGCCCTCCCTGAAGGCGAGCTTGGGAGGGCCGATGAAGAAGACGAATCCGTGTCTCGACTCGTCCTGGCTCAACGTGACGGTCTGGAGCTCCTTTTCGACGTAGTCCTTGATGCGATCGGCCTTCGCCTTTTCCCGGGCATTCCACGCGACGGCGAACCCGATCCCGCCAAACACGATGCCGGACGCGATGACGCTTCCGGTCCCTCCGGTGACCTTCATCGCGACGATGGCCGCGCTCGACGGCAAGAGGCTCCGGCCGTCGGGTAACTCGATGGCCATGTCCGACGGCAGGAACACGACGCGCCCCGGGCCCGCATTCCGGACGTGCACCCGCACGGCCAACACGTCTTCGTCCAGCAGGTTCTCGTCGAAGACGGCCTTCTGCCGCTGGACGTCGAAGTAGGGGTCGATCCCGATCGTGACGGCGCCCTCGGTTCGCGACAGGAGCAATGCGTCCGCCCTGGGAACCGGAGCCGGCCTAGCCGTGTAAGGCGCACAGCCGACGAATGGCATGAGAACGACCAGCACCAGTCCAAGGCCTTGTCGCATGGCGTGCCCTGTCTTCAAGGTCGGTTCGCGCCGCGGCCGCCCCCGCGGACCTTCCCGCCGGTCCCCGAGGTGGGGTGAGTATTGCCTGCCACGGCGACCGAAGTCAACCGTGACGACCCCTTCTCCGCGGCCACGGCTTGCCGCGTCCCTGGCGATCTGGCAGGATCGGCGGGCCGGCATTGCCCTCATCGGCGCCGAGGGAAGGCCGGTGATCGATCACTCGGGAGGGGCCATGCCCTGGTACATGTACTCGCTGCCGACGTCCTTCTCGCTCGTCGGAGCGGATGATCTTCAACATGAGCGAGGAGGAGTGGGACGCGGTGATCGCCGTCCACCTCAAGGGCCACTTCACCGTGATGCAGCCGGCCACCCGCCACATGCGCGAGCACCGCGCGGGGCGCATCATCACCTTCACCTCGGCCGCCGGGCTCGAGGGGAGCCCCGGGCAGCCCAACTACTCGGCGGCCAAGGAAGGCATCGTCGGGCTCACGCGCTCCACGGCGCTGGCCATGGCCAAGTACGGGGGAGTCGCCACATCGCATAGTGCCGATATGCCGCCAGCCCGGGCCGCCGTGGCGCGATCCGGTGTCGGTCTGCTTTACAGTCCACACCCTCTCAGGTAGCGGCTGCGCCGTAACACCTCTTCGACGGCATGTCCGCTGAGGCCAAGCGTTTCGGCGACGCGATCTTGAGGGAAGAGCAGGCCCTCGAGGCCGCGTTCCGCCAGGGTGCGATCACCGAGCCTGATCTTCAACGTCGCGTGGCGCAAATCGGCCAGTTCCAGGCTGAGCTGCGCCTGGCGCACCTTCGCACCCACCTCGAGACGAAGACGCTCCTCGCCGATCACCAGCTTCAGCGATACAACCAGCTGCGCGGCTACAGTTCCGGCGCGGGCAGCCAGGGTCACCACACGGACACTGAGGCACAGAGACTTCGATAGAGCGCGCGCTTCTCCAGCGCCTTGTGCTCAGACGACGCATTTGACGCACAGGGCGGAATGCTGTATATAATACAGCAAATAATTCCGGTTCCCGGAGGTGCTGTTTCATGGCTGTCCGCTTGAACATCACGATGGGCGAAGACCTGTTCGATCGCCTGAAACGGGCGACGCCGCCAAAACGAATGAGCGCTTTTATCGCGCAGGCGGTCAAGGAAAAGCTGCGGCCCGGGAAGGCCGAGCTGGATGCGGCATACAGAGCCGCTTCGAGTGAAACGTGGAGGAAGCGCCTGGCTGCAGAGTGGCGCTCCACCGAAATCGAGGAGTGGCCGGATTGATCCGACGTCCGTTACGGGGGGAGGTGTACTGGGTCGCCCTTGATCCGGTGGTGGGAGCGGAAATCCGCAAGACACGCCCGGCGGTCATCGTGTCAAACAACTCCTGCAATGCGTTTGGCGCGCGCGTGGGTGTCGTTCCCCTGACCTCCAATGTTGACTCCTGCTATCCGGGAGAAGCTTTGGTGCGTGTCAAGAACAAGAAAGCCCGCGCGTTGGGCGATGAGATCCGTTCCATCGACAAGGCGCGTCTTCGGGGCAAGATCGGGACCCTCTCCCGAGAGGATCTCAAGGGTGTTGACGAAGCGATCCTCATCACCCTGAATTTGGAAGCGTAGGCGCTGCCCGGGCTCCTGGGGAGGCCGGGTCCGTCCGAGTATGGCCCCTTCACGTCGAGCCCCAGCCGACGGCCCCGCCCCGGCCGCGGCCACGCCGGACACCGTTTATGCCGGCTACGCTCCCGGCGCCCAGCTGCGTTTTCGCGCGACGGCCGAGGGCGCCTTGGAGCGCTTCTGGCTCGAGGCCGTATCGTTCCGGTGTGACGCCGAGCCCGTCAGCCGGGCGGGTTACGCCGACGCGCTGGCCAGCCTGACACGGTGAACACCCTCGGCCGGGACCGGCTGCGCGGGCTTGACGCGCTCAAGATTCCCTGGCCGCCCGCCTCCGCGCCGGCTCGCTCAGATGCGTGAGGCGCGGCCGGCCCAGTAGGGGTCTCGCAGCAACCGCTTGATGAGCTTGCCCGCCGCGTCGCGCGGGAGCTCCGCGTGCAGCGACACCTCGCGGGGGACCTTGTAGTCGGCCATGTGCTGGCGCGCGAAGGCGACCACCTCGGCGGCGTCGAGCATCTCCCCGGGGCGCGGCTGGACGGCGGCGTGGACGCGCTCGCCCCACTCCTCATCGGGCACCCCGAACACGGCCACGTCCTGGATCGCCGGATGGCGGTGGAGCACGTCCTCGATCTCCGCCGGGTAGATGTTCACGCCGCCCGAGATGATCATGTCGCGCTTGCGGTCGCAGAGATAAAGGTGCTGGTGCAGCGGTGACGCTCGATGGTCCAGAGCGCCTGCTCGGGGTCGAATCGCGGCATGACGACGACGGCGCCGCCCAGCATGTGGGTGAAGAGGGCGAAGCCCCCCGGCGCCGAGTGGTACATGGGGCCCGCGACGAGGTGGAC
Organism: Candidatus Rokubacteria bacterium GWA2_70_23; assembly: GCA_001788395.1. Lineage (GTDB taxonomy): Bacteria > Methylomirabilota > Methylomirabilia > Rokubacteriales > CSP1-6 > UBA12499. The sequence goes on from MGBT01000216.1 coordinate 11,036, forward strand.
GTGGCTCGGATCCGCGAGATCGAGGGCCTGCATGAAGCCCAGCAAGACCGTGGGATTCACCGCGCCGCGCAACGCGCCCTTGGGCTTCCCGGTAGTGCCTCCCGTGTAGATCATCGAGCCGCCGAAGGCCGCGCTCGCCGCTGCCGCAGGCGTGTCCGGGCTGCCGCGCTCCAGGAGGTCGTCGAGGTGCAGCGCCCAGGGCCGCCGCGCCTCGCCCATGAGGATCCAGTGCCGCACCTTCAGGGCGCCCGGGCGCACCTGCTCGACCACGGGGAGGAACGAGTCGCCGGCGAAGACGATCACGCCATCGGAGTGGTCGAGGATGTAGGCGACCTCCTCGGCCACCAGCCGGTGATTCATCGGGACGGGGACGGCCCCCAGCGCCCGGGCGCCCGCCGGGGCGAGCAGGGCCTCGAGAGAGTTGTGGGCGTACACCACGACCTTCTCGCCCGCCGAGAGACCCAGCCCGGCCAGCGAATGCGCCAGGCGATTGCGCCGATCCAGGAACCCGGCCCAGGTCCAGGCGCGCTCGCCCTCGATGAGGCAGGCGGCCTCAGGCTTGCTCGCGGCGTGGATGGCGATGAAGTCCATTACTGGATTCTCCCGCCGCCGGCGCCGCGGAGGCGGGGATCGAGGACATCCCGCAGGGCATCGCCCAGCATGTTGAAGCCGAAGACGGCCAGCGAGATGGCGGTGCCGGGCCAGATGGCCATCCACGGCGCCCGGTACATGTACGAGCGACCGGAGCCGGAAAGCATGGCGCCCCAGGACGGGTAGGGCGGCGGCACGCCGAAGCCCAGGAAGGACAGCGCCGACTCGGCCAGGATGGCGCCGCCGAGGCCGATGGTGGCGAGGATGATGATGGTCGCCGCCACGTTGGGGAGGACGTGGCGGAGCATGATCCGCAAGTGCCCGGCACCCATGGCCCGCGCCGCCTCGATGTAGGCGTTCTGGAGGACGGAGATGGTCGCGCCGCGGATCACGCGGGAGGCTGCCGCGGCGCCCAGGATGCCCAGCGCCAGGATCACGTTGAGCATGCCGGGGCCGAGCACGGCCATGAGCGAGAGGATCACCACGAGGAACGGGAACGACTGCCAGGCGTCCACCACGCGCTGCACGGCCATGTCGTACTTCCCGCCGAAGTAGCCGCTCGTGATGCCGATGGCGGCGGCGAGCGCGTTGCCGAGGAGCACGGCGCCGAAGCCCACCGTGATGGACACGCGCGCGCCGTAGACGACGCGGCTCCAGATGTCGCGGCTCAGGTTGTCGGTGCCCATCCAGAACTGGGCGCCCGGTGGCTTCATGCGGGCGCCGCGGATGCTGTCGTCGTAGGAGTGGGGCGCGATCCAGGGGGCGAAGAGCGCCAGGACGATCATGCCGAGCACGAGGATCCCGCCGATGGCGCCGAGCGGTTTTCGGCGGCAGAACCGCCAGAGCCCCCGCATGATTTACTGTGTCTCCTGCGCGCTCCGCCCCCCGCGCCGCCACGACCGCGGGGCGCCGGGCCGAGGAACGAGCCAGACGAGGCCCCGCAGTGCGAGCCGCAGCCGCAGGCGAGGCGAGCGGCAATGGACACGCTGGCGAGCGGAGC
>MGBT01000216.1:12661-29904 GCA_001788395.1 Candidatus Rokubacteria bacterium GWA2_70_23
GGTCCAGCCAGGCGTAGGCCGCGTCGACCATGAGGTTGATCAGGACGACCACCGAGACGATGATCAGGTTCACGCCCTGGATCACCGGGTAGTCGCGCTGGTTGATGGCGTCGAAGAGGAAGCGGCCCATCCCTGGCAGCCCGAAGATCAGCTCGAAGATCACCGTCCCGCCGAGGATCTGGGCCACCTGGATGCCGAGCACCGTGATCACGGGGATCATCGCGTTCTTCAGGCTGTGCTTGAGGACGACCGGGAGCTCGCGGAGCCCCTTGGCCCAGGCCGTGCGCACGTAGTCCTGGCGGAGCACCTCGAGCAGCATGGCGCGGGTCAGCCGCATGATGGCCGCCGCCGAGGCGAGCCCGAGGATGAAGGCCGGAAGGAGGAACTGGCTCACATGGGCCCAGGGGTCCTTCGAGAACTCGGTGAAGTGGATCGGCGGGCTCCAGCCCCACCAGATGGCCGGCAGGAGGACCACGAGCGTCGCGATCCAGAAGCCGGGCACCGAGAGCCCCAGGATGGCCAGGCTGCGCGCGGCGTAGTCGGCGAGCGTGTCCTGGCGGGTGGCCGAGATGACGCCGACGGGCACGGCCATCACGACGGCGAAGCAGAGGGCGAGGAGCCCCAGCTCGAGGCTCACCGGCAGCCGCCGGACGAGCTCCTCGATCACCGGGCGCTTGGTCCAGAGCGACTCCCCCAGGTTCCCGCGCGCCACGTTCCCGAGCCACTCGAAGTACTGCACGTAGACGGGCCGGTCGAGGCCGAGCTTGGCGCGGAGCTCGTCCAGGTCCTTGGCGTAGGCCTTCTCCTCGAGCATGAGCTGGACCACGTCGCCCGGGATCAGCCGCGGCAGCGAGAAGACGATGAGCGAGGCGATCAGCAGCGAGGGGATCGCCACGAGCAGGCGGCGCAGGACGTACCTACGCATCAGCCGGCCAGGGCGAGCCCGTGCGGCGCCCGCTCGTGGTCCCGGCTCACGCTAGCGGTCGAGCCACGCTGCCATGAGCCGCCCGCCGTAGTCGTAGCCGAGGTTCGGCCCGTAGTTCTTGAGGGCGCCGTCCCACACGCCGATGTAGATGCCCGACGGGAGCTGGACATAGTATTGCTGCTTGGCCAGGTGGCGCTGGATCTCGTGGATGATCTGGCGACGCTTGGCCTCGTCCAGGGTGCGCCGCTGGCGGACCAGCATGTCGGCGACGACGGGATCGTTGATGTGGCTCTGATTCTTCGTCTCGCCCGGGTAGTACTGACCGAACAGGAAGTTGTCGGGCTCCAGGAAGGGCGTCTGGGGGCCGAACGCCATCGAGGGGAAGTTGCCGTAGAAGCAGGTGGAGACGTAGGCACCGTACTCCTTTTGGTCGAGCTTGGCGTCGATGCCCACGTCCTTGAAGTACTTGACCACGAGCTGGGCCGAGTCCACCACCACCGTCGATCCGTAGGTCGCGAAGCAGATGGCGCCGGGGAAGCCGCTGGGATAGCCGGCCTCGGCCAGGAGCCGCTTCGCCTCTTTCGGGTCGTACTTGTAGTACTTGGCCCCCTCGCCGAGCTGGTTCACGGGGAGCGACCATTCCTTGAGGGCGGCAGGGACGGGCGGGTTCATGACGCCCACGCCCTCGGCGACGGCATCGAGGATACCCTGGCGGTCGATGGCGAGCGACATCGCCTGGCGGACACGGGCGTCGCTGAACGGCTTCTGATCGGTGCGCATGGAGATGTGGCCCATGACGTTGGCCGGGAACTCCTGCACCTTCAGATTGGGCCGCTTCTGCTTGAGCGTGTCCTTGATCTGCACCCAGTCCACCCGGTTGATCTGGCCCGGAAACTCCCAGCCCACGTCGTACTTCCCGGCCAGGAAGGCGGCCATGCGGGAGGCGTTGTCCTCGTCGACGACGATCTCGACGCGGTCGATGTGCGGCAACCCCGGCACGAAGTAGTAAGGGTTCCGCGCGAGCGTCAGTCCCACGTTTGGCCGGTAGCTGTCGAGCATCCAGGGGCCGGTGCCGATCACCGACTCGGGCTTCTTGAGGTCGCCGAACTTGTCCACGACCTCCTTGGCGATGATCCCGGTGGCGATCGGGTTGGCCAGCATGTCGAGGAACCAGGCGGAGGGTTGCTTGAGGGTGAACTTGATCGTGTGCGTGTCGAGGGCCTCGACCCTGTCGAGGTCCTTGAGCATGTAGGCGTTGGCGTTTCCCTTCACCGTGAGGAAGCGCTCGATGGTGTAGCGGACATCCTCGGCGGTGAGCTCACGGCCGTTGACGGGGGGCTTGGGGTGGAACTTCACGCCGCGGCGGAGCTTGAAGATGTAGGTGGTCTCGTTGGGCTGGCTCCAGGACTCGGCCAGGTCGCCCTCGATGGGGAAGGTGCCGGGCACGACGCCGGGGCCGGCCTTGTGCTTGAGGAGCCGGCTGTGGGTGAAGCCCAGCACGCCGTGGGTCTTGTAGGAGATGGTCAGCATGTGGTCGAAGTGGGGCGGGTCCCACATCCTGAGCGTGAGCGTGCCGCCGCGCTTCGGGGCTTGTGCGACTGCCGGGTGGGGCGCGATGGCGAGCGCCGCGCCAACGAGGGCGGCGCTACCGAGCTTCAGGAGGTCACGCCGGGTGATGTCGAATGGGCCATTGGTCGTCGGTGTCATGGGTGTTCTCCCTCGTCTGTCGTGACGCGAGGTGGAGTGAGCCGGGCCGAAATTGGCGACACTGTGCGGGCAAAGTCCACCGAAGTCAAGGGGTCAGCGTTCCCCATAACTCCGCTCTAAGGTCGGTTCCCACGAGGGAGAGCGACTCGCCTAGCGGGCGAATCATGCTACCTCGGGCGGGGAGCCCTTAGAGCGGAGTTATGGGTTCCTGACGCGCGGATGGGCGGCGCTGGAAACGGGCGGCAAGGCCCGCGAGGCCCGAGGGCAGGGCGAGCACGACGACGATCAGGGTCAGCCCGAGGGCCAGCATGTAGACGTAGCGGAACTTCAGCAGGAGGATCTCCGAGGCCAGTCCGAGAAAGACCGCGCCGGCGATGGGGCCGATCACGGTGCCCGCTCCGCCCACCAGCGCCATGATGACGGTCTGGAACGAGACGAGCGGGTTGAAGACCTGCGGGTCGAGGTAGGTCCAGCGGGGCGCCATGGCGGCCCCCGCGGCGGCCATGAAGGCGGCGCTCAGCGCGAAGGTGCCGACCTTTACGCGCGTGGTGTCGATGCCGAGGGTGGCCGCCCGCTCCTCGTCCGCGCCGATCCCGACGAGCGCGTATCCCCAGCGCGACCGGCGCAGCAGGACGGATGTCGTCACGGCGAGGACGGTCAGGGCGAGGACGGTGTAGTAGAGGACGAGGGGAGCGGGAGGGGCCAGGATGAGCCGGCCCACCGTGCCCGTGACGCTCGTCTCGTACCAGATGAGCGTGTGCTTGGTCAGTTCCGCGAGGCCGAAGGTGAAGACGGCGAAGTAGGGGCCGCGGAGCCTGAGCGCCAGCGCCCCCACGACGAGGGCCATGACGGCGCCGCCGCCGCCGGCCGCGACCACCGGAAGCGGCCAGGGAAGCCGGCTGCCCGCCACCGCGGTGACGTAGGCCCCGGCCCCGAAGAAGGCGCCCGTGGCCAGCGAGAGGTAGCGCGTCGGTCCCGAGAAGAAGGCCCAGGCCACGGTGAGCGTCACGTCCGCGAGGATGGCCAGGGTGAGAGAGCGGTAGTAGGGCGTGACGACCTGTGGGATCGCGATGAGCGCCGCGAGGGCGAATGCGCCGGCGAGCCTAGCGGCCAAAGAGACCGGAGGGCTTGAGGACGAGGATGAGGGAGAGCACCGCGTAGGAGGCGATGATCCGGATGTCCGAGGCGACGAGGTACACGGAGGCCGTTTCCACGAGACCCAGGAGGAGGCCGCCCAGCAGGCTGCCCATCACGTTGCCGAGGCCGCCCAGGATCACGACCACGAGCGCCGTCACCGTGTAGGGGAGACCCATGAAGGGCGTCAGCTCGAAGAGCATGCTGACCAGCGAGCCCGTCACCGCCGACATGGCGATCCCGATGCCGAAGCAGAGGCCGTGCAGGCGGGAGATGTTGATGCCGACGAGCTGGGCGCCTTCGGGCTCCTGCATGAGGGCGCGCACCGCCTTGCCCATGAGGTTCCGTTGCAGCACGAGGTAGAAGCCCACGGAGAGGCCCAGCGCCACGCAGGCGGCGACCAGACGGTTGGCGGGGAAGACTGTGCCGAGCACGTGGAAGGGCGTCGAGAGGTAGCTGTAGCCCTTGAGGTCGGCGCTCCAGAGGAGCAGCGCCGTGTTCTGCAGCACGAACAGGAGCCCGAAGGACAGGAGCAGCGAGCGCGACTCGAGTGCCTCGCGGCTCTCGCTCTCCGCGACGACGCGGGCGTAGAGCAGGCGGTGGAGCACGAGGCCGGCGACGAAGGCCGCCGGCCCCGTGATGAGCAGCGTGAGGAGCGGGTGCACGCCCCACGCGGTGTGCAGCGAGTAGGTGAGATAGGCGCCGATCATCAAGAACTCGCCATGCGCCACGTTGAGCACCCGCATCAGCCCGTACTGCAGGTTGAGCCCCAGCGCCACGAGCGCATAGATCCCCCCCGTCATGAGGCCGGCACCGACGATGTCCACCAGCAGCGTGAGCTTCACGCCGCCGCCATTCGCGCGACAGCCGTCGGGCTCAGGCCCAGGGCGCCTTGGGGACGACGGGAGCGCCGGTGGCCCAGGCCTTGGGCCAGAGGATCTCGAACTCGCCCTTCTGCCACTGGCCCACCATGCCGGGCGTGGCAACGTTCTCGCCCTTGGCAAACCTGATGGGGCCGGCGACGGTCTGGAACTCGGTCGCATCCAGCATGGCCTTGATCTTCGGGCGGTCGAGGCCCACCTCGGCCACGCACTTCTCGAGGATCTGCAGCGAGGCGTAGGCGAAGGCGCTGGCCCAGCGGTCGGGCTCCTTCTGATGCTTCTTCACGTGGGCATCGTAGTACTCCCGCGCCCCCGCGAACTTCACCTTCGGGTTCCACCCTCCGATGCCCATGATGCCCTCGGCGCCCTTGAAGCGCTCCCGGTAGAACGGGAACGCGGTGCCGACCCCGGTGAAGAACACGGCCGGATTCCAGTCCACCTCCTTGGCCTGGGAGGTCACGAGGATGTTGTCCGGCGGATAGGTGAGGCCCACGAAGGCGTCGGCGCCGGCGGCCTTGAAGCCCTTGAGGAGCGGGGAGAGGTCCTTGGCGCCCAGGGGATAGCTCTTGGTGTCCACCACCTCGACACCGGCCTCCCGGAGCGCGGGCCCGGTGGCGGCGTTCAGCTCGATGCCGAAGAGGTCATTGACGTAGGCGACGGCCACCTTGCTGATCTTGCCCTGCGCCTTCAGGTCCTTGAGCAGGCCGGCGACGGCCTTCATCTGCCCCTCGGGCTGGACCAGGAACGTGTAGAAGTAGGGGATCGCCATCTCCTTGAACTTGGCGGAGATCGCCGTCGGGCCCAGCAGCGGGTAGCCGTACTTGTTCGCGACAGGGGCTATCGCGAAGTTCATGGCCGATCCCCAGGGCGGCAGCATGAGGTCCACCTTGTCGTCGGTGGCGAGCTTCTCGTAGAAGCGCACGGCCGTCTCGATCTCGCTACGGTCGTCGATGGAGATGAATTCGATGGGCCGCCGCCCCTCGCCCTTGACCGCGAGGCCGCCCCGCGCGTTGACCTGCTCCTGCCACAGCGTGTAGTTGGGCGCCTGGGTGATCTGCGCGCCCACCGAGTAGGGGCCCGTGGCCGAGAGCGTAGAGCCGATGCGGACCGGCCTGGCCTGGCCCCACGCCCGCTCGCCGAAGAGCGCCATGATGCCGTCGCCCATCACCTGGTTCACGGTGCCCTCAACGCTGTGGACGGCCTCCATCATGATGGCGAGCACCGGGTCGAGCAGCGCGCGGGCCTCCTCGGGATCGCGGTCGGCGAGGAGCTCGAGGGAGCCCTTGAGATCGGCGAACAGGACGGTGACCTGCTTGCGCTCGCCCTCGAGCGCCGCCTTCGAGGTGAGGATCTTCTCGGCCAGATGCGCGGGCGTGTAGGTCTGGGGCGACGGTGGCGGGGCGGCCGCTCCGCCCGGCGCGCGAAGGGGCTGACCGCAGCCGCCGCAGAACTTCTCGCCGGGGTCGTTGGTGAATGCGCACGCTGGGCAGGCCGCGGACAGCGAGGCGCCGCACTCGGCGCAGAAGCGCCGCCCCTCGCGGTTGTCGGCCTGACAGCGCGGACACTTCATCGTCCCGCCTCCGCTCGGGCGAGCGCGGAGGGGAGCGGGGCTCCGCTCACGGCGTGAGGTCCAGCGCCTCGACGACCCGGGAGAACGGGATGTGCGCGGCCTCGTTGACGTCGCGGACGAGCTGCGGGCTGCCCGCAGCTCGTCCAGGAGCTGAACGACACCGCGAAGATCCCCTACACGAAGATCGTCGAGGCCCTCGACCTGGCGCCCTGACGCACCTGCTCCTCCCTGACCCCTCCCTCTTCGGGGGGTCAGGATGAGAGCGCCTCCCGAGCCCTTGACTGGCGACGCCTGGAAGTGCTCTCCTCCTCTCAGGCCGGAATCGGACTCTCGGGAGGACCCGGCGTCTCTCATGAGGTCTTCATCTTCCGCTCATCTCCCCCTGACGGCGGGGGCCTATGCTGGCCCCACCCTGGACCCATTCCCATTCGGGACAAGGAGGAGGCGGCCATGCACATCCAGATCATCAACTTCCACCTCAAGGGCGTCAGCGAGCAGGACTACGGGAGACTGTGCGATGACCTGGCGCCTGCCTTCGCGAGCGTGCCCGGCCTGCTCGCGAAGGTCTGGCTGGCCAACTCCGCGGCGAACGCGTATGGCGGGGTGTACACGTGGCGGGATCGCCAGGACATGGAGAACTTCACCAGGACCGAGCTGTTCCGCGGGGTGGCCACCCACCCCAATCTGGCGGACATCACCTCGACCGACTTTGCCGTCATGGAGGGCCCGACCCGCGTCACCCACGGGTTGCTCGCGGTCGCCGCGTAGTCCCGGCCTCAGCGGCGGCCAGCGGCTGCGTTGCGGAGGTCCGGCGTGATGGCCCGTGTGCGTGACGTTCTGGTCCGGCGCGCGACTGAGGCCTTCGTCGGGCGCCGCAGGGAGCTTGCCGTCCTGCTCGAGGCCGTCGAGCAGGACGGCCCCCTGGTCGTCCACGTCCACGGCATCCCCGGCATCGGGAAGTCGACCCTGCTGGAGGCCTGCGCCCAGCGGGCCCGGGAGCGCGGCGCCACCGTGGTGCGCCTCGACTGCCGGGCCATGGAGCCCACCCCGCGGGGGCTGCTCCACGAGCTGGCGACGGTCGTCGGTGGAGACGGGAGCACGCCGGAGAAGGCCGCCCGCCGCCTGCGTCGCCTGGGAAACCGCGTCGTGCTCGCGCTCGACAACTACGAGGTTTTCCGCCTCATGGACAGCTGGCTCCGCCAGGCCTTCGTCCCCCTGCTCGGCGACAACGTCCGGGTGCTGCTGTTCGGGCGTCAGCCGCCGGTCCCGGCCTGGGCGACAACGCCAGGGTGGCAGGAACTGTTCCGCAGCCTGCCTCTGGGGCCGCTCGAGGACGAGGCGGCGGCCGCGCTGCTCCGTCGCATCGGCGTCAGGGGCGGCGAAGCGCGCCGGATCAATCGCTTCGCCCGCGGCCACCCGCTGGCGCTGAAGCTCGCCGCCACCGCCGCGAGGGAGCGTCCCGGGCTGCGCCTGGAGGAGGCCGCGCTTCCGCGCGTGGTGGACGAGCTGAGCGGGCTCTACCTGGCGGACGTGGGCGACCCGCTGACGCGCCGGGCCCTGGAGGCCGCCTCCGTCATCCGGCGCACCACGCTGTCGCTCCTGCGCGCCGTGCTCCCGGGGGCAGCCCCACAGGATGCCTTCGAGCGTCTTCGCGCGCTGCCGTTCGTCGAGCGCGCCCGCGACGGCCTGGTGGTCCACGATGCCGTTCAACGAGCCATCGCCGCCGCCCTGCGTGCCGGCGACCCCGACCGGTACCGCGCCCTGCGTCTGGCTGCGTGGCGGCAGCTCCGAGCCGAGGTGCACCAGGCGGCAGGACCCGACCTGTGGCGCTACACCGCCGACATCCTCTACCTCCTCGAGAATCCCGTGGTACGCGAGGCGTTCTTTCCCAGCGGCGTGGAGCTCCTCGCCCTGGAGCCCGCGCGCCCGGACGACGCCGCTGCCATCCGGAGCATCATCCGGCGGCACGAAGGTCGCAACGCTTCACATGCTCTGGAGGCGTGGTGGGCGAAGCTGCCGGAGTGCTTCCGTGTCATCCGCGCCCGCGACGGGAGCGTAGCCGGGTTCTACTGCATGGCGGATGCTGCTTCCATCGGGCCGCTGCTGCGCCGTGAAGATCTGCTCGTCCAGGCTTGGCAGACGTACCTCGACAAGGACCCGGTGCCGCGGGAGGCCCGCGTGCTTTTGCTTCGGAGGTGGCTCAGCGTGGAGCACGGCGAGTCGCCGTCGCCCGTGCAGGCGGCGTGCTGGCTCGACATCAAGCGCACCTACATGGAGCTGCGCCCCCGGCTCCGGCGCGTCCTCACCACGGTGCGGGAGCCGGCCCCCTACGGCCCCACGGTGGAGCGGCTCGGTTTCCGGCCGGTGGCCGACGCCACGGTCGAGCTGGATGGGGCGCGATACTACACCGTGGTGCTCGACCTCGGGCCGCTGTCGGTGGATGGGTGGCTCGCAGGTCTCGTCGCCGCCGAGCTCGGGGTCGAGGAGGAGCCCGTGCTCGACTCCGGCGACCGAGAGCTGTCGCTCGGCGATCGCCATATCCCGCTCACGCCCCGCGAGTGCGCCGTCCTGGCCTATCTCTGGCAACGGGACCGCAAGGTGGTCGCGCGCAGGGACTTGCTGGACGAGGTCTGGGAGCCCGACTACGACGGGGGCAGCAACGTCGTGGACGTGGTGGTCCGCTCGCTCCGGCGCAAGCTCGGCGATCGGGCCTCGATGATCGAGACGGTGCGCGGTGCGGGCTACCGGCTCCGCCGGAGCTGAGCGGCGGGGTTACGCGGGGCCGAAGCCGACGACCGTTTGCTCGCCCTTGACGAGCGGACGGAACTTCACGGGCAGGCCGACCGTGAGTGCCTCGAGCGGCATGTCCACCACGCGGCCGAGGAGCGAGACGCCCTCGGCGAGCTTCACCACGGCGACCGCGTACGGCGCCTCACCGGCATGCCCGCGGGGCGCCACGCGGATGATGGTGAAGGAGGAGATGGTGCCCTCGCCCTTGAGCGGCACGGGCCCCCATGCCCGCTGCTGGCAGGCCGGGCAGAACTCCTTCGGCGGGATCGCGAGCTCGCCGCACTTGCCGCAGCGGATGCCGGTGAGGCGTCCGGCGCGGGCTTCCTCGAAGAAGCTCTTCAGCGTGATCACGCGCTCAGTCACGGCCGAACAGGCTGACGAGGACGGTGGCGGTGTTGCCGCCCAGGGTGTGAGTGAGGCCGACGCGCGCGCCCTCGACCTGGCGGGGGCCGGCCTCGCCGCGGAGCTGGGTGACGATCTCGCAGATCTGGGCGGCGCCAGTGGCCCCGATCGGATGCCCCTTGGACTTGAGCCCGCCGGAGGGGTTCACCGGGATCTTGCCGCCGACGCTCGTCCACCCCTTCTCGGCCGCGATGCCTCCCATGCCGGGCTCGAAGAAACCGAGCCCTTCGGTGGCCACGATCTCGGCGATGGTGAAGCAGTCGTGTAATTCGACCACGTCCACGTCCTGCGGCCCCTTGCCGGCCTGCCGGTAGGCCCCGAGCGCCGCCCGCTCGGTGGCGGTGATGCGGGAGAGGTCGCGCTTCTCGTGCATGAACATGGTGTCGGAGGCCGCGGCCGACCCCAGCACCCAGATGGAGCGCTTGTGCCTGCGCGCGACCTCTTCCGAGGCGAGGACGACGGCGGCGCCGCCATCCGTGAACGGGCAGCAGTCGAAGAGCTTGAGCGGGTCGGCGACGTAGGCGCTCCGGAGCACCGTCTCGAGGGTGATCTCCTTCCGGAACTGCGCCTTGGGGTTGTGGACCCCGTGCCGGTGGTTCTTCACGGCCACGTGCGCCATCTGCTCCTCGGTGGTCCCGTACTTCTCCATGTGGGCGCGCGCGATGAGGGCGAAGACGCCGGGGAACGTGAGCCCGACGGGCTGCTCGTAGGAGGCGTCGGAGCAGAACCCGAAGTACTCCGTGGCGTGGTCCGTCGGGATGTGGAGCACCCGCTCCCCGCCGCCCACCAGGACCACGTCGGAGATGCCGGCCGCCACCTCCATCACCGCGTGGCGGAACGCAACGTGGCTCGTGGCGCAGGCGTTCTCGAAGCGCGTGGTGGGGATATTGGTGAGCCCCAGGAGCGAGGCGGCGAGCGGGCTCGTGTGAAGCTGGCGCTCGCCCTCGCCGCCGGTGACATTGCCGTAGTAGAGGGCCTGGATGGCGGAGGGGGAGATCTCCGCGTCGGTGATGGCGTCGCGGGCCGCCTCCGCGAACAGCTCCACGCTGTTGCGCTCATGCTTGCCGAACCTGGTCAGCCCCACCCCGATCACGGCGACTCGGCGCATCCATCTCTCCTCAGGGGTTGATCGTGCTGCGCGTCCTGGGCATCATACCGCGGGTGCCCCCTGGTACTCAATGCGCCCGTAAGCCGTTGGCGGGGTCCCGCCCGGCATGGTAGCGTGAGGGCGTGCCGTGCACTTCCACGCCACTCCGCACGATCAGGGCATCCGCGTGACGGTCGAAGAGGCGCTGGTCGCCCTTCTGACCCTCGTGGCGGTCGCCCTTCTCTTCGTGGGGCTCGCCCAGGCTCTCGACACTCCCCGGCGGGCACGGCCGCGCGGAGGGTCGCCCCCGCGTCCGGAGCCCGTGAGACGGCGCGCGGCGGCGGAGTCAGCCCTCGAGCGCCGTGCCCGCGGTCCTCGCGTGCCGCTGCCATCGCAGCGACCGGAACCTGCGCCAGCCCCGGTGAGCAACCCGGCAGCGATCCCTGAGCCGGCTCCGCCACCGCCTCCACCACCGGCGGTCGAGGACAATCCGCCGCCGCCGGACTTGCCGCCACCGCCGATCCAGATGTTGCTGCCCGTGGCTTCCGTGCCCGAGCCAGGCGAGCCGGACGCCCTCGAGTCCTGCGTGAGGATGTTCCAGGAAGGCGAGTATGCGCAGGCGCTCGAGGCCGCCGACGCAGCGCTTGGCTCGGCGCCCACCGGGTCGGCCCCGTCCTGTCCCTCCTGCGAGCGGGCGGCGCTGGGGGGACTGGCCGGGCTGGCGCGCCAGGCTCTCGGCGATGGCGACGGCGCCCGGCAGGCTTTCGAGGCGGGGCTCGGTTGCGCTGCGGTCCGGGAGGATGCGGGCGCCTCCCCACGCGTGACGCTGCTTGCCGTGCTCGTCGCGCGGCAGATCGTGACGAGCGCCGAGGCGGCGGCCGAGGCTTCTCCCGACATGATGGCGGGGCTCGGCCTGGCCCGGGCTCTCGCGGAGGCCGCGGCGGCTGACGAGCCCGGCGATGACGCGCTCCGGGAGCTGGCGGCGCGCGCGCGGGACGCGGGGTGGGCGCTCCTCGAGCGTCGCGCGGAAGCGTTGCTGGGCCGGCGCGAGCTCGACGAGGCCCACCGCGTGATTGAGGAGGCGCTCCAGTCACCCGAGCTTCCGCCCGGGCGCCGCGACGCGCTCCGCGAGGTTCTGTGGACGAGCGTCACGGGAGAGGTCGGCCGCTTCACCGGCCAGGCGCTCGAGAGCGCGGGCGACGTGAGCGAGGTCCTGGCGCTGATGGATCGGGCCGAGGAGGCCGTCCGGCGCATGCCTCCGGATGCGCTCACGGCCGAGCAGGAGGAGGATCTCAGGCGGCGGCTCTGGTGGGGCCACACCAAGCTCGGCGTCGAGCGCATCGAGGGGGGAGACCCGGAGGCTGCCCTGCCGCTGCTCTACCGGGCCCTCGGGCTGCCCGACATGGACGCCGAGCGTCAGGCGCAGACGCGGCGCGCGCTAGCACGCGCGCTGGAAGCCGTCTCGCAACGGGTCCAGGAGGACGTGGAGCGGCTGCTTGGCGCGGGGGACCACTCCGGCGCCGAGGCGCGGGGGCAGGCCCTGTGCCGCGCCATCGACGAGGCGTTCGAGCAAGGGCTGAGCCAGGAGGAGCTCACGGACGCCGTCGCCAAGCGACAGCACGTCATGGCACTCATCGCCGGCGTGGAGCGAGCATGAGCGGCCTCGGTCCCGCGCTCACGCTCGGGCAGATGCTCCCGTTACTCGGTGGACCGGCGGCGGATCTCCTCGAGGAGCTCGAGCGGCACCCCCACGAAGCTCTGCACCACTCCGGGATCGAAGTGCGTGGCGGCCGAGCGCTGGATCTCGGCGCGGGCGGAGTCGAGGTCGATGGCGCGGGAGTAGGGGCGGTCGAAGGTCATGGCGTCGAAAGCATCCGCCACGGCGAAGATGCGCGCCCCCAGCGGGATGGCCTCCCCCTTGAGCCCCAGGGGGTAGCCCGTGCCGTCCCAGCGCTCGTGGTGGTGGTAGACCACGGGCACGGCTCCGCGCAGGAAGGGGATCTTGGCGACCAGGTCCCGACCCACAGTCGGATGCGTCCGCATGATCTTCCACTCGGCCGGGGTGAGGGGCCCCGGCTTGAGCAGGATGGCGTCGGGGATGCCGATCTTGCCGATGTCGTGCAGGAGAACCCCGTGCTCGAGATCGCTCATGTCGGCCTCGGGCACGCCGTGGGACCGGGCGATGGCCAGGGAGTAGCCGCGCACCCGGCGGGAGTGGGCCTGGGTGCCGAGATCCCGGGTGTCGATGGCCGAGCCCAGGGCCTCGAGCGTGCTCCGGTAGGTCTCCTCCAGCTCCCGGAGCGTCGCCGCCAGGTCCCGCGTCGCCTCGCCGACCCGCCGTTCCAGCAGCGCGTGGTACTCCCGGCGCTCGAGGAGGAGCTGGCGGTGCTCGAGCGCCCGCTCCGCGACGATCAGCAGCTCGTCCATGTTGACGGGCTTCAGGATGAAATCATAGGCGCCGTACTTGAGGCTCTCGATGGCCGTCTGCACGTCGGCCATGCCGGTCAGCACCAGGATGGCCGCGTCGGGCTCCATGGTCCGGGCCTGCTTGAGCAGCTCGAGCCCGTCCATGACGGGCATGTTCATGTCCGTCACCGTGAGCGGCGGGCGCTCGGCATCGAAGCTCGCGAGCCCCTCCTGACCGTTGGCCGCGCTGTGGCACGTGTAGCCGTTGGCGGCGAAGAACTCGCCCAGGACCCGGCGCACCTGCCTGTCGTCGTCCACGATGAGCACGCGCCGATCGGCGAGTTTCCGGATCATGGCAGCCGCGCCTGCGGTCCGGCACCCGCCGCCGGAGCCACGTCCTCGTAGACGGAGACCCGGTTCTTGCCTGCCCGCTTCGCGGCGTAGAGGGCCTCGTCGGCCGCGCGGATCACGTCCTCGGCCGCCGGGTTCACGTCCTCGGGCAGGGAGGCGATGCCGAAGCTGGCCGTGAGCGGACGGCCGTGGGCGAAGGGGTGCGTGCCGAGGACCTGGCGGATCCGGTCGGCGTACAGCCGCGCGCCGGCCTTGGAGGTCTCCACCAGGAGCACCGCAAACTCGTCGCCCCCGTAACGGCAGATCACGTTGATCCCGCGCGAGTACCTCAGGAGGATGTCGCCCATGTCGCGGAGCGTCTCGTCGCCCGCGGCGTGCCCCAGCTCGTCATTGATGGCCTTGAAGCCGTCGAGGTCCAGGAGCAATACCGAGACCGGGTGGTTGAAGCGGCGGTAGCGGGACACCTCCTCTTCGAGGCGGATCGAGAAGAAGCGGCGGTTGTAGAGGCCCGTCACCTCGTCCTTGAAGGAGAACTCCTTCAGCCGGGCGTTGGTGGACTCCACCTCCTGGTAGGCGCTGTCGAGCCGCTGGCAGAACTGGTTGATCTCGGTCGCCTGCTCCTCGATGGTGGTGAGCATTCGGGAGAATGCTCCCATGAGCGATCCGATGTCGTCGCTCCGCTCGGCCATCGGGGCCTCGGCGGCGACGGGGGCGGTCACGATCTCGGGGGGACGCCTCCTCGCGGGGCCGCGGCCGCGGGCCACCCGCCAGGAGATGGCCGTGAGGAGCGCAGTGGCCAGGAGCACCGCCTCAAGCCACTCGAGCGGCACGGCCGAGCGGCCGGCGGGGAGCACCGGCCGCACATAGGCTTCGAGAGCGTAGACCAGGATCAGGAGGAGGACGATGGACGCCGCGGCCAGCGCCGTGGCGATCCGAGCCGTCATCGGGCGACGGCCTGCAGGCGCCGCCCCCTGGTGGTCAGCGGCGGTCACTGGCGTGTCCGTGGGCCGGGAGGACATCACGCATGGAGTTCCAAGGATACCGACGTTCTGCTCGTCACTCCGCCATTATTCGGGCCCGCGTCAGGGCCTGTCAACCTTGACGGCGTCGCGAGCGCTGGGGTAGGGTAGGGCGTCATGACGCAGGGGCCCAAAGTCGTCAATCCTGACAAGCACATTGACTGCATCGGCCTTTTCTGTCCGATGCCCATCGTCAAGACGCGCGAGGCGATGCGGGAGATGGTGCTGGGACAGGTCCTCGAGATGCTCTCGGACGACCCCGGCTCCGATCCCGACATGAGGGTCTGGGCGGAGCGCTCCGGGAACGAGCTCCTGGAGGTCTCGCGCGCCAGGGCGATCTACCGGTTCCTTGTCCGGAAGACGCGGTAGAGGCGTGGCCCCCGGCGGCGCCCCCCCCGACCGGGTGTACCTGGACTATGCAGGCTTCGCGCCCGTCGACCCGCGCGTGCTGGCCGTGATGCGCCCCTTCCTCGAGGCCGGCATCGGCAACCCCTCAGCCCGACATTCCCTGGGGGCCGAGGCCCGCGAATCCCTCGAGGCCGCCCGCGCCAAGGTCGGACGGCTCGTCGGCGGAGCGGCGAGCGGCGTCATCTTCACCTCGGGCGCCACGGAGGCCAACAACCTCGCGATCCGGGGCGTCGCCGTCCGGGCGGGCGACCGGAGCCGGCACGTCGTCACCTCGTCCATCGAGCACATGTCCATCCTCAATCCCTGTCGCGATCTCGAGAAGGCCGGTGTCTCCGTGACGCTCTTGCCGGTGGACGGGGAGGGGCGAGTGGACCCTGACGAGCTGCGCCGTGCGCTCCGGCCCGACACCGTGCTGGTCTCCATCGGAGCCGCCAACGAGGAGATCGGCACCGTGCAGCCCATCGCCGACCTCGCTCGAGTGACACAGGCCGCCAAGGTGCCCGTCCACGTGGATGCGGTGGGCGCCGTGGGGCGCGTCCCCGTGCCGGCCGAGACCCTGGGGATCGACCTCCTCACCCTTTCCGGCAACGACATCTACGGTCCCCCCGGGACGGGGGCCCTGTGGGTGAGGCCGGGCGTGAAGCTGGCGGCCCAGATCCTCGGCGGCGGGCAGGAAGGCGGGTATCGGTCGGGGACCGAGAACCTGCCGGCCATCGTGGGCCTCGGCGTCGCCGCCGAGCTGATCCGCACCGAAGGTCATCACGGGGAGTCCGCACGCCTGGCGGGGCTTCGCGACCGACTCGTGGCCGGCCTGCTGGCCGCCGTCCCGGATTCCCGGGTGACGGGATCGCGGAGCACGCGGCTCCCACACCACCTGAGCGTCGTGCTGCGCGGGGTCAAGGCCGACAGCGTGCTGCTCGATCTCGATCTCTCGGGCGTTGCCGCCTCGTCGGGCTCGGCCTGCGCCTCGCTGACGCGCACCCCCTCGCACGTGCTGCGCGCCATCGGGTGCGACCCGGCGGAGACCGAAGGGTCGCTGTGCCTCACGCTGGGCCGCTGGAGCACGGGGGCGGACGTGGACGCCGTGCTCGACCGGCTTCCGCCCATCGTGGCTCGTTTGCGGGCGCTGGCCCTCACGATCTCGCGCTGAGCGCCGTGCGCCTCGTCCTCTTCGACATACACGGCACCCGCCTCCCGGCCCGGGGCGCGGGGCGTCGCGCGCTGAGGCGGGCGCTCGAGCACGTGTCCGGCACCAGCGGCGCCATCGACGACTACGACTTCTGTTTCTTCGACAGCCTCGCCGCCGCCGACGGTGCGGCGGATGAGCGCTTGCGCGAAGAGGCCCGGCCGCAACGCGACTTCCACCACGTTCAAGCAGGAGGAAGAGACCGCTTGCGCGAAGAGGCCCGGCCGCACCGTGGACTCCTCCACGTTCAGGCGTGACTGTGGAGCTCTTGCGGGCCTGAGCGCGAGGGAGACGCCATGGACCACGGGCCGCGCATCCAGGTCCTCCTGATCGAGGACAACGACGAGTACGCCGTGGTCGTGAGCCGGTCGCTGGCCCAGCCGGGCAACGCCCCGTGCGAGGTCGGCCGCGTGGCGAGCCTGGAGGAGGCGCTGGCGCGCCTCGGCGAGCAGCGGTTCGACGTGATCGTGCTCGACCTCTCGCTGCCGGACAGCCAGGGGCTCGAGGGGATCAACCGGCTGCGGACCCGCTGCCCCGAGGTGCCCGTCGTCGTCCTGACCGCATCGGACAGCGAGACCCTCGGCGTGGAGTCCGTGCGCACCGGCGCCCAGGACTACCTCGTCAAGGGGCAGGCCGACGGCCGGCTGCTGTCCCGCGCCATCCGTTACGCCATGGCGCGGAACCAGATGCAGGACGTCCTCCGGAGCCTCGCGCTCCGGGAGGAGCTGACCGGGCTCTACAACCGCCGCGGCTTCGTCACGCTCGCGGAGCAGCACCTGAAGCTGGCCCGGCGCGCCGGGAGAGCTGCCCTCCTGGTCTTCGTGGACGTGAACGGCTTCAAGCGCGTCAACGACCGGTTCGGCCATCCGGAGGGCGATCGCGCCCTGGTGGCGGTGGCCGAGGTCCTGCGGGCCACGTTCCGCGAATCGGACATCGTGGCGCGGGTGGGCGGCGATGAGTTCGCGGTGCTCGCCATCGAGGCCGCCGACGCGAGCGCCGAGCGGCTGCGGGCCCGACTGTCCAGAAACCTCCGGGCTCACAACGCCCAGGCCCGCCGCGGGTACGATCTGACCGTGACCGCGGGGATCGCGACCTTCGATCCTCAGCGCCCGGCCGGCGTGGACGCGCTGATGGCCGAGGCCGACCGCTCCCTCTATGACCTCAAGCGTCTCCGCCAGCAGGACCGGCTGGGCGGGGCGTGACGCTGGCTCTCAGGCGAGACAGATCACGGCGAGGCCGAAGACGATCGAGTGGGCCGTCAGCAGGATCCCCACGCGCTTGAGCGAGGCCGGGCGGTCCAGGCGGGCGATGCCTGCCGTCGTCTGCAGGGCGGCCGGGATGAACGCCGCCAGCGCGAGGGGCGAGAAGGGGCCGAGG
>MGBT01000216.1:29911-37524 GCA_001788395.1 Candidatus Rokubacteria bacterium GWA2_70_23
CCGCCAGCGCCGCCAGCAGGATCGCCGCGTCGATCACGAGCATCCCGACGGCGAAGGAGAGCCTCGCCCTCACGGTTCCGCGGGGAGCCCGCCGCGCCCGCGCCTCGATCTTCAGGCCGACGTAGAAGACGGCCCAGAGGAAGAAGGCTCCGCAGAGGAGCCAGAGGGCCGCGGCCACGCGCTCTCGTGTTCCGCCGCCAACGTAATAGGCCGCGGGAGCGCTGAGCGGCAGGCCCACGGCAGCCAGCATCTGCCCCGGCAGGGCGTGATCGAGCCTCCTCGTCACGAGGCCCAGGCTCGCTCCCGTCAGCGCCGCTGCGAGGGCCCCGATCCCCACGAGCGGCATCAGCCGTGCGAGCGGCATCGCAACCATCAGGGGTACGGCGGCGGCGAGGCCGAGGGCGGTGAGGATCAGCAGGAGGCGGCGCGCGGCCGCGGCCGCCCACAGGTCGGGCCGCGCTGCTGCGCGGAGCCGGTACCAGGCCAGGAGCTGGGCGTGGGCGAGGAAGAGGCTCACGGCGGCGACCAGCAGCAGGATCTGCCGGGGGGTCGCGGGGCCGCCGACGCCCCAGCCGACGGCCCAGGGCACCAGCAGCATCGCCCAGGTGCCGTGCTCCTTCGGGAGGAGCCGGGTCGCCGTCGGAGGGGCGGGCATGCGTCCGGGCGGCCGCCGTCAGGCGAGCTGGGCGACGCCGAGACTCGTCGCGATGTCGTGGAGCTGCGTGGCGAGCGCCGGGGCCAGGGGGATGCTGTGGACGCGGCGATGCGCCTCCGCGTCCGCTTCGGGCTCGCCGGCCGTGTAGACGCGCGCCTGCCGCTCGGCCCGCGGCGTGTCGTTGAGGGCCTGCAGCATGTCGTCCATCGCCGCCTCGAACTCCTCCACCGGGCGGAAGCGCTTGATGTCGATGGCCGCGAAGCAGTGCCCCGTGACGATGAATTGCTGGAGGGCCTGAGGCGTGACGGCGACGGGGCTATCGGCCATGGGACTCCCCCAGCCCGGTGATCTGGATGCCCGAGTTCTTGAGCTTGTAGCGCCGGTTGACGGTGGCGAGCACCGCCGTGATGCCCTCGAGCGGGCCCGCATTGGTGAGCGGGCCCACGTCGATCGCGCGCAGCCCCATCGAGGCGCCCAGCTCGGCCACGGTCTTCCGGGCCTCGGCGTCCCCGCCGCAGAGCAGGAGATCGCAGGCGATGGTGTGATCGGTCGCCGACAGCTCGTGGGCGGCGATGTGATGGAACGCGGCCACCAGCCGGGTCTCGGGGCCCAGGATCTCCTGGGCTTCCTCGGCCGAGGAGCCCTGGGGCGGCGGAGTGAAGAGCCGTCCTCCGCCGAAGGTGAGCGGCACCACGGTGCTTACCACCACCTTCCCGCGGCAGCCGTCCTTGACCTCCGGCAGGGTCTGCTGGAGCCCCGCCGCCGGCAGCGCGAGGACCACCACGTCGGCGGCCGCGGCGGCGTCGCGATTGGACATGCCCTCGACGCGCGCGCCCGGAGCCTGCGCCGCCAGCTCGCCGGCCTTGGCGGCCGCGCGCCCTGCATCGCGCGAGCCGATGACGATCTCGTGCCCTGCCTGCGCCCAGCGGAGCCCGAGCCCCGCGCCTTCCTTGCCTGTGCCTCCGAGGATCGCGATTCTCACAGGTCGTGTTCTCCCTATCTGAAGAGGTCGCGGGTGGGGTCGCGGAGGAGGGCGCGGCTCGAGATGTCGGCGCGCTCCCACGCGAGGCCGCGGACGATCGCGACCGGGATGCGGGCCAGCTTGCCCATCACCGGCTCCGCGGCGCCGGCCAGCTCGTCCGCGAGGGCCAGCACGGTAGCCTGCAGCACATGCCCAGCCGGGTCCTGCTCGCCGAGATAGCTCTTGAGCGGGTCGAAGCCGGCGACTCCGACGGCCACGTTGGTGAGCCCCTCGCGCCACGGCCGGCCGAAGGTGTCGGCGACGATGATGGCGAGCTCGTGCCCCGTCAGCTCCGTCAGCCGGCGCAGGAGGCTCCGCGCCGAGGCATCGGCGTCCTTCGGGAGCAGGCACGCGGTGTCGGCGTCCACGTTGGACTGGTCCACGCCTGCGTTGGCGCAGACCCACCCGTGGTGTGTCTCCACGATGAGCACACCCTTGTCCTGCCGCACGACCCGCCGGCTCTCGCCGAGGATCACCTCGATCAGCCGCGAATCCCGCCCGAGCTCGCGGGCCAGGACTTCCGCCTGCGGGGACGGGATCACCCCGGACAGGCGCACGATCCGGCCCTCCGCCTTCGACACGATCTTCTGGCTCACGACCAGCAGGTCGGCGGCCTGGAGCGGCGTGCCCTGGCGCGCGGCGGCCTCGGCGATGAGCCGGCCGAGATCGTCGCCCGCGCCGATCTCCGGCAGGCCCTCGATGCCGATCACCTCGTAGCGCGGCGCCACGGTCAGCCGAGGCTCGCGAGGCGACGGGGGAGGTCCCACCGGCGGAGGAGCGCTCCGCTGCGCGTCCCGGGACCTCGCTCCAGCAGGAGCCTCAGGTCCTCCGGGGCGTCGATGTCGAGGCCAAGCCCCGGCAAGGGCAGCACGGCGGGTGTGAGCCCGCGCCCCCGCGCCGCCTCCAGGTGATTGCCGAAGGAGGGCTCCCCGAACGTGAGCGGCATGGCGTCGGGGGGTGAGAGCAGCGCGGCGTTGGTACCGACACCAGAGAGAGACGGCACGAAGGCGACGCCGGGCCCGGCGTCGAGCGCCGCGCAGAGCCGGTCGATCTCGACGGCGGTGACGCATGGGACATCGCCCGGGATGGTGAGGAAGCGCCGCAGGCCCAGCCGCACGGCCTCCCGCTGGGCGAGCGCCACGGCCTCGGTGTGTCCCCGGTTCGCGGCCTCGGTCAGGCACCGGACGCCGTGACGGCCGGCCAGCGCGATCACGGCCGCGTCCTTCGTCACGACGCAGACGGGGTCGAGCGCCGCCGCGGCGAGGGCGGTCAGCACATCCTCGAGCATGGCTGCGGCGAGGGCTCGCCGCTCATCGGGCGTGAGGATCGGCATCAGCCGCTGCTTGGCGTTGTCGAGATCTTTCACTGGGACGGCGACCAGAATCGGAATGGTCATCGGAGCGCGTCGAGGATGCGGCGGGCCAGGGCGATCTCCTTCTCCGGGCTCGTCATCAATGTGTCGGTGGTGACGGCGGAGACGCCGAGCGCCGCCAGCTCCGCCGCGAGCCCCGCGTCGCGCTGATCCAGGACGATCGTGTCGAGCCACGGGGCGTAGACCTGGGCGACTCCGACCGCCGAGACGGGCAGCCCGCATGCTGCCATGAGGCGCCCCGCCGGTCCCGACACGGCCTCGCCGCCGACGATGGGGCTGATGGCGAGCGCCGTGGCGCGGCTCTCGCCGAGCGCCCGGGCGATGCCCGGCACGGCCAGGATGGGCCCGACGGAGGTGATGGGGTTCGAGGGGCAGACGATGACCGCGCGCGCCTCGAGGATCGCCTCCACGACCCCGGGCGCTGGCCTCGCCGACTCGGCGCCCTCGTAGCGGACGGCGCGCACGGCGATCTGCGCCTTCTCGCGCACGAAGTACTCCTGGAAATCGAGCCACCCATCCGGGCCGAGGACGCCCGTGCGCACCGGCTGGTTGGACATGGGCAGCACGCGCTGCGCGACACCGAGACCGGCCGCCACGGATGCGGTGACCTGCGTGAGCGTCCGGCCCTGCCGCAGGAGGCCGGTGCGGTGGAGGTGGGTGGCGAGGTCGCGATCGCCGAGATTGAACCACGTGGGCTCGCCGAAGCGCTGCATGGCGTCGAGGGCGTGGAAGCTCTCGTCGCCGAGGCCCCAGCCCTTGATGGCATCCACGATGCCAGCCAGCGTGTAGCAGACCGTGTCGAGATCGGGGGAGACATGCAGCCCCCACAGATCCAGATCGTCCCCGGTGTTGCCGATGATCGTCAGGTCCCCGGGGTCCACGAGGCGCGCGAGCCCGCGCAGGAGCTTGGCGGCGCCCGTTCCGCCGGCCAGCGCAGCGATCTTCATGCTAGCGGTGGCTTGGGTGCTGCGCGGCGCCGCGTCCCGCAGCGCTCCAGAGGGCGGTGCCTCCGCGCCAGGCGAAGAGGCCGAGCCCCGGCCGCCCCCGCAGCCCCTCGGGGAGCGAGGCCTCGGGGACCGGGATGAAGCCCGCGCGGATCCACGCGCGGTCGAATCCCTGGGGGCGGGTGAAGACGGTCTCGACTCCCCGAGCGGTCGCGTCCGCGAGCCCATCGGCGCAGAGCCGCGCGGCGACCTCGAGGGCGTCGTCAGGCTCGAAGGACGGGGGCGCTACCACCACCGGTCCGTGGAACATGGCCGAGGCGCCGCCTCGCTCCAGCAGGAGGGCCGCGACCACCTGCGGCCCGTCCCAGGCGCCCCAGCCCATGTCCACGGCCGGTCCGGGCGGTGCCCACGCGCCGGCGAACGCGAACAGCTCCCGGGCATCCGTGCCGGGAGAGGCGAGCGGTCGGTAGGCGAGCCCCTCCCAGGGTCTACTTCTTGCCAAGCACCGCGTCCTTCAGGCCCTTGGCGAGCCGGAACTTCACGACGCGCTTCGCGGGGATCTTGATGGGCTCGCCGGTCTGCGGGTTGCGGCCCATGCGCGCCTTGCGGTTCGCGAGCACCAGGCGGCCGAAGCCGGGAACGATGAAGATGTTCTTCGCTTCCTTCGTGGCCAGCGCCAGGAGCTGATCCATCACGTCGACGACCTGTTTCCTGGAGAGACTGGTTTTCTGCGCGAGGTGGGCGATGATCGAGGACTTGGTCATGGACTTTGCCATGTGGGCGCCTCCGTTGAGAGCTTCGAGGTGAACGACGCAGCCAATGCACGAGGGTCACGGGCCTCAAAACCAGAACCGCATTGTACTCAAGCGACCTTGCCTCCACAACGGGGCAATTGCCTCACGCCTCCGCTCGGCATGCCGCGCGCTACGCCGCGGAGGTCGGCGTGTGGGTGGGATGGACGAAGCGGAACTCGCCCGAGGCCGTGAGCCGGCGGTAGGAGCCGAAACGGGCCTCGGCGTTCTCCACGTGGTCGAGAGGAGAGTCGTCATCCTCCTCCTCGCGCTCGTACACTTTCAGCAGCGCGTACTCCGTGCTGCGGCGCGCCGGCACGCGGCCGGCGTCCCGCGCCAGACGCCTCAGCTCCGCGGGCGGGACCAGCTGGCCGTAGCCGGCGCCCGCCGAGGTCGAGATGGATTCGTTGATGAGGGTGCCGCCCAGGTCGTTGGCCCCGCACGCGAGGAGGTGCTGCGCGAGCTTCGGCCCTTCCTTCACCCAGGAGCACTGGATGTTGCGGATGGTGGGCCCGAGCAGGAGCCGCGCCAGCGCGTGCATGCGCACGACCTCCAGGCCCGTGGCGCCCTGACGCACGCCGGGCACGAGCCCGCGCCGGTACATCGGCGACTCCTGATGGATCAGGGACAGCGGGACGAACTCGGTGAAGCCCCCCGTGTCCGTCTGGATGCGGCGCAGGAGATCCATGTGGCGCACCCAGTGCTCGGGCCGCTCGATGTGCCCGTACATGATGGTGGAGGTCGTCCGGATCCCCTCGGCGTGCGCGGCGGTGATGACCTCGATCCACTGCGAGACCGTGATGCGGCCCCGGGCAATGACGTCGCGGACCTCCTGGTCGAGGATCTCCGCGGAGGTGCCGGGCAGCGTCCCGAGCCCCGCCTCGCGCAGCGCGCGCAGGAACGCCGGGATCGACACCCCGGAGCGCGTGGCGCCGTACAGGATCTCCTCGGGTGAGAAGGCGTGCAGGTGCAGCTCGGGCACGGCGGCCTTGATGGCCCGGCAGAGGTCCACGTAGTAGCCGCCATCGAGCTTCGGCGGCAGCCCGGCCTGGAGGCACACCTCCGAGGCGCCCATCTCCCATGCCTCGATGGCCCGCCGCACGACCTCGTCCATGGGGAGGAAGTACCCCTCCTCCTCGCGGTGGTCGCGGCTGAAGGCGCAGAAGGTGCAGTGTTTGATGCACACGTTGGTGAAGTTGATGTTCCGGTTGACGACGTAGGTCACGACATCGCCCACCTGGCGGCGGCGCATCTCGTCGGCCACCAGCGAGAGAGCGTGCAGCTCCCGGCCGGTGACTGCCGTGAGCCGGATCCCTTCCGCCACCGACAGCTCGGCGCCGTCCAGCGCCCGGTCCAGGATGCGCCGGACGCTGCGCTCTACCCAGTCGAGATTCAGCGAGTCCATTCCGTTTCCTCCGGGTTCACCACGTTCTCCACGTTTCGAGCGGGGGCCTCACGAGGCCGTCGGCACCCACGAGCCTCGCCACTGCGGGCCGCACGGCGGCGTCCATAAACTCCGGGCGGGACACGTACTCGGGATAGATGGCCAGTCGCTCGCGCAATTCGTGGCCCGCCGCCTCCGTGACCTGCCGGAGCTCTCGGATCAGCGGCCACGGCTTCTCGGGGTTGATGTGATCGGGCGTGAGCGGGGAGATGCCGCCCCAGTCGTTCAGCCCGGCCTCGGGCAGCCGGCCGTAGCCCTCGGCCATGAGGTTCGGCGGCGCCTGGATGTTCATGTCCGGTCCCAGCAGGAGCCGCGCCACCGCCACGGTGCGCAGCAGGTCGGGGAGCGTGGGGTCGGCCCAACCGCGCATGGGAATGCCGGGCTTGGCGCGGAAGTTCTGGACGATGACCTCCTGGATGTGGCCGTGGCGCTCGTGCAGGTCGCGGATGGCCAGGAGCGTCTCCACCCGCTCGGCATGCGTCTCGCCGATGCCGATCAGGAGCCCTGTGGTGAAGGGGATCTGGAGCTTCCCCGCCAGCGCGATGGTCTTGAGCCGCCGGGTGGGGACCTTGTCTGGCGCGCGGTCATGGGCGAGGCCTGGGCCCAGGAGGCGCTCGGAGGTCGTCTCGAGCATGATGCCCATGCTCGCATTCACCTCGCGGAGCGCGCTCAGGTCCCGCTCCGACATGACGCCGGGGTTGGCGTGAGGCAGGAGTGAGGATTCCCTCAGCACCAGCGCGCTCACCGCCCGGAGATAGGAGAGCGTGCTCCGGTGGCCCATGCGCCGCAGGAATGCGCGGTGCTCGGGGAAGAGCGCCTCGGGCTTGTCGCCGAGGGAGAAGAGCGCCTCCTTGGCCCCCAGGCGTTCCCCGGCCTGGACGAGGGCGAGCACCTCCTCGGGCGTCATGGTGTGAGCGCCCGGCTCGCCGGGGTCCTTCCGGAACGTGCAGTAGCCGCAGTAGTCGCGGCAGAGGGTTGTCAGCGGCACGAAGACCTTGGCCGAGAAGGTGATGCGCCGGCCGCGGCCCCGGCCACGCACGGCCGCCGCGGCGGCCAGGAGTTCGGGGAGGCGAGGCTCGTCGAGCCCCAGCAGCAGGGCAGCCTCGCCTGCGTCGGGGGCGCGGCCCTCGCGGACGCGGTCGAGCGCGCGGTCGGTGGCGGTCATGCCGCCCCGCTCCAGTGGGTCACGCGGGCCGGTGTCACCTTGATCATCACGCCGTCTTCACGGTCGAGCCCCATGCGCCGGTACTGCTCGTACTTGGCCAGGAGCAGCTCGACGCCATGCCGGTAGTCGGCCCCGGAGGTCAGGACCTGGGCCTCGCCCTGGATGATCACGTGGCGGAGGCGGCTCCAGTCCTCGCTCCACTCGTCGATGACCACGCATAC
>MGBT01000217.1:0-680 GCA_001788395.1 Candidatus Rokubacteria bacterium GWA2_70_23
TGATCCTGATCTTCATCGTGGTCTCCATCCTCGGCACGGGGATCCCGACCACGGCGGCCTACGTGATCGTGATCCTGATCTTCATCGTGGTCTCCATCCTCGGCACGGGGATCCCGACCACGGCGGCCTACGTGATCGCGGTGACCGTGGGCGCCGCCGCCATGGGCAACCTGGGCGTGGAGATGCTGGCGGCGCATCTCTTCGTCTTCTACTACGCCGTGCTCTCGGATCTCACGCCGCCCGATGCCGTGACCGCGTTCGCGGCGGCGAACATCGCCGGCTCGGACATGTTCGGCACCGGCATCGAGGCCTTCCGCCTCGGTGTCGCGGGGTTCCTGGTGCCCTTCGCCTTCGTCTACCACCCGGAGCTGCTGCTCAAGGGCGAGTGGTCGCAGGTGCTCCTCATGTCCGGGTTCGCCGCGGTCTCGGCGGTGGCGCTCGCCTCCGTGGTCGTGGGACACGCGTGGGGGCCGGTGTCAGGGTGGCTCCGCTGGCTCTGCCTCGTGGCGGCGTCGCTCATGGTGGTGCGGACGCTCGCGCTGCAGGTCGTGGGGCTCGCGCTCTACGGGGCCATCGTCGGCTACGGGGCGTGGCGCCGGAGCGTGCCGGCCCCCGTCACGGCCCGCTGAGGCCGGCGATCAGCGCGGCATCGGCGGGGGGGGAAGTCATAGCGAGCGAGA
>MGBT01000217.1:713-10152 GCA_001788395.1 Candidatus Rokubacteria bacterium GWA2_70_23
GTCGGAAGTGGCTGGCCAGCGAGGTGGATACTTCGCTGCTGGGCGGCCGCGCCCCAGGTTCCGGGGGTCGCGGATCTCATGCCTTGGCGTCGTCGGCCTTCTTGGGCCTCCCGATGCCCGCCATCTGGCGCGCGAGGTCCTTCATCTCGTCGTAGTTGGCGAGCCGCTGGACCATGATCTTCTGGGCCTGGACCGGGCCCGCGCCGTGCCAGGTCCCGACCCCGTGCAGGCCGGCGGCCCAGTTCTGGATGAGCTTCGTGGCCTTGAGGATGTCCGACGCCGGGGTGTCCGAGCCGAACCCGTAGTACTTCTCGATGTACTCGCGCGTTTCGGGGTTTCGCAGCTCCTTGAGGCTCGGCATCGTCACCACGAGGCCACCGCCGATGTCGCCCGCCAGGGCCATGATCCGCCAGAAGGCGTTGCAGACGTTGAGTTTGGCCACGTTGCCGAGCATGTCGTCGGGGAAGTACACGCCGGAGCCCGGGGCGATCTCCGTGCCCTCGATGGCCGCGGCCTTGGAGCAGGCCCGCACCGTCTCGAGCAGGGTCACCATCTCGGTCATCTGGTCGTTGATGTGGGGCACCTTCTCGAGGCCCTTGTACTCCTGGATGAGCCGCGCCGCGCCCACCAGGACCTTGCCGAACCCCACTTTGCACGATCCGCCGCACACCATACGGTGGACCTGGGCAAACCGGGTGACCACCCGGCCGGCGTACTTGGTCTCGCCGCACAGGAACACCCGCTCCCAGGGCACGAAGACGTGGTCGAAGACCACCATCGAGGTTTCCCGCTGGCCGAAGCGGGGGTTGCCGAGATCGTCGGCCTCCTCGGCCATCTCGCGCTCGGCCGAGAAGGGGTTGTACTGGCAGATGTAGGTCAGCCCGGGCTCCCCGTTGGGCACTGCGAAGGAAACCGAGTAGGCCTCCTGGCCCGGCTGGCGGGCTCCCGACGGCATGACGATGGTCCAGTCGCTGGCATAGGCCCCGGAGATGTTGATCTTCGCGCCGTTGACCACGATGCCCTTGTCGCTCTTCTCGACCACGTGGAGGGAGAGGTCGGGGTCCTTCCACTCCTGCATCTTCTGGTCCCGCCGGCCCCGCGGCTCGGTCATGGCCCCGGCCACCGTGAGGTCCTCGTCCTGGACGTGGCGGAGGAAGTCCATGAGCCGGCCGTGGTACGAGGTCTTGAGGTCCCGGTCCAGCTCGTAGGTGGTGGCGGCCAGCGCATTGAAGGCGTCGCAGCCCACGCACCGGTAGATGCAGGTCCCCAGGCGCTCGGCGGCGTACAGACCCGCCGCGGCCCGCTTGAGGAGGTCGTCCGTCGAGCGGTTCAGGGTGTTGTAGATGTTGCACGGCTCCCCGCTGAGGTGGCTCGGGCGCACCAGCACCTTGGCGCCTGCGGGGTCCTGGGCCCACTCGTAGCTGGCGAGGTTCGCCTCCACCACGGTGCGGGTAACCGGATGCCGGGTGATGTCCTCGACTCGCTTCCCGTTGATGAACACCCGGGGCTTCATCCCCTTGGCCCGCTCGAGATACTCGTCCGGTCGCTTCACCGCCATGGCCTGCCTCCTCGTCGGTTGATCGGCTGTGCCGGGCTCACGCAGACGCGCCCCACACGCCCTTGCGCAGGTCCCCCAGGGGCTTGGCCCCGTGGGCGGGCGCGCAGCCGGCATGAGAGCGTCATCGGCTATGCGCTCCTCTACCGGGCGGATGTGCAGGGCGCGTGTTCCCGGCGCAGCCCGAAAGGCCCGCCGCCTCGGCACGGCTTGATCCTATCACCGGAGGGCCTCGGTGGCTGTGGGTTCCGGGGATTCCGGCCTGTCGTTTCCGGGAGCTCCGGCCGGTGCCGAGGATAGCGGCTCCGAGGCCCGGGTCAGGTCGTGTCTGACGTGGCACGAGCGGTAGGAAGGGCCGCGCAGAGCATAGGCCGCCCGTGCTTCACCAGTGATCTGGGTGGATGACGCCGAAGAAGTGCTGGGAGGCGCTGGTGGAGGCCGCCTTCAGCGCGGGCACCATCGCGGTGGCGCTGGCGGGGTCGGGGATGATCGTGGGGGTGCTCACGCGGACCGGGGCGGCGCTGGCCTTCGGCGGCGTGGTGGTCCAGGCCGCCCAGGGCATCCTGATCGTCGCCATGATCCTGATCTTCATCGTGGTCTCCATCCTCGGCACGGGGATCCCGACCACGGCGGCCTACGTGATCGCGGTGACCGTGGGCGCCGCCGCCATGGGTAATCTGGGGGCGTGGCGCCGGAGCGTGCCGGCCCCCGTCACGGCCCGCTGAGGCGGGAGATCAAGGCCGCATCCGCGGCCGGGAAGTCATAGCGCGAGAGATCCGCCGCCGTGACCCAGGCCATCTCCTGCCCCTCCAGCGCCCGCGGCTCGCCCTTGATCGCGCAGCGGAAGAAGACGAGCCTCACGCGCTTGTCCGGGTAGGCCCACTCGACGGTGTCGATCCGTTCCCGGACCATCACCTCGGCGTCGAGCTCCTCGCGGATCTCCCG
Organism: Candidatus Rokubacteria bacterium GWA2_70_23; assembly: GCA_001788395.1. Taxonomy (GTDB): domain Bacteria; phylum Methylomirabilota; class Methylomirabilia; order Rokubacteriales; family CSP1-6; genus UBA12499. The sequence continues at coordinate 3,214 of MGBT01000217.1, forward strand.
CCGCAGCGCCTCCTCCAGACTCTCTCCGGGGTGGGGCTTGCCGCCGGGGAACTCCCAGAGGCCCGCCAGGTGCGAGCCTTCGGGACGGCGGGTGATGAGGAGCTTCCCGCCGCGCTCGATGATGGCCGCGACCACGTCGATGGTCTCCACGGACGCGCCCCTACGACGCGGTCCAGCCTCCGTCCACGGGGAGGATCGCGCCCGTCACGTAGCGGGAGGCGTCGGAGGCGAGGTAGAGGCAGGCTGCGGCGATGTCGCCCACGTGGCCGGCCCGGCCGATGGGGATGCGGTGCTTGAGCAGGTGGCGGCGGAACTCGGGCACGCCCTGGCCCATGGGGGTGTCGATGGTGCCGGGGGCCACGACGTTGACGCGGATCTCGTCCTGGACCAGCTCCACAGCGGCGGCCCGCGCGAGAAGGTGCAGGCCGCCCTTGGAGGCCACGTAGGGGGAGAAGTCCGGTGCCGCGACCGTGCCGAGCGCCGAGCCCAGGTGAATGATGCTGCCGCCCCCACGCCGGCGCATCGCGGGGACGACGGCCTTGGTGAGCACGAAGGCGCCAACCAGGTTGATCCTGAGCACCTCGGCGAAATCGGCGGCGCTGATCTCGGTAAGCGGGGCGCGCAGGCGGACCGCGGCACTGTTCACCAGCACGTCCACGCCACTGTACTCCCGCTGCGCCGTCTCGACGAGCCGCGCTGCGTCGGCCTCACTGGCCACGTCCCCTGCCACCGCCGTGGCCGTGCCGCCAGCCTTGACGATGGCGTCCACCGTGTCCTCCAGGGGCTCAACTCGGCGGCCGAAGACCACGACACGCGCGCCCTCCGCCGCGAAGAGCTCGGCCGTCGCGCGGCCGATGCCCGAGCCGCCGCCCGCCACCAGCGCCACCTTCCGATCAAGCGAGCCCATGCTGTCTCCCGTTGCGCGCGCCGTCCAGCGGATAGCTCGCGCAGAATGTCTTCATCGTGCAGCGCGGGCACCGGGGCGCTCGCGGGGTGCACCAGGTGGCCCCGAAGTCCATCAGGGCCTGGTTCCAGTCGTAACCCTTGCCTCCCGGGAGGAGCGCCTCGGACAGCGTCCACATCTGGCGATCTCCCCGAAGCCGACCGAGCCGGCGCGAGCCGAGGAAGACGCGCCCCAGGACGCGTCTCACGTTGGTGTCCACGATGGCCGCGTCCTTGCCGAAGGCGAAGGAGAGGATGGCGCCTGCCGTGTAGCGGCCGATGCCGCGCATGGCCCGGAGGGCGTCGCCATCGTCGGGCAGTCTTCCGCCGTAGCGGGCGAGGGTCTCCCGGGCGATGCCCTGGAGGTGGCGGGGGCGGATGTTGTAGCCGAGGGGGTACCAGGTTCGCCTGACCGCCGCGGGGCGCGCGCGGGCCAGCCGCTCGAGCGTCGGGTAGCGCCGGAGAAACTCGCGGTACTTGGGGATCACGCGCTCCACCTGCGTCTGCTGGAGCATGATCTCGGAGACCAGGATGTGGTAGGGATCGTCGGTGTTCCGCCACGGCAGGTCACGGCGGTGCCGGCGGTACCAGCCGAGCAGCCGGCGCTGGAAGCTCTTGCGAACCGTCACGTCTGGAAGCGGCAGGTGGCGCACGCCGATCATTGTGACCGACTGGCGCAGGGCTCGCAAGTTGACATCCCTCGACGTCGCGTCAAGAATGAAGCCATGCCGAATCAGATGGCCCTGACTGCGCTCCATCTCGGCCAGGGCGCCGTGATGGAGGAGACCTGTGGCTGGCTCTTGCCTGCCCATTACGGCGACCCGGCGGCCGAGCACCGCGCCGTGCGCGAGGGCGTTGGCCTCGCCGACCGCTCGCTCGTCGGCAAGGCCGTGGTCACGGGACGCGATCGCGCGGCGTTCCTCCACGGGATGGTCACCAACGACATCAAGGGGCTCCAGCCGGGGCAGGGGTGCCCCGCGGCCTTCCTCGACGCCCACGGCAAGGTCGTGTCGCTGCTCTCCGTGTACGCCCTCGAGGACCGGCTCCTGCTCGAGCTGCCGCCGGGGACCACCGAGAAGGTGCTCCAGGTCATCGACCACTTCCTCATCTCGGAGAAGGCCTACTTCGAGGCCGCCGACGAGGCCTTCGTCGTGCTCTCCATTCAGGGCCCCGGGGCTCCGGCCTTGATCGAGTGTCTCGCGGGCCGGGCGCTGGACCTGGCCCCGTATTCGCATGTCGTGGTGAACATGGCCGGGGCGCCGGTGCGGGTGATCCACCGTGCAGAGTTCGGCGGCGCCGGCTACGAGTGCTGGGTGGCACCGGAGCACGGGGAAGGGCTCTGGCGGGCGCTCGGCGAGGGGGGAGCCCGACCCGTGGGCGTCGGGGCCTGGGAGGTTCTCCGTGTCGAGGCGGGAGTGCCGCTGTACGGCCACGACGTGGACGAGACGGTGATCCTGCCGGAGATGCGGCTCGAGCATCTTGTGAGCTACACCAAGGGCTGCTATATCGGCCAGGAGGTCGTCGCGCGCGTGAAGTACCGCGGTCACGTGAACCGCGCGCTCGCGGGCCTGGTGCTCGAGGGTGCGAGGGTGCCGAGGCACGGCGCCACGCTGCACGCCGAAGGGAAGGAGATCGGCCGGGTCACCTCCGCGGTGCGCTCGCTCGCGCTGGGGGCGCCCATCGCGCTGGCCTACGTCCGCCGCGAGCACCTCGATCCGGGGACGGCCGTGTCGATCCATGACGGGGACGCGCAGCTCCCCGCCCGCGTTGCCGCGCTCCCGTTCGTCCAACCCTAACAGGTCCCCCTCCGTGACCGAGCATACCAATCGGCTGAGCCGCGAGACCAGCCCCTATCTCCTCCAGCACGCGCACAACCCGGTGGACTGGTACCCGTGGGGCCCCGAGGCCGTGGAGCGGGCGCGGCGGGAGGACAAGGCCATCCTGCTCTCCGTGGGCTACTCGGCCTGTCACTGGTGTCACGTGATGGAGCGCGAGTCCTTCGAGGACGAGCCGATCGCCGGGCTCATGAACGAGCTCTTCGTCAACATCAAGGTGGACCGCGAGGAGCGGCCGGACGTGGACCAGATCTACATGCAGGCGGTGCAGTCCATGACCGGTCACGGCGGCTGGCCGATGACGGTGTTCCTCACTCCCGACGGGTTGCCCTTCTATGGTGGAACCTATTTCCCCCCGGAGGACCGTCACGGCATGCCCGCCTTCCCGCGGGTGCTCCAGGGCGTGGCCGAGGCGTACCGCTCGCGCCGGGGCGAGGTGGTGGCGGCCGGGGAGCAGCTCCTCGAGCAGATGCGCCAGGGGGAGCGGCTGCGCCAGTCGGCGAGCCTCCTCACCGGCGAGATCCTCCTGGCGGCCTACCAGGGGGTGTCCCGCGACTTCGACGAGCGAGCCGGCGGGCTCGGCCAGGCGCCGAAGTTCCCCCAGCCCATGATCTGGGAGTTCATGCTGCGCTTCTGGCGGCGGACGCGGAACCCGCTCGCGCTGGACATGGTGAGGCGCACGCTGACCGGCATGGCCCGCGGCGGTATGTACGATCAGCTCGGCGGCGGCTTCCACCGCTACTCGGTGGACGCCCGCTGGCTCGTGCCGCACTTCGAGAAGATGCTCTACGACAATGCCCAGCTCGCCTCGCTCTACCTCCACGGCTGGCTCGCCACGGGCGAGCCCGAGTACCGGCGCGTCACCGAGGAGACGCTCGACTATCTCCTCCGCGAGATGGCTCACCCGGCAGGCGGATTCTTCTCGGCGCAGGACGCCGACTCGGAAGGCGTGGAGGGCAAGTTCTTCGTCTGGACCCCCGAGGAGATCCGCGCGGCGCTCTCCGACTCCGAGACGGCCCGGGCGGCTCTCGCCCACTGGGGCGTGGACGATGGACCCAACTTCGAGGGAGACAGCATCCTCTTCGTGCCACGGGACCCCGCCGAGGTGGCCGCTGCGCTGGGGGTCTCGCCGGATCGCCTCGCTCGGCTGATCGGGCAGGCGCGGAAGGCACTGTACGAGATCAGGGAGCGCCGGGTCCACCCCGGGCTGGACGACAAGGTGCTGGCCTCCTGGAACGGGCTCACCATGGCCGCCTTCGCCGAGGCCGGCCGCGCCTTCGGGCGCCCCGACTACCTGGCCGCCGCCGTCCGCAGCGCCGAGTTTCTCACGACGGCCATGATGGACGGCGGGCGCCTGCTGCGATCGTGGAAGGACGGCGAGGCCAGGATCCGCGGCTACCTCGAGGACTACGCCATGGTGGGGTTCGGGCTCGTGGCGGTGTACGAGGCCACCTTCGACCGGCGCTGGCTCGACGAATCCCGCCGGCTGGCAGAAGCCGCGCTCGCCCTCTTCTGGGACGAGGAGCGCGAGGCCTTCTTCGACACCGGGACGGACCACGAGGCCCTCGTGGTGCGGCCGCGGAATCTCTTCGACAACGCCGTGCCGTCCGGCGCATCGGTGGCCATCGACTGGCTGCTGCGGCTGGCGGCGCACTTCGGCGAGGAGCGCTACGAGCGGCAGGCGCTCCGGGCGCTGCGCCCCATGGCGGATCTGATGACGCGCTCCGCGACGGGATTCGGCCGCTATCTCTCGGCGCTCGACTTCCACCTCGGGCCGGTGGCCGAGATCGCGCTCTGCTGGCCCCCCGCCGGAGACGGGAGCGCGGCGGCCCCGATGCTGGAGGCCGTGTTCGGCCGCTACCTGCCCAACCGCGTGGTGGCCGGGGTGGCTGACGGGGCGGCGGGGATCGAGGGGCTGCCGCTCCTGGCCGGGCGCCGCGCCGTGGACGGGAGGCCCACCGCCTACGTCTGCCGGCGCTACGTGTGCGAGACGCCGACCACCGATCCTGCCGACCTCGCCCGGCGTCTCGACGACGCGTAGCCCGCGGCGCGCCGCCGTGCCACGGAGCGCTCGCGGCCCGGGAGGGGAAGCCGGCCGGGTCAGCGCAGGGCGCCGACGCGCGACAGGTGACGCACGCGAGGGAGTCCCCGCGCGCGCTCCCACAGCCGCCGGTCCGCCGTGACGAAGGGGCAGTCCAGCTCGACGGCGAGGGCTACGAACGACGCATCGTAGAAGGTCAGCCCGAGGTCGCGCCCGAGCCAACCTGCGCGCGTGAGGAGGGGGCTGGCTGGCGGCGCAACGATCAGGGGCAGGGACTCCAGGTGCGCCAGGGCGTCGGCCAGACCCGAGTGATCCAGCGATGTTCTCGTGAGCAGGACGTTTCCGACCTCGTAGAGGAGCAGGGCGGGGACATGAATCTCGAGTCCGCGCGCCTCGACCTGCCGGAGCAGGCGCCGTGCCTGGAGTACGAGATCCTCATCGCGGGCCTTGACCCACTTGACCAGCACCGACGAGTCAACGACGATCTTGCCGGCCACGGCGACGGTCACGATAGTAGCGGATGACGTCGGTGGAGTCCCACTGGCCGACCCAGAGGTGCTCGAGTGCCCGGAGCGGCGCGAGGCTCGCCCTCCACGCGTCGCGGCGTCCGCGGGGCGCCAGGTGGGCGCGCAGCGCCTCGCGGATCAACTCGCTGCGGGACCGGTGCTCGGCGCGCGCGCGCCGATCCACCTCCTGAACGAACCCATCGGGGAGCGAGATCATGAGCTTGGCCATCCCGGCGGTGCCTCCGCGTCCAGAGTATCCGGAAGGAGCAGCGGCGGCAATACTTCTTATAGCCGGATTCGGAGGGAGGCGTGTCAGGGGTTCATCCGGCAGCGGCGAGGCGGCCGTGCGCCCGATCGGGTCCAGGCCCCTCGCCGTCGGTCGGTCACCCGCAGGCTTGACGGTGTATACTCGGGCAGGCGACGCGGGGGGAGGTTTCCTGAGAACCGGGTGCGGCCCGGGACCCCTCGAACCTGATCTGGGTAATCCCAGCGAAGGGAACGCGAAGCCCGGATGTCCAGCGACCGCCGCACCCGACGAGGTGCGGTGTCCTCATGCGCGTCACGGTGAACGGCAAGCCGATGGAGATCCCCGACGGCCTCACGGTCGAGGGGCTGCTCGATCATCTCCGAATCCGGCGGGAGTACACGGCCGTGGCGCTCAACCGCGAGGTCACCGCCAGGTCCACCTACGCCGAGACCAGGCTTCACGACGGCGACAAGGTCGAGATCGTCCACCCGATGGGTGGCGGGTAGCGGCGAACCAGGAGGCAGGCATGTACGATACATCGCTGTGGCTCGGGGGCAAGGAGTTCAAGTCCCGGCTCATCGTCGGCACCGGCAAGTACCCCTCGTTCGAGAACATGCGGGAGGCGCTGGAGGCCTCGGGCGCGGAGATCGTCACGGTCGCGGTGCGGCGCGTGAACCTGCCGGGGCAGGGGGAGTCGCTGCTCGACTTCGTCGACACCAAGCGCTACACGCTCCTGCCGAACACCGCCGGCTGCTACACGGCCGACGAGGCGATCCGGACCTGCTACCTCGCGCGGGAGGCCGGGCTCGGCACGCTCGTGAAGCTCGAGGTGATCGGCGACTCGCGCACGCTCTTCCCGGACGTCGAGGGCTTGCTCGAGGCGACACGCGCGCTGGCCCGCGAGGGCTTCAGCGTGCTGCCCTATACCAACGACGATCCGGTGACCTCCAAGAAGCTCGAGGACGCCGGAGCGGCCGCGGTGATGCCGCTCGGCGCTCCCATCGGCTCGGGCCTGGGCATCCGCAACCCGTACAACATCAAGCTCATCCTGGAGGCGGTGACGGTGCCGGTGATCGTGGACGCAGGCGTCGGCACGGCCTCCGACGCCGCCATCGCCATGGAGCTTGGCTGCGACGGGGTCCTGATGAACACGGCCATCGCCTCCGCCAAGGACCCCGTGGCCATGGCCACCGCCATGAAGCTCGCCGTCGAGGCCGGGCGCCTGGCTTTCAAGGCCGGCCGCATCGGCAAGAAGCTCTACGCCACGGCGTCCTCCCCCATCGAAGGCGTGCCGGATTGGAGTACGAGCTGAGGGACGGCCCTGCGGCCCGAGGCGAGTGGAGATGGAAATGGGGCGAGCGTGAGCGA
>MGBT01000217.1:10158-34671 GCA_001788395.1 Candidatus Rokubacteria bacterium GWA2_70_23
ACGAGCTGAGGGTGACGGTGGACTTCGCGCTGTATCTCGTCACGGACCGCTCGATCTCGAGGAGGCCCCTGGTGGAGGTCGTCGAGGAGTGCCTGGGCGCCGGGCTCCGGGCGATGCAGCTCCGCGAGAAGGATCTCCCGGTGCGCGACCTTCTCGCGCTCGCCGGGCCACTGCGCGAGGCCACGCGGCGCCACGGCGCGCGGCTCCTGATCAACGACAGGACCGACGTCGCTCTCGCCGTCCTGGCCGATGGCGTCCAGCGCACCCATGACTCGCTCCCGGTCGGGGCGCTGCGCGGCATGACCCCGGCCGGTTTCCTGATCGGCGCCTCGGTCCACTCCCCGAGTGAAGCGCAGGAGGCCGCGTCCCAGGGCGCCGACTTCCTCGTCTTCGGCCCGGTGTGGGACACCGCCTCCAAGCGCGCCTATGGCCCGCCCCAGGGGCTCGAGGCCCTCCGCAGAGTCGCGGCCGGGACCGCCGTGCCGGTACTCGCCATCGGCGGGATCACTCCCGGGCGGGTGCGCGATGCGCTGGCGGCGGGCGCCGCGGGGGTGGCAACGATCTCCGCCATCCTGGCCGCTGACCGTCCGGCGGAGGCCACGAGGGCCTTCCTCGACGCTCTGGGGCGCGCCTGATGCCGCCCTCCGTCCTCATCGTGGGTGGTGGCATCATCGGCTGCGCCACCGGCTACGAGCTGGCCAAGGGCGGCTGCCGCGTCACCGTCCTCGAGCGCGACACGCCGGGAGGGGAGGCCTCGGGCGCCGCGGCTGGCCTCCTCGCGCCGCTGGGCGAGTCCCGCGACCCCGGAGCTTTCCAAGCGCTCGCCGTGGAGAGCTGGAGGCTCTATCCGGAGGTGGTCGCCGAGCTCGAGGCCGGCACCGGGATGAACGTGGAGTACATGACCGCCGGCACGCTGTACCCGGTGCTCGACGCAGGAGAGCTCGCGGTCGCGCGCGAGCGGACGACGTGGGCCGTGGCCCGGGAGTTCGGCGTGGAGCTGCTCGAGGGGGCCCGCGTGCTCGAGCGCGAGCCGGCCCTGGCCGGCAGCATCACGGCCGCGCTGTTCGTCCACGGAGACCACTGGGTGAACAACGAGCGCCTGGTGGCGGCCTATGCGCAGGCGGCCGCGGAGCGCGGCGTCGTGATCCGGAGCGGGGTCGAGGTCAGCGAGATCCTCATCGATGGGGGCCGGACGCGTGGCGTCATGGCCGGAGGGAGGCGGCTGGAGGCGGATTGCGTGCTGCTGGCAGCGGGCGCCTGGTCGAGAGAGCTCATGACCGCGCGAGGCAGCGGGCTTCCCGTCGGGCCCGTGCGCGTCCAGATTCTCTCCGTCCCCAACTCGCCGCCGCTCCTCACCCATGCGGTACACGGGCGGAGCGTCTATCTCGTGCCGCGCCCGTCGGGCGAGCTCCTGGTGGGAGCCACGGTGGAGCACGTGGGATTCGTCCGGGAGGTCACCGACGAGGCGCTGGAGCATCTGATCGACGAGGCCGTGTCGCTGGTGCCCGGGATCGGCGAGCGCCCGCTGCTGAGATCGTGGTGCGGCTTCCGGCCGTGGGCGCCGGACAGCCTCCCGATCCTCGGCCCCTGGCCGGGTGTGGACGGGCTCTTCGTCGCCACGGCCCATTACCGCAACGGCATCCTGCTGGCGCCCATCACGGCGCATCTGCTGAGCGCGTGCGTGATCACGGGCCGCGCCCCGGCCCTGCTGGGCCCCTTTCTCCCCGACCGCTTCATCTCATCCACCCCGTAGCACCCCAGAGGAGCCCCGATGCCGACCCGTGACGACGTCAAGCGTAGCGTGTGCGAGGCCATCGACCGGTGCGCCGAGAAGATCACCGCCGTGGGCGAGACCATCCGCCGCAACCCCGAGCTCGGCTTCAAGGAGTTCAAGACGGCGCGGCTCGTGGAAGAGACCATGCGGGAGATCGGGCTGTCGCCGCGCGGCGGTCTCGCGGTGACCGGCGTCAGGGCCGAGCAGCGGGGCGCCAAGGACGGGCCGACCTTCGCCCTGCTCGGTGAGCTCGACGGCCTCGTGGTGGCCGGACACCCGCTGGCCGACAAGGAGTCCGGCGCGGCGCATGCCTGCGGTCACAACGCCCAGGTGGCGGGGCTCCTCGGCGCCGCCATGGGGCTCATGGCCGCCAAGGCCTTCGACCACCTGGCCGGACGCGTCGTGTTCTTCGCCGTGCCCGCCGAGGAGTACGGGGACGTCGAGTGGCGCGTTCAGCAGGCGCGGGCGGGCCGGCTCGAGTTCCTCGGCGGCAAGCCCGAGCTGCTGCGGCTCGGCCACTTCGACGATGTGGATCTCGCCATGATGATCCACACCACCTCGCAGCCGGAGATGAAGCGGGCGGGGGTGGCCGCCTCCAACAACGGCTGCATCGTCAAGACCGTGCGCTACCTCGGCCGCGCCTCGCACGCGGGCGGCGCGCCGCACCACGGGATCAACGCGCTGTACGCGGCGAACATCGGGCTCATGGCGATCAACGCCGTCCGCGAGACCTTCAGGGACGAGGACTCGATCCGGGTGCACCCGATCATCACTCACGGCGGCAGCCAGGTGAACGTGATCCCCGCCGAGGTGCGCCTCGAGACCTATGTGCGCGGGAAGACGGTCGAGGCGATCCTGGACGCCAACCGCCGGGTGGACCGCGCGCTGCGCGCGGGCGCCCTGGCGCTGGGCGCCCAGGTGGAGATCGAGACCCTGCCGGGCTACCTGCCGCTCTTCAACCATGCCGGCATGGCCGCGCACTTCACGGCCAACGCGCGGGCGTTGCTGGGCGCCGACGAGGTGACGGAGGCCGGCCATCGCGGCGGCTCCACCGACATGGGGGACATCTCCCACGTCATGCCGGCGCTCCACCCGTACATGGGGGGCGCCGCGGGGAGCGGACACGGCGCCGACTACGCCATCGCCGACCCGGGGCTCGCGTACGTCGAGCCCGCCAAGCAGCTCGCCCTCATGGCCGTGGATCTGCTCTGGGGCAATGCCGAGACGGCCCGCGAGATCCTCAAGGCCTGGACGCCGCGCATGACCAAGGAGGAGTACCTCACCTTCCAGCGCGGCGTCGCCCGTACCGAGCTCTACGACGGCGCGCGATAGCTCAACTTGCCCGGTAGAGCCAGAGGGAGGTGACGGTCACCACAGCATCTCGAACATGGGGCGGCAGTATATCACCCGGGTTCGCAGCCCCCGGGCGCCGGCTCTCGCGTCTGGTATGGTGGAGGGGACATGTACGGCAAGGCCGCCGCCGACTTCCCCCGCCGCATCGTCTGCCTCACCTCCGAGCACGTGGAGATCTGCTACGCGCTCGGGGCAGGGGATCGCGTGGTCGGGGTGCCGGGGACGGCGCGGCGCCCGCCCGAGGCGCGGGACAAACCGAAGGTCGGCGGCTTCACGAGCTTCCGCCGGGACAAGATCATCGAGCTCGAGCCCGACCTGGTGCTGGCCTTCTCCGACCTTCAGGCGGACATCGCGGCCGAGCTGATCCGCGCCGGGCTCGCCGTCCTCTGCACCAATCAGCGCTCCGTGGACGATATCCTCGCCGCCATCCTCATGGTGGGCGGCGCGCTGGGGCGTGCCAGGGAAGCGAGCGGCCTGGTGCAGGACATCCGCGACGAGCTCAAGCAGGTCCGCGAGTTCTCGAGCGTGTGGCCCGACCACCCGCGCGTGTACTTCGAGGAGTGGCCCGATCCCCCGATCGCCGGCATCCGCTGGGTGTCCGAGATCATCGAGATCGCGGGGGGACGGGACATCTTCCCGGAGCTGCGGGTCGGGACTTCCGCGAAGGAGCGGGTGGTGGATCCGGCGGAGGTTGCGCGGCGCGATCCGCAGATCATCCTGGCCTCCTGGTGCGGCAGCCGCGTGGACCTCGAAGCCATCCGCCAGCGCCCGGGCTGGGCAGGGGTCACGGCCGTCAAGTCCGGGCGCATCCACGAGCTTGACGGGGCCGACATCCTGTCCCCGGGACCCTCGGTCCTCGCGGGGTTGCGGTTCATCCACGAGATCATCCAGGGAGCCCTGGAGGAGTAACTGAGACCCTCGAGGCATGACTGCACCAGCGGTTGCCAACACCCTGATAGTTCAGCGGCAACTCGACCGTTGGCAGGGAATCAGTCGAGCGATCCGACGCGTCAGAATATTTGAAAGCCCGCAAGAATCGCGGTGCTACGATGAAGTTCTTCTCAGAGCCCCACGGAGACTGAAATGCTTGCGCACCCAGAGCGATTCTTCGAGGACCGGTTCGGCCTGACGCCGTCCGCCATGGAGCGGCTGCTCGGGTCCAGCCTGGCAGGCCGCGTGGATCACGCGGACCTCTATCTCGAGTATCGCGTCTCCGAGGCGCTCGTCCTGGAGGAGGGCGCCGTCAAGAAGGCCTCGCGCCACCTGAGTCAGGGGGCCGGGGTCCGCGCCCAGTCCGGAGAGCGGACCGGCTACGCCCACACCGACGAGATCTCGCTGCCGAACCTCGAGGAGGCGGCGCGCCAGGCCCGGGCCATCGCCGCGCACGCCCGCACCTCGGCCGTGGTCTCCATCGACCGCGGGCGCCAGCCCCACGATCTCTACAGCCTCGCCGAGCCGCCTCTCGCCGCCGACCTCGGCCGAAAGCTCGAGCTGCTGCGCAGCGTCGATGCCGCCGCCCGCGCCTGGGACCCGCGCGTGCGTCAGGTCATCGCGAGCCTCGGCAGCGAGGAAGTCGTGGTTCTCATCGCGACGCCGTCGGGGCTGACGGTGGGGGACGTGCGGCCGCTCACCCGGCTCAACGTGACGGTGATCGCGGAGGACGGCGGCAGGCGGGAGATCGGCTCCCACGGCGGCGGGGGCCGCGTCCCGTTGGACTTCTTCCTGGAGGCCGAGCGCTGGCGCCGCTTCGCCACGGAGGCCGCGCGGCAGGCGGTGCTCAACCTCGCCGCGGTGGACGCGCCCGCCGGCACCCTCACCGTGGTCCTCGGCCCGGGCTGGCCGGGGATCCTGCTCCACGAGGCCGTGGGGCACGGCCTCGAGGGCGACTTCAACCGCAAGGGCACCTCGGCCTTCTCCGGCCGTCTCGGCCAGAAGGTCGCCTCCGAGCTCGTGACCGTGGTGGACGATGGGACCCTCGCGAACCGGCGGGGCTCGCTCAACGTGGACGACGAGGGCACGGCGACGGGCCGCAACGTGCTCATCGAGAACGGGATCCTGCGCGGCTACCTGCAGGATCTTCTCAACGCGCGTCTCATGGGCATGGAGCCCACGGGCAATGGCCGCCGCGAATCCTTCGCCCACCCGCCGATGCCGCGCATGACCAACACCTTCATGCTCGCCGGCCAGGACGACCCGGAGGAGATCATCCGCTCCGTCCCGCGGGGGCTCTACGCCGTGAACTTCGGCGGGGGGCAGGTGGACATCACCAGCGGGAAGTTCGTCTTCTCGGCCAGCGAGGCCTATCTGATCGAGGACGGCCGCGTCACGGCGCCGGTGAAGGGCGCGACCCTGATCGGCAACGGCCCGGAGGCGCTGACGCGGATCTCCCGCGTCGGGAACGACCTGCAGCTCGACGAGGGCGTCGGCACCTGCGGCAAGGACGGGCAGTCGGTGCCCGTGGGCGTGGGGCTGCCGACGATCCGCATCGACGGCATGACCGTCGGAGGCACGCAGGTCTGATGCTCGATCTGCTTGCCGACCTCCTCACCCGCGCCACGACGAAGGGGGCCACCGCGGCGGATGCCTTCGTGGTGGAGGCGCAGGCCTTCTCCGCCCTCGTGCGCCTCGGCCAGGTGGACACCGTCAAACACGCGCGCGAGCAGCGCCTGGCGCTTCGCGTGTTCGTGGGACAGTCGGTGGCGGCCGCCTCCACCTCGGACCTGAGCCGCGAGTCCGTCGGGCGGCTGGTGGAGGACGCGGTGTCGCTGGCGCGGATCACGAGCCCGGACGAGCTGGCGGGACTCCCGGACGCCGCCGAGCTGGCGCATCCGCCGCTGCCCGACCTCGACCTGGCCGATCCCACGGGGCACGATCTGTCGCCCGAGGAGAAGATTGACCTGGCCCGGCGCGCGGAGCAGGCGGCGCTGGACTTCGACCCACGCATCACGAATTCCGAGGGCGGGGACTTCTCGGATCATCGGGCGTGCTACGCCTACGCCACGACCCACGGCTTCGCCGGCGAGTACCGCGCCTCCTCCTTCAGCCTGTCGGTGGCGCCGGTGGCCGCGAGCGGCGGGGAGATGCAGCGGGATGCCTGGTATCACGTCACGCGCAAGCGCGTCGCACTCGATCCGCCGGAGGAGATCGGCAGGAAGGCCGCCGAGCGGGCGCTCCGCCGGCTCGGCGGCCGGTCGGTGAAGACGGCCGAGGTGCCGGTGATCTTCGACCGGGAGACGGCGGCGAGCCTCCTGCGTCACCTGGCCGGCGCGGCCTCGGGGCCGTCGCTCTACCGCGGCGCCTCGTTTCTTCTCGACCGGCTCGGGCAGTCGGTGGCCGCCCCCTCGGTGACCATCGTGGACGACGCCACGCGCCCGGGCGGCCTCGGCTCGCGCCCCTTCGATGGGGAAGGGCTCTCGGTGCGGCGCACCGTGCTGGTGGACAAGGGCGTGCTCGCCTCCTACCTGCTCGACACCTACACCGGCCGCAAGCTGGGGCTGCCCTCCACGCACCACGCTGCGCGGGACGGCAGCGGCGTCTCGGTGTCCACGACCAACCTCTACCTGGCCGCGGGCGAGTCGAGCCCGGAGGCGCTCATCCGGAGCGTCACGCAGGGGCTGTACGTCACCGAGCTCATCGGCTTCGGGGTCAACGGCGTCACGGGCGACTACTCCCGCGGCGTCGTGGGGCTCTGGATCGAGAACGGGGAGCTGGCCTATCCGGTGGAGGAGATCACCATCGCGGGAAACCTGCTGGACATGTTCCACGCCGTGGAGGGCGTGGGCAATGACCTGGTGTTCCGGGACCGCACTGCGTCGCCGACGCTCCTGATCGGCCGCATGGTGGTGGCCGGCTCCTAGCAGGCTGCTGAAAAAGGCCCATCTGCGGAGGTACGGCGCCCTCAGCCGCACGCTCAACGTGGCTCGCTCACGCTCGCCCGGGTCTCCGGATGCGCTCACCTCGCCTCCGGCTCGGCTCGCCAAGCGGAGTACGCCTCGGGTGCGGCCGTCGGGCGCCGCCTCGCATCTGGACCTTTTTGAGCAGCCTGCGGGTTTTTCAGCACGCTGCTAAGGGAGGGACCGCGAGTGATCGTCGACAGCCACTGCCATCTGCACGATGCCGCCTTCTCCGATCTGCGGGCGACGCTCTCCCGCGCGCTCGAGTCCGACGTCTGGGGGGTCGTGGCGGTGGGCTGCGACCCGCAGAGCAATGCGCGGACGCTCGAAGCCGTCGCCGCCAACGGCAAGGCCGTATGGCCCGCGCTGGGCTTCCACCCGGAGTGGGCCCATCTCACCGACGAGGAGCTGGCCCAGGTCGAGGAGCAGGTGATCGCGAACCATTCCAGGCTCGTGGCGCTGGGGGAGGTGGGGCTTCCCTGGTACAACCTGGAAGGGGCCGCGGACGCGGCCTCTCTCATGACGCGCGGGCGGGAGCGGCTCGGGCGGCTGCTCGGTCTCGCCACGCGCTTCGACCTGCCGGTGGTGATCCACGCTCCGCACGGCGCGGCGGCGGGGGCGCTCGAGGCGCTCAAGGCGGCCGGCGTGGAGCGCGCGGTGTTCCACTGGCACAAGGCGCCGCGGGAGGTGACCCGCGCCATCCTGGACGCGGGCTACTTCGTCTCGGTCACGCCGGAGGTGGTGTACCGGGAGCGCGATCGCGAGCTCGCGGAGTGGGTGCCGCTGGATTCGCTGCTCGTGGAGAGCGACGGGCCGTGGCCGTACAGGGGCGAGTTCGAGGCTCTGGCCTCGGGGCCGTGGCTTGCCTCCCGCGTGGCGGAAGAGGTGGCCAAGATCAAGCGGCTTCCCGTCGAGGAAACCATGTACCGGCTCTCCGTCAATGCCTGCCAGCTCTTCGATCTCATCTGGGCCTAGCCTCGGCGCAGCAGTGAGCGCGGCGGTGATGGCCGAGCGCTTCAGCGTCGGCGTGGGAGGCGCGGAAGTGGTCGGCGTCCTCCATCGGCCTCGGCTTCATGAGCCGAGCCCCTGCGTCGTGGCCTGCCACGGCATGGGCGCTTCCAAGGACAGCGACAAGTATCTCCTGCTCGCGCGCGAGCTGCCGGCCGCGGGCCTGGCGCTGGTGCGCTTCGACTTCCGCGGCAGTGGCGAGTCTGGCGGAGCCTACCAGGGCGCGACGGTGGCGAGCCGCATCGCCGATCTCGAGGCCGTGCTCGCCCACCTCGGCGGGCACCCGCACCTCGATGGCCGCTTCGGGTTGCTCGGCTCGAGCCTCGGCGGCTTCATCGCGCTCTGGGTAGCCTCACGGCAGCGGCCACCAGGCGCCGTGGTCACCTGGAACGCGCCGGCCAATCTCCTGGACCTCGCGGCCGGGCAAGGATCGGAGGCCCGCGGTTCCTGGCCCGCGCTGATCGCGGAGGTGCGCGCGGGTCGCCACGCCGAAGCCCCCGCGGGCGTCCGCTTCGTCCTCGTCATCCAGGGCGACCACGACGAGGTCGTGCCGCCGGCCCACGGCCGGGCGCTCTTCGAGCGGGCCCTTGCGCCGCGGGAGCTGTGCATGATCGAGGGCGCCGACCACCGATTATCCGAGCCGCTCCACCGGCTCCAGGCCCTCGAGCGCAGCCGCGAGTGGCTTCTCCGCTACTTGGGCGGCGCCGGCGTCTCCGGTTCGTAAGCCTCCCGCGCCGCCCTGATCCGCGCCCCCCAGGGGGAATCCTCGAGCGACGCCTGCCCATGGCCGGCGTCGATCATGGGGGCTTGCGGCGGCTCAACGGAACATCCACATGATGACGACCCCCAGGGCGCAGCGGTAGATGACGAAGGGCAGGAGCGAGCGGCGCTGCAGGAAGTTGACGAGGAACCACACCGCCGCGAGCCCCGCCAGGAAGGACGTGAGCACTCCCATGCCGAGGGGGCCCAGGAGCGCCGGATCGAGTCCGTGCCCGAGGAGCTTGAGCGCGCTGAAGCCGCCCGCTGCGGCGGTGATCGGGATGCTGAGCAGGAACGCGAAGCGCGCGGACGTCACGCGGCTCATGCCGGCGAAGAGCCCGGCCGTGATCGTGATCCCCGAGCGAGAGGTGCCGGGGATCAGCGCGATGGCCTGCGCGACGCCGACGGCCATTCCCGCGAGCCAGCCCACGTGGGCCGGCGCCTGGGTGAGCTGGCGGCGGCGTGAAGCCTGGCGGTCCGCGATCCACATGACGAGGGCCCAGACGATGAGGGAGACGGCCACGACCATGGGGCTCCGGAGGCGCGTCTCGATGGCCTTGCCCAGGAAGAGCCCCGCCAGTCCCGCGGGCACGGTGGCGGCGGCGAGCAGCACGGCGAGGCGTCGGTCGGTCCCGAGCGCCATCTCCACGAGGTCTCGCCGGAAGTAGACCAGCAGCGCGGCGAGCGTGCCGAGGTGGATGGCCGCGTCGAAGGCGAGTCCCTCGTCCTGCCAGCCCAGCAGGCGCGGGACCAGGATCAGGTGGCCGGAGGAGGAAACCGGGAGGAACTCGGTGAGACCCTGGACGATCCCCAGCACCGCGCTCTGGACGTAGGTCATGGGCGGCCGCGCGCCGGCCGGGGAGCCTAGTGCGCGTCCAACGAGTTTCGCCTACACCCCGCGGGCGCCCGCAGGGTGCCGGCCCAAATGACGAGCCAGACGAGGCCCGTGGCCTGGCGAGGCGCAGCCGAAGGCAAGCTGAGCGGACATGGCAAGAGGGGCGGCAGCCCCGCAGGCGCCGGCCGGAGGCGTACGTGGGTGTACGTCGAGGACCGGCGCCGACCGAGAACATGGCTGGGCGAGGCGCAGCCGGAGGCCAGGCGAGCGGACACGGGAATCGGGCGAGCGTGAGCGAGCCATGGCGAAGTTAGTTGGGCCGGCACTAGCCGGTGATCTCTTCGCCGCCATCGACGCCGATGACGTTCCCGGTGATCCAGTACGTGTCGGGATGGGACAGCACCACGATGGCGCGCGCCACGTCGTCCGTCGTGGTCATCCGGCGGTGCGGATTGCGCTCGACGGCCCGCCGGGAGAACTCCTCGTAGTTCGGGATCTTCTTGGCCGCGGGTGTGGCGGTGACGCCGGCGCGAATGGAGTTCGCCGTGATGTCGCGCGGGGCGAGCTCGGCGGCGAGCTGGCGGATGTTCGACTCGAGCGACGCCTTGGCCGCGGACACCGGGCCGTAGAAGGGGAGGACGCGGGCGCCGCCGGAGGAGGTCATGGCGAAGATCCGGCCGCCCTCAGCCATGAGGCCGCGCCCGACGATCTCCTGCGCCCAGTAGATGAGGCTGTGGGCCATCACGTCCACCGTCATGTCCATCTGCGGCTTCGTGACGGCTTCCTTCATCGGGTCGGCGATGAAGAGCTTGAGCGTGCCGAAGGCGAGGGAGTGGAGCATCACGCGGAGCCGCCCCAGATCGCCGCGTTCCTTCAGCACCTGCTCCATCGCGGCGGCCACCTCGGCGCGCTTCTCCTCGTCGGCCGCGTTGATGTTGAAGAAGTGGGCCTCGCGGCCCAGCGCGCGGATCTCGCCCACGATGCGCTCGACGTTAGGCAGCGTCCCCTTCCGGTCCAGATGCACGCCGAAGATGTTCATGCCCGCGCGCGCCAGGGCCAGGCTCGTCGCCTCGCCGAACCCGGACGAGGCCCCCAGGATCAGGGCCCAGCCGCGGAGCGTGATGCGGGAGGCGTCGTCGGTCATCGCGAAGTCTCCTCTCGGGACGAGTCGGGGAGCGTCATGGCGGCGGCCATTCTATCACCTTCTCCTCGGGCGGGCCTACTCCGGCCGCGCATCGCCGTGCTACCATGGATCGCCATGGCGAAGACCGCGGGCATCATCCTCATCGGCAACGAGCTCCTCTCCGGGAAGGTCGTGGACGAGAACGCGTCGTATCTCTGCCGGGAGCTGCGCGGGCTGGGTGTGACGGTGCGGAAGATCTCCGTCATCCCCGACGAGGTGGATCTCATCGCCGCCGAGGTCGCCCCGCAGAGCCGGGCCTTCGATGTGGTCTTCACCTCCGGCGGCGTGGGGCCCACCCACGACGACGTGAGCATCGAGGGCGTCGCGCGGGCCCTGGGCGTGCGGGTCGTGCGTGACCCGCACCTCGTGGACCTGCTCCAGGGTTTCTACAAGGGCCGGCTCACCGAGGCGCGGCTCAAGATGGCCGAGGTGCCCGAGGGCGCGGAGCTTGTGGGCGGGACCGGGCTCGTGTTCCCCGCCGTGGTGATCCGGAACATCCACGTGCTGCCCGGGGTCCCCGAGATCTTTCGCCAGAAGTTCGACGCACTGAAGGAGCGTTTCCGGGAGTCCCCGTTCTTCCTGACGAGCGTGTTCGTCAGCATGGGCGAGGGGATCCTCGCCGACTATCTGAACGAGCTGCTGCGGCGTCACCCCGACTTGATGCTCGGCTCCTATCCCGAGTTCTCCAACCCCGAGTACAAGGTCAAGGTGACGCTCGAGTCCAAGGACCGCGAGCTGATGGAGCGCGCCGTCGCCGAGCTCCTCGGCGATCTGCCGTCGGACGCCGTGGTCCGCGTCCAGCGCTGACGGGGCGAACACGGGCGTTCCTGACCGCTCTCGCCCCGCGCGCCGATCACGCCGATGAGCACGAAGATCCTCCTGGGTGTCGCGCTGGTCGCCGCCGCCCTGTTCCTGGGCGGCCTGGGGCACGCGCCCTTCGTGGACCCGCCCGAGGGATTTCACGCCGCCATCGCGCGGGACATGCTCCATCTCGGGGACTGGGTCACGCCCCACGTCAACGGGGTGCGCTACTTCGACAAGCCCGCGCTGCTCTACTGGCTCATGGCGGGTGCCTTCGCCCTCCTCGGCGTCAGCGAGGGCGCGGCCCGGCTGCCCTCGGCGCTGCCGGCCATCGGCGTGGCCGTGGCGACCGCCTGGCTCGGGCTGAGGCTTGGCTCCCTCCGCCTCGGTCTCGTGGCAGGGCTCATCGTGGCGGCCAACCTCGAGCTCTTCCTGTTCGCTCGGCTCGTCAAGCCGGACCTGCTCTTCGTGCTCTTCATCCTGGTGGCCTTCGGGGCGTTCATCGAGGCGTATACGGGTGGCGGCAGGCGCTGGCTTCTCGTCTGCGCCGCGAGCCTGGCCCTGGCGGTGCTCGCCAAGGACGTTCTGGGCGCCATCGGCCCGCTGGCCGTGATCGCGCTCTTCCTCGTGCTGGTGCGGGAGCGCGACGTCGCCGCGCGCTTCGTCCCGTGGGCCGGGGTGGCGCTCTTCCTGGCCGTGGCCCTGCCCTGGTACCTGCTCGTGGAGTGGAGCAACCGTGGGTTCCTCTGGTACACCGTCGTGGACAATCACGTGCTGAACTTCACCCGGAGCCGGGTGTTCCCCGATGAGGACGTGCCGCTGTCGGCGCTGGAGTTCGTGGGCGTGACGGCGGCCGGCTTCTTCCCGTGGAGCCTCGCGCTGCCCTGGGCGGTGTGGCGGGGACTCCGCGATCCCAGGGACAACCCGTGGGCGCGGCCCTGGCTTCTGCTGGCGCTCTGGACCGTGGTGGTCCTCGGCTTCTTCACGCTGTCCCCGTTCAAGCTGCCGCATTACGGGCTCCCGGCGTTCCCGGCCATGGCGCTCCTCGTGGCGAAGCTCTGGGAGGACGTGCTGGACGGAGCGCCGGGGGCGCCGTCGCCGCGGACGCTCCTCCTGCCGGCGGCGGTGTTGCTCCTCGCGCTGGCCGCCGTCTCCTTCCTGGCCTGGCAGGGGCGGCTCCCGCTTCCCGGGGGCGCGCCCCTCACGGTGGATCTGGCCGCGCGGAACATGGCTGCGCGGGGCGGGCACGAGATGCCCTTCATGCCGCTCGTGCAGCTCCGGCCCGTCTTCGGCTCGCTGGCGCTGATCTTCGGCCTCGGCGGGCTGGGCGCGGCGCTGGGTCTCGCCCTGCGGCGTCCGATGGTCGGGCTCGGCGCTCTCCTCGCCGCCATGATCGCCTTCCTGCCCGTCACGGTGGAAGGGTTTGCGCTCTTTGCCAAGAGCCGCTCGGTCCGGACCCTGACCGAGGCCATCGCGCTGCGGGCGAATCCCTTGGACGTGCTGGCCCACGAGGGAGCCCTCGAGAATAGCGCCTCGTGGCTCCTGAGCCTCGACCGGCCGGTCGCCATCGTGAACGGGCTGCAGTCCAATCTCGCGTTCGGCGCGACCTTTCCCGAGGCGCGGGAGGTGTTCTGGGACGCCCGCCGGCTGCGGGAGGTGTGGCAGGGAGAGCGGCGGGTCTTCCTCCTGTCGGCCGCGGGCCCGGGGCAGAGCGTGATGCGCGACCTTCCGCCGGCGGAGGTGCATCTCCTGGCCCACACCGGGGGCCGCTGGCTCTACTCGAACCGGCCGTGAGCTCTCTTGCGTGGAGGAGTGACCGATGAAGCCGCTCGTGTCGAGGATGGACGTGCACACCGACGACGCGCTCCGCGCGATCGAGCACTACTACGCGGCGGACGGCTTCTCGAAGGCGGCCATCCGCGAGGACCTGACCGCGCACGCGTGGCGGAGCATGGCGGACCGGCACCGCATCGGCAAGGTGCCGGGGCTGCTCCCCGAGGGCACCGGCGGCACTCTGGTCCATGCACCGGCGGAGCGCGATGATATTCTTGTGGTGGCCGCGGGCGGCGCGGCGGGCGGGTATTCCGCGGTGTGCCCAGGCTGGGCCGGGCGGCAGCACTCACTGGCGGTCACGCGCGCGGTCCGGGAAAGGACGGCATAGCCATTCTGTTCGAGGAGACCGGGCGCGCCATGGCGCAGGCGCATGGGGCCGGAGACTTCGCGTGGACGCTGACGCCGCATCCCATCTCCAACAAGACGCCGGAGGAGCTCGCCGAGCGGGCCCGGCGGCTCGTCGAGGAGGTCGTGGCCCTGCTCACGCGGCTTCCGTGAGCTCGGCCGCGTACCGGCTGAAGGGCGATCCCCACTCGAGCCACGCGCTGATCCTGGCCGCGCTGGGCGAGGGGGGCGGCCGGCGGGTGCTCGACGTGGGAGCCGCCGACGGCTTCCTGGCGGCTGAGCTCACGACGCGAGGCTGGCAGGTGACCGCGCTCGAGCGCGACCCGGCCCGGGCGGCCGCGGCGCGCGGGAAGTGCCGGGAGGTCGTGGTGGTGGACCTCGAGCGGGAGATGCCCCCGCTCGATGGGCCCTTCGTGGCGGCCGTGTACGGCGATGTGCTCGAGCACCTGAGCGACCCCCTGGCGGTGATGCGCAGGCTCAACCGCCTCCTCGCCCCGGGAGCGGTTGTGATCGTCTCGGTGCCCAACGTGGCGCATCTCTGGGTGCGCCTGTCGCTCCTCTTCGGGCGCTTCAAGTACGCCGAGCGCGGCATCCTCGACGGCACCCACCTCCGCTTCTTCACGCGGCGCACCTTCCTCGAGCTCCTGGCCCTGGCGGGGCTCGAGCTGCGCGCTCTCCGGGTGACGCCGGTGCCGCTGCCGCTGGTGGTGCCGGAGCGGCTCCACGGAGCCTGGCTCCGGGCGCTGCACGGGCTGTCGGCTGCCGCCGCGCGTTGCTGGAAGAACGGGCTGGGGTATCAGTTCGTGGCCGTCTGCTCGGTTGCTCGCACGGTGCAAGGCGCGAGATAGATGCCGCAGCCCAAGGTCGTCGTGGTCATGCCCGCCTACAACGCCGGGCGGACGCTCAGGATGACCTACGAGGAGCTGCCGAAGGACTCCGTCAACCTGGTCATCCTGGTGGACGACGGGTCCACCGACGCCACCCGCGAGATCGCGCGCCAGCTGGGGCTCGAGGTCTTCGTCCACGACAGGAACTACGGCTACGGGGCGAACCAGAAGACCTGCTACACCGAGGCGCTCAAGGCCGGGGCCGAGATCGTGGTGATGGTGCACCCGGACTACCAGTACGATCCCACGCTCGTGCCCAGGATCATCGAGCCCATCGTGCGCGGCGAGGCCGAGCTGGTGCTGGGCTCTCGCCTCAAGGGGGGCGGCTCCGCGATCCAGCAGGGGATGCCCTGGTGGAAGTACCTCGCCAACCGGGCGCTGACCTGGGTGGAGAATCGGGCCTTCGGGCTCGACCTGTCGGAGTTCCACACGGGCTACCGCGCCTTCCACAGGGACGCGCTCGAGGCCGTGAACTTCAGGATGAACTCCGACGGTTTCGTCTTCGACCAGGAGATCATCGCCCAGGCGGTGGCGGGCGGCTTCCGCATCGCCGAGATCCCCGTGCCGGTCCGCTACTTCCCGGAGGCGTCCTCCGCGAGCTTCTCCGACTCCTGCATCTACGGCCTGAAGATCCTCTGGGTCGTGGCCCGGTACCTCCTCCACCGGTCCGGTCTCAAGCGCTCGCGCCGCCTCCAGACGATCCGCGGACGGTACACGCGGCTCTCGGGGCAGGCCGGGGGGCCGCGCGGCGCCTGATCGTCTCGTGACGCCCGCTCGTCTGCTGGATCTGCTGGCGCTGGCCCTCGGGGCCTGCCTCCTCGGGGCATTGGTGTTCCCGTGGTGGCGGCCGGAGGAGATCGTCCTGGCGATCCTGGCCGTGGTCTCCCTGCGGCTGCTGCTGCGGCCTGCGGCGGTTCCCTCGTGGCGCCCACGACGCGTCGTCGCGATCGGGGTCGTGGCCTACGCGGCTCTCTTCTCCTTCGTCACCGTGACCCGCCACTTCACCTTCCTCACTCACGCCCTCGACCTGGGTTACTACGTGCAGCTCGTATGGAATCTCGCCGGGGGGCGCGGCCCGCGGGTGAGTCTGCCCGAGATGCACGCCTGGGGCGACCACCTCTCGCCGATCATGTACCTCTTCGTGCCGGCCTTCTGGGTGGCGCCGGGGCCGGTGGTGCTCCTCGTGGGACAGTCGGCGCTCCTGGCGCTGGGCGCCGTGGCGGTGTTCGGCATCGCAACCAAGCGGCTCGGGGACGAGCGGCCCGCGGCGGTGTTCGCCGTGCTCTACCTCGTGAACCCGTCGCTCCACGGCATCAACGTGCGCGACTTCCACGCGGCCGCGCTCGTGATCCCGCTGCTGCTGGCCGCCATCTGGGCCGTCGAGGCGGAGCGGCCGCTCTGGGCCTGCGGCGCTGCGGCGCTGGCGCTCGCGAGCCGGGAGGATGCGGCCATCGCGGTGGCGGGGCTCGGGATGTGGGTGGCGCTGGCGCGCGGCCGCTGGCTCTGGGGCGCCGGCCTGACCGCCGGCGCCCTCGGCATCTTCTTCGTGGAGCTGCGTTGGGTGATCCCGTACTACCGGGGCGAAGCCTACAGCCACCTCTGGCGCTACGATCATCTGGGGCGCTCGCTCCCCGAGATCGTCTCCACGGTGCTCCTCCATCCGCTCCGCACGGCGGCGGGGCTCCTGACGCTCGAACGCCTCGTCTATCTGGGGGCGCTCCTGGCTCCGCTGGCGCTGCTCCCGCTGGCGGCGCCGCTCGAGGTGGTGGGCGCCCTGCCGGGGCTCGCCCAGAATCTCTTGAGCCGCGATCCGATCCTCTTCCACCACCGCACCCAGTACCAGGCCTTCGTCCTCCCCTTCCTGTTCGTGGCCGCGGTGGCGGGCTATGCGCGGCTCGCCGCCCGCCGCCCCGGGCGCCTGCCCGCCGCGGTGCTGGTGGTGGCCATGATCGCGAGTCTCGCGCTGGCCTCGCGGACGGTGAATCAGCTGGCCGTGTACCGCTTCTGGCCGACGCCGGAGCAGCGGGCCGCCTACCGCGTCATGGCGATGGTGCCCGAGGGCGCCGCGCTGTCGGCGCAGGACCCGTATGTCCCGCATCTCGCCATGCGCCCGCGCGTCTTCGTCTTCCCGGTGGGGCTGGAGAAGAGCGATCACGTGTTGCTCAACGCGACGACCTATCCCTGGCGCAACCTGCCGGGCGCGACCATGGTCCGCCAGGGCGACACGGTGAGCATCTCGCCCTCGCCCGGCGCCCCGGAGTACCGCTACGTCGTGGCGGCCGAGGGAGGGCCGCACCTGCTGCTGCGCCGGCGCTGACCGCCGATGCGAACGTCCTCGCGCGAGGCGGGGCGGATTCTGATGTATTCTTGGGCCTGTTGCTCCATCAACTACTGATCCGACCAGGAGAGTGCCGTGAGAGAGAACACGCTGAAGTCCGTCTGGGCGCGGGGCGAGGCGGTCGTGAACGGCTGGCTGTCCATCCCCGCCTCCTTCTCCGCGGAAGTCATGGCCCATCAGGGATTCGATTCGCTCACCATCGACATGCAGCACGGGGTGATCGACTACCAGACGGCCGTGACCCTGCTCCAGGCCATCTCCACCACGTCCGTGATGCCGCTGGCTCGCGTGCCGTGGAACGATCCCGGGCGGCTCATGAAAATCCTCGATGCCGGGGTGTACGGCGTCATCTGCCCCATGATCAATACCCGCGCCCAGGCCGAGGCGCTCGTGGGCGCGTGCAAGTACCCCCCGCGGGGATTCCGGAGCTGGGGCCCCGTGCGCGCCTCCATCTACGCCGGCGCCGACTACGGCGACCGCGCCAACGCGGACATCGTCGTCATGCCCATGATCGAGACGGCCCAGGCGATCGAGAACCTGGACGAGATCCTGAGCGTCCCCGGCGTGGACGCCGTCTACGTGGGCCCCGGGGACCTGAGCCTGGCGCTGGGCTGCAAGCCGCGGCTCGACCAGACCGACCCGCCGGTGGTGGAGGCGCAGCTGAAGATCGTGGAGGCTTGCAAGCGCCACGGGGTCGTGGCCGGGATCCACAACAACACGGCGGCCTATGCGCTCACGATGATCGCCGCCGGCTACCAGTTCGTGACGCTCGCCAGCGACAGCCGGTTTCTCGCGTCGAAGGCTGCCGAGGAGGTGGCCGCGGTCCGCAAGTCTGGCGCCAGCGCCGGGAAGCTGCCCGCCTACTGATGCCGCAGCTCGACGTGGGCGTGGAACTGAGGTCGGCCGAGGCGGCCGGCCAGGAGGGCGCAGAGGACATGCGGAGGCTCGAAGGGCAGGTCGCGGTCGTCACGGGTGGCGGCAGCGGCATCGGGCGGGCCACTGCCGTGATGCTGGCGGCGGAGGGAGCGCGGGTGGTCGTCGCGGGGCGGCGAATGGCGCCGCTCGAAGCGGTGGCCGCAGAGATCGAGCGGGCGGGCGGCAAGGCCGCGGCGCGGCGGGCCGACCTGTCGAAGGCGGCGGAGGCCGTGGATCTGGCGCGCTTCGCGCAGGAGCGCTTCGGCCGCGTGGACATCCTGGTGAACAACGCCGGGCACTCGAGCCGGGTGCGCCACATCCGCTGGGTGGGTCTCGAGGAGTGGGAGCAGGTGATGGGCGTGAACCTCACGGGCGTCTTCGCGCTGACCCAGGCCGTGCTGCCCGGCATGATCGAGCGCGGCGCGGGGACCATCGTCACCGTCTCATCGGTGGCGGCGCTACGACCGGGGCTCATCGGCGGGGCGCCCTACGGCGCAGCGAAGGCCGCGGTGCGCAACCTCATGGGACACGTGCACGCGACGCTCCGCGACAAGGGGATCCGCGCCACGACCATCATGCCGGCCGAGGTGGACACGCCCATCCTCGACAACCGCCCCCTCGTGCCCGGTGCGCGGGCGCGGGCCACCATGATGCAGCCCGAGGACGTGGCGCAGGCCGTCCTGCTCTGCGTGTCGCTGCCGCAGCGGACGGTCATCGAGGAGATGGTCATGAGCCCCACCATCGCGCGCGACATGAGCGCGGACATCTCGGCGGCGTCGCGCCTCGGCGAGCCGGGGTGGGAGGGCGAGGCGCAGCCGAAGGCGAGCCGAGCGGACAGGGCGATCCCCCGAGCGGAGCGAGGAGGGCGAGGCGCAGCCGAAGGCGAGCCGAGCGGACATGGGGATCCCCCGAGCGGAGCGAGGAGGCGAGCGTGAGCGAGCCTGAGCGCAGCTTCACCCTCCTCGATGGCGGCAGGCCCGTCGAGGTGCCGGCCCGGGTCGAGGGCGGGGCGGTCAGGCTCTCGCCGCAGGCAGTCGAGGCTCTCGGGTGGCGGCTCGAGCCCGAAGGCCTGTGCCGGGAGGGGCTGTGTGTGCCGGTCCCTGCCGGAGCTGCACTCGCCACGCCAGACGGCATCGCCCTCGAGGCGCTGGCGGCCCTCCTCGACCGGCCGCTGGCGCTGGACCTCGAGGAGGGCGCGGCGTACCTCGGTGCCTCCGCCGCCGATCGCGCCGGAGCGCTGGCCTCGCTCGAGGCGCCCGACTTCACGCTCCCCGATCTTCACGGCCGGCTCCACTCGCTGGCCGAGCACCGCGGGAAGAAGGTCTTCCTCGTCGCCTACGCCTCCTGGTGAGGGTGCCGCCTCGACCTGCCGGTGTGGCAGGCGCTGTACGAGGAGCTGAAAGAGCTCGGCTTCGTGGTGATCACCGTCGCGCTCGACCGGGGCCCGGAGGATGCACGACCCTGGATCGAGGCGGCGAGGCCGACCCATCCCTCGCTCATCGACGTCGGGCACGCGGTCGCCGACCTCTACAACATGGTGAATGTCCCCACGGTTGTCTGGATCGACGAGCGCGGCCGTATCGTCCGGCCCAACGACGTGGCCTTCGGCACCGACACCTTCCGCCACATCACGGGGATCGAGGCGGCCCGCCATCTGGGCGCGCTGCGCGCCTGGGTGAGGGGCGAGGCGCAGCCGAAGGCGAGCCGAGCGGACATGGAGATCCCCCGAGCGGAGCGAGGAGGCGAGGCGCCCGTCATGGCGGCGCGAGAGGTGCGGGCCCTGCAGCCCGTGCCGAGCCAGGCGGATCAGCAGGCGCGGGCGGAGTTCGGGCTCGGCCGCTGGCTCGCCGAGCGAGGACGGGGCGAGGCGGCAGAGAGGCACTTCGTGCGGGCCGGCGAGCTGGCGCCGCACGATTTCACGATCCGGCGCGGGACCATGCCCATCCGCGGCATCGACCCCATGGGGCCAGCGTTCCGCGCCATGCTCGAGGAGTGGGTGGGGGCGGGGAAGTCGTACTACCGCCCGCTTCCCGACTGAACGACACACGGGAGACAGTCAATCGACTCCCTGCCGGGGATTCGCGTGCCCACGCTCATCATCGTGGGGGACCAGGACACGCCCTTTTTGGCGCCGTGCGAGTACATGGCGAAGAAGATCCCCGGCGCCCGACTCGAGGTCATCGCGGGCGCGGGGCACTCGTCCAACCTGGACCAGCCGGAGGCCTTCAACCGGGTCCTGGCGGATTTCCTCGACTCGCTGTCCTGAGAGGCACACAAACATGGGCATGCTCGACGGAAAGACGGCGCTGGTGACGGGAGCCGGGCGCGGCATCGGTCGCGGGATCGCCATCGCGCTGGCCGCGGCCGGCGCCAGGGTCGTGGTCAATGACCTGGGCGCGAGCCTCGGGGGCGACGGGGTGGAGCGAGGGCCGGCGGACCAGGTCGTGGAGGAGATCAGGAAGCAGGGCGGCACGGCGCTGCCGAACTACGGCTCGGTGGCCGACTCCGAGCAGGGACCCGCCATGGTCCAGCAGGTGATCGACGCCTGGGGACGCATCGACATCCTGGTCAACGTGGCCGGCATCCTGCGCGACCGCATGATCTTCAACATGACCGAGGCCGAGTGGGACGCGGTGATCGCCGTCCACCTCAAGGGCACCTTCAACTGCACCCGCGCCGCCGCCAGCGCCATGCGCCAGCAGCAGGGCGGGCGGATCATCAGCATGTCGTCGGTCTCGGCCCTGGGTTCGCCGGGGCAGCCCAACTATGCCGCGGCCAAGGCCGGCATCCTCGGTCTCACCTGGTCCACGGCCAATGCGCTCGCGAAATACGGGGTGACGGCCAATGCCATCCTGCCGAGCGGCGCCACGCGGATGATCGATTCGACGCCGCGCGGCCAGAAGGTGTTCGCCGAGACCGGCAAGTGGCCGAGCGAGCTGGCTGCCGGCACCGAGCGCGATCCGGACAACGTGGCGCCGCTGGTGGTCTACCTCGCGAGCGAGGCCGGCGCGGGGGTCAACGGCCAGGTGTTCCACTCCTTCGGCTACGGCTACACGCTGCTGGCCCAGCCGCAGGCGATCAGGCGTCTCGTGGCGGATCGTCGACTGGCGCCCGAAGAGCTGGTGGCGCTCTTCCCCGGCACGCTCGGCGCCGATCTCAAGATGCCGCCGGGGACGGACTTCGGCCGGACGCTCCACGAGCGGCCCGCTGCCGAGTGGAAGGACCTCGGCGGTGGGGTGCGCCTCTGGCAGTCCCCGTGGGAGGAGCGGTGAGGACGATTCTCCTCGTCTGCCACGCCAACACCGCCCGCAGCGTGATGGCGCAGGCGCTGCTCCAGCGGATGCTGGCGGAGCGGGACGCGCTGGAGGGCGTCCGCATCCGGTCCGGGGGCATCGCCCCCTACGCGCGGGACGGCATGTTGCCGTCGCTGGATGCGCGGATCGTGCTGCGGGAGGAGGGCATTCACCTCGGCGAGGACGACCTGGTGTCCACCGATCTCAAGCGGCACCGCCATCTCCTGGCGGAGGCCGACCTCATCGTCACGATGACCGTCCAGCAGAAGCACATGGTGGAGGACTTCGCCGAGGCGCGCGGGCGGCCCGTGCTCACCCTGCGTGAGCTGGCCGGCGAGGAGGGTGACATCGGCGATCCCGCCACCCAGGGGGAGGAGGCCTTCCGCGCCTGCCGCGACGAGATCCGGCGCTGCCTCGAGCGGTCCGTGGACAGGCTGCTCCTGGCGCTGTCGACCTGACCCGCTCCATTCACGAACCCGCTCACGGGACCATCATACCTCGCCCGCCGACTCGCCCCGATCTCCTCGCCGGGCGTCATGTCGGGCATGAGATCACCAGCGTATGGCCGTCGCGCTCGATGGAGAGACGCTCGAGGCGGGCGCCGGGGCAGGGGCCCTCGAGGCAGATGCCCGTGTCCGGGCCGAAGGTCGCGCCGTGGGTGGCGCAGATGAGATGCCGGCCGTCCTCGGTCCAGAACTCGTTGGGCCAGAGGTCGAGCGGCGTGCCGGCATGGGGGCAGCGATTGACGTAGGCGTGGTGGCGGCCGCCATGGTTGACGATGAAGCCGTCCACCATCTTGCCGTTCACGTGGAGACGGAAGGTGGCCGTCCGGCCGGGGGCGATGGCGGCGGCCTCACACCGCCAGGTGGTGGCGTTGTCCGGGGCATCCACGTCCCGGTTCTACCAGAACGGGGCGGAGGTCACTGGTTCAAGTCCAGTATCGTCCACCACTTCCGGCGTGGGGCTGCGGGAGGCCCCGCGCCTTCGTCTTTCTGCCGGTGCCGAAATGGCGCCATCTGAATCCGGCCATCTTGCGCCGAGGGCGAAGCGCCGGCCGGCCTTCGTCACGGCTCCACAACCTCCACCGCGACCTCGCTGCATCGTCTCAGGGCCACATCGCCGGTCAGCACGAGATCGGCCCGCTCCTCGATCGCCGTGGCCAGGTGAATCGCGTCCGGTGTCCTGAACCCATGCCGGGCGCGAAGCTCGGTGGCACGCTCGATGACCCTGTCGCTGACGTCCGCGAGGGTGAAGCGCCGGGCCCCGAAGAACTCATCGTACGCTGCCGGCAACCTGGAATCCGCCTCTTTGAGCGGGCGCGTGCGGCATTCCAGTAGTGAGAGGCGTGACGTGACGATCCGTGACTCTGGGTCGGCCCCGTGCCGCGCCACGCGAGCGACCACGGCCGCGTGAAACGGGCTCGATGCCTCGACCAGATAGATGATGCAGGAGGCATCCAGGTAGAGCCTGCTCACCGGTTTCCCCAGCTCGCCCTGTCCTCCTGCATCTGGCGGTCGATATCCGCCTTCAGCCGCTGTCCCGGCGGCAGCCCCGCGATCAGGTCGAAAACGTCCCGCACGGGCGGCAACCGCTCGGATGCGGCGCGCACGACGACCTCAACGGCACCGTAGAGGCTGGTCACCGGCTCATCGAGTTCGATATGCCGCGGGTCAGATAATCGCCCCCGTACGACGATAGCCTTGTCCATGTGCCCCTCCCCTCGCTCCCTTGTCTGCCGGCTCCGTGTGCTGCTCTTGCCTCACGATTATGCACCACGTCGCCCGCGGAGATGGGGTCGGGTCTTGAATTCACGCATTTCCGTACCGGTCTTGTCTCGGTTGGGCAACGGCTGCCGCGTCTTCCTCCGGGTGGGGGATCCTGCAGACGTGCGTCACGGAGTTCTGGAGCATCGTCGCCCACCCCGCCTCGACAGGCCGACCGTCGACCCCGTCCGAGGCCGCGGCCTTCATCAACGCACTCACGACCACCGGAGGCGGTCACCTGTGGTAGCCGGGGCCGGGCTTCGCAGGACGGCTCCTGCAGGCTGCCGAGGACCGTGGGATCCAGGGGCCGCGGATCTTCGACCTTCAGATCGCGCTGACGGCCGTGGAGGCCGGGGCCGGCGAGATCTGGACCCACGACCAGGGCTTCGTGACGCTTCCGGGCCTGCGGGTCCGGGATCCCTTCGCCGATACCTGACCGACGTCACGCCCCTTCACTGCGCGCGCGCGGCCGCGCGGGGACACGGCGATGATGCCCAGGGGCATGGAGGAATACCTCGGCGAGCGGCTCCCGGCCGGCGGCTGGGAGAACCGGCTGATCCGCGAGGGGGGCGGGCGCTTCGTCGAGCTCGGTCCCCCCGGCGTGGACAGGCTGGCCCGGCTCGGCAGCCACGCCGACCACCTCGCGCCTCGGCTCGTCGTCGGCATGTGTGACGAGCCCTCGCCGCTGGAGGTTCGCGGCGGCCTCGTCGTGGACACCCTGGCCCTGGGCCGCTGGCGCACGTCAGATTCGTGAGATGAGCTCACTCCCGCGCTTTTCGCTTGACAGCCTCGTCCGCGAGGAATGGCCGCGTGCCGGCTGCGCTCGGCGGATGCCGGCCCAGCGGCCCGCACGGGCCCGGTGATGGGCGGCCGGGAGCGGCCGCACCGAAAATCGTCGCTCGTCCCGGAATCGCCCGCCCTGGAGGCTCCCAGGTGGCTCCGAAATCGGGGTGTAGAGTTGCTCCAGCAGAAGGGGGACTCGCCATGGAGATCCACTCGCCAGACATTCCCGCCACGCTCGAGCCCGTCGCGGAGCTGGACCGGCTGGGCGACGAGATCGCCGAGCTGTCAGCGCATCTCGAGGCCGCCACCGCCCGCCTCCTCGATCTGATCCGCGAGTTCGACGCCCGGGGCGGCTGGAACACCGGGTTCCGCTCCTGCGCCGCCTGGCTCGGCTGGCGGGTGGGGCTCGATCTCGGTGCGGCCCGGGAGAGGGTCCGGGTGGCGCGCGCCCTGGGGACGCTGCCGGGGCTGGCCCAGGCCCTCGCTCGCGGGGAGCTGTCGTACGCCAAGGTCCGGGCGCTGACGCGCGTGGCGACCCCGGAGACCGAAGAGCGGCTACTCGCGGTGGGGCGCGCTGGCACGGCCGCCCATGTCGAACGGATCGTGCGGGGCTGGCGGCGGGTGGACAGGCAGGCCGAGGCCCGCGAAACCGCGCGGCAGCACGCGGGCCGGGCGCTTCACGTCCACCAGGACGAGGACGGCATGGTGGTGCTCCGGGGGCGGCTCACGCCGGAGGTGGGGGCCCTGCTC
>MGBT01000217.1:34782-37071 GCA_001788395.1 Candidatus Rokubacteria bacterium GWA2_70_23
CAGCAGCGGGCAGACGCGCTGGCGCTGCTCGCGGAGACGGCCCTGCACCATGGGCTCGATCCCGGCGCCCCGGGGGAGCGGTACCAGGTGGTGGTCCATGTCGATACATCGGCGCTGGCGGACCCGGATCAGCCCGGCCAGTCCGTCCTCGAGGGCGGGGCGCACGTTCCCGCGGAAACGTCGCGGCGCCTGGCCTGCGACGCGAGCCGGGTGGTGATGCGGCACGACCAGGACGGGCGCCTCCTGGAGATCGGGGCCCGGGCCCGGACCATCCCCCCGGCATTGCGGCGAGCGCTCCACCACCGGGACCGGGCCTGCCGCTTTCCGGGCTGCGGGGTCCCGTTCGGCCAGGGGCATCACTTGCGCCACTGGGCGCAAGGCGGCCCGACGACGCTGTCGAACCTCGCGCTGCTCTGTCGCCGGCACCACCGCGCGGTGCACGAGGAGGGCTACCAGCTCGACCGGCTGCCCGACGGCGCGCTCCGGTTCCGGCGGCCGGATGGCCGGCCCTTGCCCGAGGTCCCGCCGCCGGCCGCGGTGCCCGCCGATCCGGTGCGGGCCCTCCGGGCGCGGCACGAGGCGCAGGGGCTCCGCTTCCACGCGCGGACGGCATGCCCGCGCTGGCTCGGGGAGCGCCTGGATCTGGGCTGGGCGATCGATGTCCTGCACCCCCTGGCCACGCGGGCCGTGGGAACAGGATGACCACTTCCGTGACGTGCACCCATGGGCCGCCCCGCCATTGCTTGCAGGTCGCGGATGTGACACAATGTGACACATGAAATCAATCTCGATTCGTGAGCTGCACGAGAAGACCGGCGAGTGGGTCAGGCGCAGCGAAAAGCTCGGCCCCATCACCGTGACCGACCGCGGGAAGGCCGTCGCTCGAATCGTGCCGGTTGAGGCAAACGTAGCGGTCAATCCCTTCGCGGCGCGCAAGCTGCGCCGAGGCTACACGCGCATGCTCGGCTCGCTCAAGGGGGGCACGGACAGCACGCAATCGGTCTCCGAAGACCGGGACCGCGCGTGAGCTACTTCGACTCCGCGTACATCGCCAAGTTCTACGTCGACGAGCCGGACAGCGAGGCTGTCCGGCGTCTGGCCGAAAGGCTCGCACGCGTGCACTGCTGCGCGCTCGGCCGGATCGAGGTGGCGGGCGTGTTCCACCGCAAGTGGCGCGAAGGCGCGTTCTCGGAGCGCGAGTTCCACGAAGTCCTGGCACAGTTTACGGACGATTGCACGGCCGGGCTATGGACGTGGCTGTCGGTCACAGATCGCTTGATCGCGAATGCTGCGGAATCTCTGCGGACACTGAGCAAACGGATCACGATCCGCTCGTCGGACGCATTGCATCTCGCGTGCGCCCGCGAGCACGGGCTGCGGCGCGTCTACACCAACGATAGGCGCATGCTCCGGGCAGCGCCCGCGTTCGGCATCGAGGCGATGGGCATCTGAGTTCCAGCGCTCGATGAGCTGTCCACGGGGCTCGAGCAGCGGCTGGCCTTCGCCAAGGCGCTCTTGAACGACCCCGAGGTGCTCTTCCTCGACGAGCCCACGCCGGGGCTCGACCCGGACGTGTCCGGGGCGGATCAGCCCTGGTGGAGAGAGCGGGGAACGGCCGCGAAGTCCATGCCGATGTGCCCCGGCCGCTCGAAGGGCGGGACCACGAGCCAGCGTGCGGTCACGGGCCGACCCATACCAGCTCCCCGCGCCGGGCCGTCGTCAGCGCGCCGAGGAGCGCCGGCACCAGCGGCCGCAAGTCGGCCAGCCGGTTCGTTCGCGCCCGGAGGATGGCGACCACGATGTCGAAGCGGGACAGGTCCTGCGGGCAGCACCCTCACGAGGCGGCAGCGATGACCAGCGCCGTGGCCTGCTCGAGAAAGGCGATGACCTGCTCCCGCCTCACTGTGGAGAACCCTTCGAGGAAATCGTCGATCGTCTCGCCGCCCTCGAGGTACTCCACGAGGGTCTGCACCGGCACTCGAGTGCCGGTGAACACGGGGGTCCCCCCGAGAACATCGGGAGAAGAGGTCACAGGCGAGCTGTTCATACCAGCAGACTACGGCCGGAGCATGACGAAGATCAAGCCCGTGCTACCCGACGTCCGGCCTCGTCCGCCTCCCCCACTTCCTCGTCGGGCGTGAGGTCGGGGATGAGATCACCAGCGTATGGCCGTCGCGCTCGATGGGGAGGCGCTCGAGCCGCGCGCCGGGGCAGGGCCCCTCGACGCAGATGCCGGTGTCGGGGCCGAAGATCGCTCCGTGGGTGGCACAGATGAGATGCTGGCCGTCC
>MGBT01000217.1:37156-40206 GCA_001788395.1 Candidatus Rokubacteria bacterium GWA2_70_23
GCCCCGGTTCTACCAGATCAACGCGATCCGATCAAACGAGGCGCTGGGGCGACGGCACCACGTGCGGCGCCGTCGGTCGTGCCGGGGCGCCTCGGCGTCGATGCCCGGTCAGACGCTGGTCACCTGCCCGGACAGCTTGAGGGTCACGGAGGCCGCGGACGCGAGCCCGCCCCACATCACCAGGACCACTATTGCGAGGCTGCCCTTCCAGGTCTTCATGTGATCCTCCCGAGAGATCGCCGCCGGCGCGCTCTCAGCGCCTCGGATGCCATCGACGCCCAGCCAGGACCGCCCCTCCCAGGAGAAGGAGTATCATCCTGGCCTGCGCCGGGACGGGAGCGGTGCTCGATCCACAACTCTTGACGATGAGGAGCCACGCTCCTTCGTGACCTCGGCACGGCGCTCAGGATCGAGGGCAGCGAAGCGGGCGCGTCGTCCTCCGCACCCCCGCGCTGATGGCCTCAGCGATCCGCGGTCCCCTGATGCTCCTCAGGGAGCCGCCCGTCGCTCAGGCTCCCGAGCCATGAAATCTCGGTGTCTCACACCGAGATTTCATGGCACAATGCAGGCATGATCCAGCGGGGTGACCATCTGAGGCTCCTCGCCGGGCTGTTGCGCGAGTTTCCCGTGGTGGGGCTGGTGGGCCCGCGCCAGGTGGGCAAGACCACGCTGGCCCGCGCGCTGGCACGGGGATGGCGGGGGGCGGTGACCCATCTCGACCTCGAGAGTCCCGCCGACCTGGCTCGCTTGGCCGACCCGGCGCTCGCGCTGGGCCCCCTGCGGGGCCTGGTGGTCATCGACGAGTTCCAGCGGCGACCGGACCTCCTCACCGTGCTCCGTGTGCTCGCGGACCGCCCGCGACGCCCGGCTCGCTTTCTCGTGCTGGGGAGCGCCTCGCCCGACCTCATCCGGGGCAGCGCCGAGAGCCTGGCCGGCCGGATCGCCTACCAGGAGCTTTCTGGGTTTTCTCTGGCCGAAGTCGATCCGGCCCGCCTCGGGGCCCTGTGGCTGCGCGGGGGCTTTCCTCGCTCGTTCCTCGCCCGGACAGAGCCGGCCAGCTGGCGCTGGCGCCAGCAGCTCATCCGGACCTTCCTCGAGCGCGACCTGCCCACCCTCGGTCTGCGCCTCGGCGCCGATGCTCTCCATCGGTTCTGGGCCATGCTCGCCCACTACCACGCCCAGGTCTGGAACGCGTCGGAGCTGGCCAGGGCCTTCGGCGTGGCCGACACGACCGTGCGCGGCTACCTGGATCTCCTGGCCTCGGCCTTCATGGTGCGTCTGCTGACGCCGTGGGCGGAAAACCTCGCCAAGCGGCAGGTCAAGGCCCCGAAGGTCTATCTCAGGGACACCGGGCTGCTCCACGCGCTGCTGGGGATCCGCACGGCCGACGACCTCGAGCGGCACCCGAAGGTCGGCGCATCGTGGGAAGGGTTCATGCTGTCCGAGGTCATCCAGCGCCTGGGGGCCGAGCCTCGCGAGTGCCACTTCTGGGCCACCCACGGCGGCGTCGAGCTGGATCTGCTGGTGGTCCGCGGCCGCCGGCGCCTGGGATTCGAGTTCAAACGGACCAGCGGCCCGTCCGTGACGCGGTCCATGCACGTGGCCCTGGCGGATCTCAGGCTGGAGCGTCTCGATGTGATCCACGCCGGCGAGAGCACCTTCCCTCTGGCGCCGAAGATCCGGGCCGTGGCGGCGCGCCACATCCTGACGGACCTCCCGCCCCTGCGCTGACCGGGCGAGACCAACGACTTGGCAAAGACGGGTCTCGGCGGTCACCGCGCGCGTGCCGTGAGCGATCTCGTTGATGCGCCGCGGGGGAACGGAGATGTCCTTGAGCGCGTTCCCGACAGGCTCCACCATCAGAAGGAGGACGGGTGGGCGGCGTGGGCCATTGTCTCCACCGGCCGGCCCTTCAGCGGAGGGGACGGTGGTCCCCGCTCCCGTCCGGTAGGCCTGCTCCCCGCTTGCTGCCCCGTCCAGTGGGTGTGATACGATCTGGCCCATGAAATTCAGGGTCGTCATCGAGCAGGACGAGGATGGGGTCTTCGTCGCTCAGTGTTCCTCACTGCCCGGCTGCATCTCGCAGGGCTCGACCCGAAGCGAGGCGCTCGCCAACATCCGCGACGCCATCCAGGGCTATCTCGAGAGCCTGAAGAAGCACAACGAGCCGATCCCGCCCCCGATCAGCGAGGAAATGGTGGAGATCGCAATGTGACGCGTCTCCCGGTCGTCTCCGGCCGAGAGGCGGTGAGAGCATTCGCCAAGATCGGCTACCGCGAAGATCGTCAGACCAGTAGCCACATCATCCTCCGCCACCAGGATCCGCCGCACCGGCGCCTGACGGTCCCTGACCACAAGGAACTCGCCAGGGGCACCTTGCGCAGCTTGATCCGGGAAGCTGGTCTCACCGTCGAGGAGTTCGTGGCTCTCCTGTAGTCGCGTCGATCCTCTCGAGCGGGTACTTGTGCGAGAGGAGCCGGTCGAAGGCGAGCGGCTCCCGGCCGGCGCCTGGGAGAACCGGCTGATCCGCGAGGGGGGCGGGCGCTTCGTCGAGCTCGGTCGCCCCGACGTGGACCGGCTGGCCCGGCGCGGCAGCGCCGCCGACCACCTCGGGCCTCGGCTCGTCGTCGGCATGTGGGACGAGCCCTCGCCGCTGGAGGTCGGCGGCTACCTCCGCCACTGGGCGCAAGGCGGCCCGACCACGGTCTCGAACCTCGCTCTCCTCTGTCGCCGGCACCACCGCGCGGTCCACGAGGGGGCCTACCAGGTCGATCGACAGCCCGACGGCGCGCTTCCCTTCCGGCGGCCGGACGGCCGGCCCCTGCCCGAGGTCCCGCCGCCGGCCGCGGCGCGCCGGCGTGATCGGAGTGGTCGGCGTTGAGCCGTTGCTCGACGGGGCGCGCCGCCACCTCCAGCGCCCGCCGCCGCGTGGCCGTCTCCACCGCCTCGAAGTCCAGCCGGCCAGCGGCGCCCGGAGCGATCAGCGCTTCGATCTCGTGGACGACCTCCGCGTCGAAGGCCGCTTTGAAGCCCCCTTGTTGGCCGCCTCC
>MGBT01000217.1:40213-42312 GCA_001788395.1 Candidatus Rokubacteria bacterium GWA2_70_23
TGCCCCGGCCGCTCGAGGGGCGGGACCACGAGCCAGCGTGCGGTCAAGGGCGGTCCATACCAGTTCTCCGCGCCGGGCCGACGTCAGCGCGCCGAGGAGCGCCGGCACCGGCGGGCGCAAATCGGCCAGCCGGTTCGTTCGCGCCCGCAGGATGACGACCACGATGTCGAAGCGGGACAGGTTCTGCTGAAACGCGAGGTTGCGATCCACCGTCACGAAGGCAGCGAAGACCCGCTCGGCCAAGGCGAGCAACTCGCCGTTCTTGATCGTCGCCCAACCCATGTCGGGGACCGTCGTGACGTCGTGACCGACGACACCCATGGCGAAGCGCCGGTCGACGCACTCGTCGAGAAGAAGCCTCACGAGGCAGCAGCGATGACTAGCGCCGTGGCCTGCTCGAGAAAGGCGATGACCTGCTCCCGCCTTACTGTGGGGAACCCTTCGAGGAAATCGTCGATCGTCTCGCCGCCCTCGAGGTATTCCACGAGGGTCTGCACCGGCACTCGCGTGCCGGCGAATACGGGGGTCCCCCCGAGGACGTCAGGAGAAGAGGTCACGAGCGCGTTTTCCATACCAGCAGACTACGGCCGGACCATCATGAAGATCAAGCCCGTGCTCCGCGAAGGCCAGCAGGATGGCGCGGTTGTCAGTGTCGGCGGATGAGCCTCGCTCCAGCCACCCGCCAAGAGGGAACAGCACGGGCGCCGGGGGGCCTTCCCAACTCTTCTTCCAGCTCGTGAGCGCGATGAGGGGCGCGGGGCGGATGTCTTTCCCCCCGGTGGTTTGATGTTGGCTCACACGGAAGGTCGTGGGGTCAGACTTGAACGAGTCACCCTATGAGGGCTATAGTAAGATTCAAAGCATGGAGGTATGACTATGGCCATCTCGGTAAGGCTTAGCAGAAAGGGTCAGTTTGTCATTCCGAAGGACATGCGCGAGGCGTTGGGGGTACGGGAAGGTGACGAGCTGCTGGTCACACTTGAAGAAAACAGGGTCGTGCTGACGCGGCCACGGGCATACGCCCGGGCGACTCGGGGGCTCCTCAAGGGCACGTGGGGGAAGGGCAAGAAAGCCGTGGAGCGCTATCTCGAAGGGGAACGGCGCTCGTGGCGGTGAAGCGGGCGAATTTTATCAAGGAGCTGCGACGATTCAGAACGGTCGGGCTCGATTCGTCCATCTTCATCTACCACCTTGAAGACGTAGAGCCTTATTCCGACTTGACCGAGGCCGCCTTTGCCGCGTTTGGGGAAGGAACTCCGGTTGCGGTGCTCTCCACCCTGTCTGTGACGGAACTCTTGGTCCAACCCTTCGCCGCCCGTCAACCTGATCGAATATCAGCGTTCGAGCGATTCATCCTGACGCTTCCCAATACTACCCTCGTGCCGGCGAGCTATGCGATCGCTAAGAACGCGGCGCGGCTACGAGCCACGTACCGTCTTCGAACTCCAGATGCGTTGCTGGTGGCCACCGCATTGGAAGCCAAGGCAGACGCGTTTCTCACGAATGATGCCAATCTGCGTAAACTCAAGGCAGAGGGAATCGCTATTGTGGTTTTAGAGACGTACGTGTGATCCCCCGCCTGACACCCATCGCCGCGCAAGTCATCAGGAAAGCGCGGGCGATGTTGCGAGCGATCCATCCGGTAAGGGTGCGGCCGGCTCCGACGCGACTATCAGCAAGCCTGTTGCAATGCAAGACCTGACCGCGAACCACGCCCCCTGCACCGTTCTCTTGAACGGAGCGATCATCAAGTTCGACGATGAACACGCCTGAGCCGGCCGTGCCGTATCGCACGCTCCCCGCGGCGCACCTCGGGGATCCCACCGCGCCCCTGCGCTGGCTGCTCACCGACCTCTTCCTCGTCGGCGCCGCCGGCATCCTGGGCGGGGCACCCAAAAGCGGCAAGAGCTTTTTCGCCCTCGAACTGGCCGTCGCCGTCGCTTCCGCGACCGCCGCGGCGGGGCGCTTCGCCGTCCCCGCCCCCGGCCCCGTGCTGCTCTGCGCCGCCGACGATCCGCCCGCCGTCGTCGTCCAGCCTCTGGCCGCCCTCGCCGCCGCCCGCGCGCAGCCCCTTGCCGCGCTCCCGGTCGAGGTGATCG
>MGBT01000217.1:42349-43482 GCA_001788395.1 Candidatus Rokubacteria bacterium GWA2_70_23
CCTCGCCGCCACCGTGGCGCGCCTCACGCCCCGCCTGCTCATCCTCGATCCCCTCATCCGCCTGCACCGCGCCGACGAAAACTCCGCCACCGAAATGGCCGTCATCCTCGACGGCCTGCGCACGCTCGCGCGCGCCACCGCCTGCGCCATCCTGCTCGTGCATCACACCCGCAAGGCGCCCGCCGGCGGCATCGCCGGCCATGGCCTGCGCGGCTCCAGCGATCTGCACGCCTTCGGCGACACCAACCTCCGGACCAGCCGAAAAGGGCCTTTGTGTCGGCTACGCTCCCACATTACCGAGAACTGGCGTGGGCAGCCCCTGGTCAGCCACGAGGTGATCATCCAACTGATCGGCGGCACGAGCACGAAGACCGGGTTGAAGATCCGCGCTCGCCTCGACAAGAAGCCGTATCCGACCGGGGTCAAGATCTCCCGCGCCGAACTGCGCCACATGCGCATCAAGCCGGCCAGCTTCCATGGCGACTGGAACTACACCATTCATCCTGTTCAAACAACTTGATCATGTTATTTGCGCGCGCCGCCTAAGCTGCGCATACTACCGCTGACGCTTGAGCATCATGGCAATGGTCCCCAGGATCAACAGACCGATGGTCGCCGGCTCGGGAACCAGACTCGGGGTTAAAACACTGTCGGTGCCAATTGGGCTGGTGAACGAATACCCAAGTACTTCGGAGTTGACGGTTGTTCCCGCAAAAACTTCCACATCGTTGACTAAACCTTCCCCCAGGAATGACCGATATCCCGCCATTGGTCTAATGTGCAGCACGGGATCGCCAACAATATCGCCGGCCAGAATTGTCTGAAAACCATAGTCTTCTTCCCAGTACGACAGCGTCCACTGAACCCAGGCACTTTCGCTGTCGGGACTGTATAATTGAGTAGGAGTACCACCCCAATCGACTATCCCTATCGGCAAACCGCCAGAGGTATCGACTTTCAGGTAGTATTGGTCATAGTCACCGAAATTGAGCGTCCAATCCAGCCAGGAGGGATCAAAGGCATTGAAAGCGTCAATGACACTATCGAGTATCCCCGTTTGATAAACAAGGTTTAACTGGAATTCAGCAGCTAACTGATAGCCTCTAGTGGAGTCGAGGGCACCCAGCACAAGG
>MGBT01000218.1:0-2584 GCA_001788395.1 Candidatus Rokubacteria bacterium GWA2_70_23
CTTGCTGGTACTTCCGCGGACCGGGGAGCGCGAGAGCCGGCACCGGATAGCGCCGCGGCAGCACCAGCACCGACTGCGGCGCGGGCACCGTCACGCGCGCCCGGAACAGCCCGAGAGGATCGGAGCGCGCCAGCGTCACCGCCATGAGACGCAGCGGCCCGCGGCGGAGCGGGACGATCTCGACCCGCGCCTCCCCGTCCCCGCGAGGCGAGAGCGCCGGAAGCGGGACCTCGGGGATCCAGGCGCGCTGGTTCCGGCCGATGAGCCACATCCAGCGCGGGTAGCCCACGGTGCGGTCGAACCAGTTGCGCCGTTCCTCCCCCGGCTCCCGCGCGCGCAAAAGCTCCTCGAAGGCGGGGCGCGGATCGGCCGTCTCGTCCATGAGCGTGAGCCCGGCCTGGACTCGCGCCGTCTCGTTGCGGATCACGACCCGATAGGCGAGCAGCTCGCCCGCCGTCGCGAAGTGCGGCAAGAGCCGCCGCACCGAGAAGCGGCCGCGGAAGGACAGGCTCGCCGCCATGGCGACGGTCAGGAGCGCCACGAGGAAGGTGAAGGCCTGGTAGGCCAGCGTGCGGTTCGTGTCGAGCCCGACGACGGCCGCCGCGGCGGTGGCGCCGAGCGCCAGGAGCCCGGCCGTGGTGAAGCGCCTGCGGATCCAGCGCTCTGCCAGGAAGGTGAGACCGAACGCGCGGAAGAGCAGACGCCGCATCACACCCGCAGATCCGCGGGCTACGCGGGGACGGGCACCGTCTTCACGATGTCCTCCACCACCCGCTCCACCGTGACGCCGGAGAAGCGCGCCTGGGGATCCACCACCATCCGGTGGGCGATGACCGGCACGGCGAGCTCCTGCACGTGCTCCGGCGTGACGAAGTCGAGCCCATCCAGGAGAGCCAGCGCCTGGGCCGCCTTCATGAGGGCGATGGAGGCGCGCGGGCTGGCCCCGAGCGAGACGCCCGGGGCCGTCCGCGTCTCGCGGACGAGGTCCACGACGTAGCGCCGGAGCTCGTCGCTGATGCGGATCTCGGCGACGCGGGCGCGGAGCGCGACCGCGTCCTGCGTGGACACGCAGGGCGTGACCTGGTCCACGGGGTGCGCCCGCTCCTGGGCCGACAGGATCGCGACCTCGTCCTCGGGTGAGACGTAGCCCAGGCCGAACTGGAGCGCGAAGCGGTCCATCTGGGCTTCGGGGAGCGGGTAGGTGCCGCGGAATTCCACGGGGTTCTGGGTGGCGATGACGCAGAAGGGCGTCTCGAGCCGGCGCGTGGTGCCGTCCACGCTGATCTGCCCTTCCGCCATGGCCTCGAGCAGCGCCGACTGAGTCCGCGGCGAGGCCCGGTTGATCTCGTCGGCCAAGAGGATATTGGTGAAGATGGGGCCCTCGTGGAAGTGGAAGCTCTGGTCGCGCTGATCGAAGACGGAGACGCCGAGGATGTCCGAGGGCAGGAGGTCCGGCGTGAACTGCACGCGCTTGAAGCGGGCGCCGATGGAGCGCGCCAGCGCCTTGGCCAGCGTGGTCTTCCCGGTGCCCGGGTAGTCGTCGAGCAGGACGTGGCCGCCCGAGGCGAAGGCGGCGAGGAGCTTGCGGATGGAGCCCGCCTGCCCCTTCATCACCCGCCCGATGCTGTCGGCGAGCCTTCGGCAAGTCTCTTGCGCCGGGAGCGGCCGCGCGTCGTGCATGTCAGGGGGTAGCATGCGACGTGCGCCGCGCGCCGTCAAGGCGCCTGGGCGCGTTACAATACGTACTCTCACCCACCGATCCCATCAGCGCGAGCGCCCCGTCAGGAGCGCCGGGAGGGCACGCCATGCTGCTCGAGCACCAGGGGAAGCGGCCCAAGATCCACGCGTCCGTCTACGTCGCCCCGACGGCCACGATCTGCGGCGACGTCACCGTCGGAGCCGGGAGCCGCATCCTCTTCGGCGCGGTGCTGACGGCGGAGGGCGGCCCCGTGGTCATCGGCGCCCACTGCATCGTCATGGAGGGCGCCGTGATCCGCGGCACCGCGCGGCATCCCGTGCGGCTCGGCGACCACGTCCTGGTGGGCCCGCGCGCCTACCTCTCCGGGTGCAGCGTGGAGGAGTGCGTCTTCCTGGCGGCGGGGGCAACCGTCTTCAACGGCGCGCACCTCGGCGCGCGCGCCGAAGTACGGATCAACGGCGTCGTTCACATCCGGACGCGGGTGGCGCCGGATGCCGTCGTCCCCATCGGCTGGGTCGCCGTGGGAGACCCCGCCGAGATCCTGCCGCCCGGTGAGCACGACCGCATCTGGGCCATCCAGGGGCCGCTGGACTTTCCGGGGACCGTCTTCGGTCTCCAGCGGGTGCCCGGAGGGGAGAGCCTCATGCCCGCGCTCACGCGGCGCTACGCGCGCGCGCTCGGCACCCACGCCGGCGACCACGAGCTGGGCCACCACGCCTCGCCGGACCTCTGACCCACCGTCACGCGGGGGTCAGCGGGAGCGGTCGTGACCCAGGTCCTTCAGGACCTCGATGAAGGTCGCGACCATCAGTCGATGATGACCCGCGGCGGGGAGGCGGGCGCTGCCGCTCGCTGCCCCGGCGGCGCCTGCGCTCCGGGCGGCGC
>MGBT01000218.1:2600-4053 GCA_001788395.1 Candidatus Rokubacteria bacterium GWA2_70_23
ATGGCGAGCGCCCGCTTCTGGGCCGTGAAGGTGTCCGCGCCCTGGGCGACGAAGTGCTGGGTCCACGCCGCCAGGCGCGCAGTCGTCTCCGGGCTCCACACGTCCACGTGGCTCACGAGCGTCGCCTGGTGGACCTGGCTCCGCCGCAACAGGAGGGTCGTGGCCACCGCGATGCCGATGCTGCCGCCGAGGTTGCGGAGCACGTTGAAGGCGGAGGTCGCATTGCCGAGCCGGTCCCTCCTGATGGTCGAGAGCGCCAGCGTCGTGAGCGGGACGAAGATGAAGCCGCCGCCGAACCCCTGGAGAAAGCGCGGCCAGACGAGGGTCCAGTAATCCATGCCGAGCGTGAGGTTCGACATCCAGTAGAGCCCCAGCGCGTTGAGCAGGCAGCCCGCCGTGAGCAGGAGCCGCTGGTCCATCAGCATCACGAGGCGCCCGGCGACGAGGAGCGAGAGCATGTTGCCAACCCCGCCCGGCGCCAGCACGGTGCCGGCCGTCCAGGCGTCGTAGCCCATGAGCTTCTGGGTGTAGAGCGCCACCAGGATCATGCTCGAGTAGAGTCCGAAGGCCACCATGGTGATGACCGCGCTGCCGACGGCGAAGTTCCGGTCGGCGAAGACACGCAGGTCCAGAATGGGCTCGCGGGTCGTCAGCTCGCGGATCAGGAAGCCCACCAGCGCGGTACCCGCGACGACGGCGAGCGTCGCGATGACGCCCGAGTCGAACCAGTCCTCGCGCTCCCCGCGGTCGAGGACGAGCTGGAGACACCCGAAGCCCACCACGATCAGGATGAGGCCCAGCGCATCCACGCGGCCGGGCTTCCTGAGATACGCCGGGTCGAAGAGGAAGGCGCTCACCATGAAGAAGCCCAGGATTCCGATGGGCATGTTGATGTAGAAGATCCAGCGCCACGACCAGTTGTCGGTGATCCAGCCGCCCACGGTCGGCCCCAGGATGGGCCCCATCATGATCCCGATCCCCCACACCGCCATGGCCATGCCCCGCTCGCCCAGCGGGAAGATCTCCCAGAGGATCGCCTGCGACAGGGGAATGACCGGGCCCCCGCCGAGGCCCTGGAAGACGCGCATCACGATGAGGAA
Source organism: Candidatus Rokubacteria bacterium GWA2_70_23 (assembly GCA_001788395.1). Classification (GTDB taxonomy): domain Bacteria; phylum Methylomirabilota; class Methylomirabilia; order Rokubacteriales; family CSP1-6; genus UBA12499. Next base: position 3,701 of record MGBT01000218.1, read on the forward strand.
GGTCAGGTTGGGCGCGAGGCCCGAGAGGAACGAGGAGACGGTGAAGAGCACGGTGCAGATCAGGAAGAAGCGCTTACGCCCGAGGAGCCCGGCGAGCCAGCCCGTCGCGGGGATGATCACGGCATTGGCCGCCAGGAAGGAGGTGATGACCCATGCCACCTCCTCCACGCCGGCCGAAAGCGCGCCCTGCATGTGAGGCAGGGCCACGTTGGTCACGCTGGTGTCGAGGATCTGCATCACGGCCACCAGCATGATGGACAGCGTGATGGACCACTTCCGCGCCGCGGAGATCGGCGCCTCGGCGGCGGGGTGCATGTCGCTACTTGACCTTGATCGTCACCACTGCCGACATG
>MGBT01000218.1:4061-21643 GCA_001788395.1 Candidatus Rokubacteria bacterium GWA2_70_23
GAGCGGCTGGGGATTGCCCGTCTCCTTCGCCTCGAGGCGGATCTTCACGGGCACGCGCTGGACGACCTTCACCCAGTTGCCCGTGGCGTTCTCGGGGGGCAGGAGCGAGAAGCGGGAGCCGGTGCCGGCGCTGATGGAATCCACGGTGCCGTGCAGCGCCTTGCCCGGATAGCCGTCGATCTCGACCTGGGCGGGCATGCCGGGCCTGACGCGCGCGAGCTGGGTCTCCTTGAAGTTCGCGATCACCCACACCGCGTGGAGCGACACGATGGCCATGAGCGGCTGGCCCACCTGCACGACCTGGCCGACCTCCAGGCTCTTCTTCGACACGACGCCGTCCACGGGCGCGCGCACCTCGGTGTAGCCGCGCTGCAGCTCCGCCAGCGCCAGATCGGCCCGGGCCTCGGCCAGGCGCGCCTCCGCCCGCACCGCCTCGGCCTCCTTCACCGGCACCTGGTGGCGCTGCCCCTCGGCGCGCGCCAGGGCGGCGCGGCTCTCGGCCACGCGCTCGCGCGCCTGCGCCACGGCGAGCCGGCGCGACGCCAGCTCCGCCTCGGCCTGCTGCGCCTCCTGCTCGGCCTGGCCCAGCCGGCGCCGCATCGCCTCGAGCACCGCGTCCGCCGTCTGCGCGGCCGACTCGGCCTGGTCGAAGTCGCGCTGGGCCACGTAGCCGTCGCGCGCCAGGCGCCGCATCCTGTCCATCTCGCGCGCGGCCTGCCTGGCGCCGCTCTCGGCGCCCACCACGTCGGCCCGCATGGCCCCCACCGCCGCGCGCTTGGACTCGAGCCGCGCCTGCGCCTCGTTCACCACCGACTCGCTCGAGCGCTCGGCCGCGCGGGCCACCTCCATTGCCGCGCGCGCCTCCTCACCCTGCGCCCGCGTGACCTCGCGCGCCAGCGGCACCTCGGCCCGTCCCGCCCGGTAGCCCGCCTCGGCCACGGCCACGGCGGCCCGCGCCTGGTCGCGCTTGGCCTCGTAGTCGCGCGGGTCGATGCGGAACAGGACATCGCCGGTCTTCACCGCCTGGTTATCGTCCACGAGTACTTCCAGGGCGTGGCCGGTGACCTTGGCGCTCACGGGGGAGACGGTCCCCTCCACATAGGCGTCGTCGGTGGAGACATGCGACAGCGAGTAATACCACGCACGGCCCCCATAGGAGAGGGCGCCCAGCAGGACGAGAAGGGCGAGACCGATCAGGACCTTGCGACTCATCGACAGATCCGCATACGAGCCCACTCTATGCCATCGAGCGGCGCGCGGCAATCCCCCGAACGGCCCAGCCGGGCCGGCCGCGCCTGGGACGCGGAGTCTACGCGAGAGGAGCGACGTGGAACCCGTCGCGGACGGCGCGGTCCATCGAGCGTTCCTTGACGGACCTGCCTTCTCCTCTCGCTCAGAGGTGCTTGCGGAGCTCGAGGCGGCCGATCTGCCGGCGGTGCACCTCGTCCGGCCCGTCCGCGAAGCGCAGCGTGCGCGAGTGGGCCCACATGGTGGCCAGCGGGAACTCCTGGCTCACGCCGCCGCCGCCGTGGAGCTGCATGGCGCGCTCCACCACCTGCAGCGTCATGTTGGGCACCGCGACCTTGATCTCCGCGATCGCCTGCTTCGCCGCCTTGTTGCCCACCGTGTCCATCATGTAGGCCGCGTGGAGGACCAGCAGCCGCGCCTGGTCGATCTCGATCCGCGACTGGGCGATGCGCTCCAGCGTGATGTCGCTCTCGGCCAGCCGCTTGCCGAAGGCCACCCGCGACACGGACCGCTTGCACATGAGCTCCAGCGCGCGCTCGGCGACGCCGATCTGGCGCATGCAGTGGTGGATGCGCCCCGGGCCCAGGCGCCCCTGGGCGATCTCGAAGCCGCGTCCCTCGCCCAGCAGCATGTTCGTCACCGGCACCCGCACGTTCTCGAAGAGCACCTCGCCGTGGCCATGGGGGGCGTCGTCGTAACCGAACACGGTGAGCATCCGGACGATCTTGACCCCGGGTGCGTCCCGCGGCACGAGGATCTGGGACTGCTGCTTGTACTTGTCGGGGTTCTTGGGGTCCGTCTTGCCCATGAAGATGAGGACCTTGCACCGCGGGTCGCCGATGCCCGAGGTCCACCACTTGTGGCCGTTGATCACGTAGTGGTCGCCGTCCCGGACGATGCTCGCCTCGATGTTGGTCGCGTCCGAGGAGGCGACCTTGGGCTCCGTCATGGCGAAGGCAGAGCGGATCTTGCCCTCGAGGAGCGGCGCGAGCCACTGCTTCTTCTGCTCGGCAGTGCCGTAGCGCTCCAGCACTTCCATGTTCCCGGTGTCGGGGGCGGAGCAGTTGAACACCTCGGGCGCGATGGGGGAGCGGCCCATGATCTCGCACAGCGGCGCGTACTCGAGGTTGGTGAGCCCCGCGCCGCGCTCGCTCTCCGGCAGGAACAGGTTCCACAGCCCCCGCTCCCGGGCCTTGGCCTTCAGCTCCTCCATGATGGGCGGCACCTGCCAGCGCGTGGGACCGGAGCGCACCTGCTCCGAGAAGGTCTTCTCGTTGGGGTAGACGTGCTTGTCCATGAAGTCCTTGACCTGCTCCATGTACTCCTTGCTCCGCTTCGAGTACTCGAATTCCATGCCGGGCCTCCGTTGCAGGTGGGGAATCGGCGGCCGCGCCCTCAGGGGCGGACCAAACACGGCTCCATAGTCCACGCTTCAGGGATCGAAGAAAAGGAGGAATTTCAGAGGGGGACCCGGTCAGGACGGTGGACCGGGCCCCCGGTGGCGGCGTGATCGAGGTCGTGAAAGCAGAGAACCGCAACGTCGGCGCGGCGGAGTGGGAGCCCGCCGCCGGCTTCGCCCGGAAATCCGTCCGCGATCTGATGCAGCCCTGAGCCGTTTGGACCACGCGCCCGCCTCGCTCCGCTCGGGGGATCTCCATGTTCGCCTGCCTCGCCTCCGGCTGCGACGGGCCCTGCTTGACGCGCGGGGCGCGCTTCGTCTACGCTCGGCGCGCGGTCCAACGCCGCGCCAGCGGCGCGGGCGCGGGTCCCCGAGGCGATTCCCCTGCACTGGAGGCGTCATGACCTACACGGACATCCTGTACGAGAAGAAGGACGGCATCGCCTGGATCACGATCAACATCGACTCCGAGCAGCGGGCGGGCGTCGCCCCCTTCGCCCACACGGCGCTCACCCTGTACTACCAGACGGACGAGGCCCTGGAGGGACGCAACGCCTTCGTGGAGAAGCGCCCCGTGAACTTCGCGAAGTTCCGCGCGTAACCGACGGGAGCCACACATGAGCCCGACCGCCATCGAGACCACGCTCACCGAAGCCAGGATCCAGGACTCGCTGAAGACGAAGCTGTGGCGCAACGAGACGCTCGAGGCCTATCTCGACCGCTGGGCGACCACGCGCCCGGACAAGGCCGCCGTGGTGGACCTCGTCGGCCGCTACACGTGGGCCGGACTGGCCCGGATCGTCGAGCGGGTCGCCTACGGGCTCCGGGCCCACGGGATCGAGCGCGGCAGCGCCATCTCCATCCAGCTCCCCAACTGGAACGAGTTCGTCCTGCTGTTCCTGGCCGCGAGCCGCCTCGGCGCCGTCGTGAATCCGATCCCTCCGACGTACCGGGCGAGCGAGCTGCGCTTCATGATGAACCTGCTCGAATCCCAGGTGCTGGTGATCCCCGCGGTCTTCCGCGGCTTCAACTACCCCGAGATGGTGGCGGGGCTGCGCACCGAGACGCCGCGGCTCGAGCACGTGTTCGTGGCCCGCGGGGAGCCGGGACCGGGGATGAAGCCGTTTTCCCTGCTCACCGACACGGTCTGGGAGGCGCGCGAGGGCCGCAGCCCGCTGCCGGGCAGCGACCCGAACACGGTGCACGAGGTCGTGTTCACGTCTGGGACCACGGGCGAGCCGAAGGGGGTGCTCCACACCCCGAACACCGTGCTCTCCACCATCTACCCGGCCATCGAGCGGCTCGCCTTCACCGATCGCGACGTGATCCTCATGTCCTCCACGCTCGGCCACCAGACGGGCTACCTCTACGGCTACTGCCTCAACATGCTCCTGGGGGCCACGGCGGTGTGGCTCGACGTCTGGAACCCGACCGAGGCCGGTCGGCTCATCGAGACGGAGGGCGTCACCTTCACCATGGGCGCCACGCCGTTCCTCCAGGACCTGACCTACACGCCCACCACCCGCGACCTCTCCTCGCTGCGCGTCTTCATCTGCGCCGGCGCGTCCATCCCGCGCCAGCTCGTCAAGGATGCCCGCGAGCGGCTCCGCTGCGCCATCTCCGCGGGCTGGGGCATGACGGAGAACGGGCTCGTGACGAGTAACGGCCTCGCCGACCCGGAGGAGAAGGTGTTCGGTACGGACGGCCGGCCGCTGCCGGGCATGGAGCTGCGTGTGGTGGACGAAGACGGCCGCGACGTGCCGTCGGCCACGGAGGGCGATCTCCTCGTCCGCGGGTCGGCGCAGTTCGTGGGCTACTTCAAGCGTCCCGCCTTCACGGCCGAGGGCCACACCCCGGACGGCTGGTTCAAGACGGGCGACCGGGCCGCGCTGGACCGCGACGGCTACGTCTCCATCACCGGCCGGTCGAAGGACGTGATCATCCGCGGGGGCGAGAACATCCCCGTCGTCGAGGTGGAGAATCTCCTCTTCGCCCATCCCAAGATCGCCGGCGTCGCCATCGTCGGGATGCCCGATCCGCGGCTGCAGGAGCGAGCCTGCGCCTTCGTGATCCCCAAGCCGGGCCAGTCCATCACGCTGGAGGAGATCGTCGCGTACCTCGACACCCAGCAGCTCGCGCGGCAGAAGTACCCGGAGCGCCTCGAGATCGTCTCCGAGTTCCCCATGACGCCGAGCGGGAAGATCCAGAAGTACCGCCTCCGCCAAACCCTGACCGAGCGGACGACGGGGACATCGGCCTGAGTGGACGCCCCGATGAGCCCGTCAGGGCGAAGAGGCCCAACCGCAACGCGATCTCATCCACGTTCAAGCCACATGGTCAGACGCCCAACCGCAACCCGAAGTCATCCACATTCAGGTGAGATCATGAATCTGAACCTTGCAGACAAGAGCGTCATCGTCACCGGCGGCGGCTCCAACATCGGCCGCGCCATCAGCCTGGCCTTCGCCCGGGAGCGCGTGCACCTCACCATCGCCGAGATCGACGAGGGCCAGGGCAAGAAGACGGCCACCGAGGCGGAGAAGCTGGGCGCGGCCTCCGCGGCCGTAATCCGCACCGACGTCACCAAGCCCGCGGAGGTGCAGGCCCTGGTGCGCGCGGTGGAGCAGCGCGTGGGCGGCGTGGACGTGCTGGTCAACAACGTCGGCTGGACGGTGGACCGCCTCTTCGTCGAGAAGGAGCGGGCCGAGTGGGAGAAGGAGGTGCAGCTGAACCTCTGGGGCATGATCAACTGCACGCGCGCCGTGCTCGACGGCATGATCGCCCGCAAGTCGGGCGTCGTCGTGAGCATGGGCTCGGACGCGGGGCGCATGGGCGAGTTCCGCGAAGCCGTGTACGGGGCGTGCAAGGCAGGGGTCATCGCGCTCACCAAGAGCCTCGCCCGCGAGGTCGGGCGCCACAATATTCGGCTCAACGTGGTGTGTCCGGGCATGACGATGCCGGACTCCGACGAGGAGATCGGTGGGCTCAGCATGTGGGCCTCCGAGACCAACCGCGCCTTCAGCACCCCCGAGATGCGCGCCCGGATCGCCAAGGCCTACCCGCTCCGCCGCATCGGCCGGCCCGAGGATGTGGCCAACGCCGTGGTCTTCCTCGCCTCCGACGCGGCGAGCTTCATCACCGGCCAGACGCTCTCCGTGAGCGGCGGCTACACGATGATGTGAGGACCCCATGGACTTCGCCTTCACCGACGAGCAGGAAGAGCTGATCCGCACCCTCCGCGCCTTCGCCCGAAAGGAGCTCGCGCCGCGCTCCGCCGGCTGGGACAAGACCAGCGAGGTGCCGTGGGACGTCTGGCGCCGCATGGGGGAGATGGGGCTGCTGGGGCTGCGCGCGCCCGCCGCCTATGGGGGGCAGGAGGCCGACCTCCTCACCGCGGGGATCGTCATCGAGGAGATCTGCCGCGGCGACTTCTCCTGCGGCTACCCGCTGCAGCTCAACTGGCTGGCCGAGGAGATCATCGGGCACAACGGCACCGAGGAGATGAAGACGCGGTGGATCCCGCCCGCCGCTCGCGGCGAGGCGATCATCGCGCTGGCGCTCACCGAGCCGGAGGTCGGCTCCGACGCGGCCAACCTCGTCTGCCGCGCTGACAAGGACGGGGGTGACTACGTCATCACGGGGGAGAAGTCCGGCATCACCCTCGGCATGGTCGCCCAGGCCGCCATCGTCTTCGCCAAGACCGACCCCGGTGCCAAGGCGCGCGGCGTCACCGCGTTCGTGGTCCCGCTGGACCTGCCGGGCGTCTCCCGCAGCCCGCTCCGCGACATGGGCTCCCACGCCGCCGTGCGCGCCGTGCTGGCCTTCGACCACGTGCGCATTCCGGCCTCCCACCGCCTCGGCAAGGAGGGCACGGGCTTCTACCAGGTCATGCAGGGCTTCGACTACAACCGGGTGCTCATCGCGCTGGGCTGCCTCGGCGCCGCCCAGGTATCGCTCGAGGAGACCATGGCCTACGTGAAGGAGCGGAAGGCCTTCGGCAAGCGGCTGGCGACCTTCGAGGGCGTGTCCTTCCCCATCGCGGAGGCTGCGACCCACATCGACGCCGCTCGGCTGCTCTGCTATCGGGGGCTCTGGCTCGCCGATCGGAAGCTGCCGTACACGAAGGAGTCCGCCATGGTGAAGTGGTGGGCGCCCCGGCTCTCCGTGGAGACCATCCACCAGTGCCTGCTGCTGCACGGCCATTACGGCTACACCGACGAGCTGCCCTTCGAGCAGCGCATGCGCGATGTGATCGGGCTCGAGATCGGCGACGGCACGGCCGAGGTGATGAAGGTGATCGTCGCCCGCGAGCTGATGGGCCGCGAGAGCCTCCCCTACTGATGGGCGTCTTCGCCGACTACGAGCGATACGACGCGCTGGGGCTGGCGGCGCTCGTCCGCCAGGGCAAGGTCACGCCGGCGGCGCTGCTCGAGGCGGCCATCGAGCGGGTGGAGGCACGCAACGGGCAGGTCAACGCGGTGGTGTTGCGCCTCTACGACCACGCCCGCCAGGCCATCGCCGCGGGGCTGCCTGACGGCCCGCTCCGCGGCGTGCCCTATCTCCTCAAGGACCTCACGGCCTCGCTGGCCGGCGTCCCGATGACGCGCGGCTCGAGGTTCTTCGCCGATGCGCCCCCGCCGGCGGCCGACAGCGAGCACGTGCGCCGGCTCAAGCAGGCCGGGCTCGTCATCTTCGGCCGCACCAACACCTGCGAGCTGGGGCTCTCCCTCACCTGCGAGCCACAACTGCACGGGCCCACGCGCAACCCCTGGGACCTCGCGCGCATCTCCGGCGGCTCCAGCGGCGGCGCCGCGGCGGCCGTCGGCGCGCGTATGCTCCCCATGGCCCATGCCACCGACGGCTTCGGCTCGATCCGCGCACCCGCGGCCTGCTGCGGCCTCGTGGGGCTCAAGCCCACGCGCGCGCGGAACACCTTCGCGCCGTATGCGGGCGAGGGGCTCGGCGGCTGCTCGGCGGAGCACGCCGTCACGCTCAGCGTTCGCGACAGCGCGGCGCTCCTGGACGCCACCGCGGGCCCCGGTGCGGGCGATCCCTACGCGGCCCCGCCGCCAGCGCGCCCCTTCCTCGAGGAGGTCGGCGCCGATCCCGGCCGGCTCCGCATCGCCTGGACCGCGGCCGCCCCCAACGGCGCACCCGTGGAGGCCGCCTGCCTCCGGGTGCTCCGCGAGACGGCCGACCTCTGCGCCGGGCTCGGCCATCAGGTGGAGGAGACCGATCCCGACATCGACGGCCCCGCGGTGGTCCCGACCTTCCTCACCCTGGCGGCGGCCAACACGGTGGTCAATCTCGCGAGCCACCCCACGGCCGGCCGCTCCCCGCGCCAGGACGAGGTGGAGCGCGTGACCTGGGCCACGGGGGAGATGGGAAAGCTGATCGGCGCCGCCGACTACGTGCGCGCCACCCAGGCCGCCCACCGCCTCGGCCGCCAGATGGCCGCCTTCCACGTGCGCCACGACGTCCTGCTCACCCCGGGGCTCGCCACACTGCCGCCGCGGCTGGGCTGGCTCGACATGATGATGGAGGACGTGGAGGAGTACTGGCGGCGCGTCTTTGCCTTCTCGCCCTTCACCGTCTGCTTCAACCTCACCGGCCAGCCGGCGCTGGTGCTGCCGCTGGGGCGGGCCGGCGGCCTGCCGGTGGCCGTCCAGCTCGTGGCCGCCTACGGTCGCGAGGCGACGCTCTTCCGCCTCGCGGCGCAGATCGAGGCCGCCCGCCCCTGGCGCGAGGCAAGGCCCGCCCTCGCCGGATGAGCCGGCTCACGCCCGCGGCCCCGGCGGCATCACTGCCAGCCGGTTCGGCGCTGTGACCCGCCGCTTCCCGTGCCCGTGGCTCCAGGGCGAGGTGGAGCTGACCGAAGAGCGAGAACGTCACATCCAGGAGCGGCACCCCGACCTCTTGCCGGCTCATCGCGACAAGCTGGCGGAGGTCTTTGCCAATCCCGATACCGTCCGCCGGAGCGTCCGCGCAGCCAACGCCCGCCTGTTCTCCCGGTGGTACACTGGCGTCCGGCAAGGTCGGCATGTGGTCGTGGTCGTCATGACCGAAGGGGGCCCATCGGCACGGCACTGGGTTGTCACCGCCTACACGGCCCGTGGGCTCGCCGGGGGGGAGATCGAATGGCAGCGAAGCTAGCCTTTCAATACGACCGCGAGGCGGACATCCTCCACATCATCACGAGTCGCCCCCCCTATCCCGAGCAGGAGACCGAGGAGCTGGGCGACGACGTCATCGCGCGCCTCAACCCCGAGACCGGCGACGTGGAAAGCCTCGAGGTGCTCTTCTTCTCCACCCGCCTCCTCCGGACCGACCTCTTCGAGCTGCCGGTAACCGCCGACCTGCACCGCGCCGACTAGCGCCCCGCAAGACGCGCAGCAGGAGGGGCCGGTGCCGACCAAGGTCACCATCCACGATCGCCTGCTTGTCACGGCTGTCCGGCTCGGCGGGCAGCGCACCAAGCGAGCCATCGTCAACGACACCCTCGAGGAGCACATCAAGCCCTGGCAGCGCCCGGGGGCGACCGCTGCGCTAACCGGCGACCCGCTTGCGGGCCGGCCGGGTCGAGCGAAGAACTGGACGCGCCGGTCTGTCGACGAGGCGGCCAGCAACGAACCTGTGCAGCACGCTCGCGATCAAGGTCTGATATGGCACGCCTTCCTCGAGAGCACGGGTTCGGAGATCTCGCAGATCGGGCGACGAGAGCCTGATATTGACGCGCCGGTCCTTGATCGAGGTGGCCCGCGCCGCCTCGCGAAGCGCTCTCAGTTCAGATTTCGACGGCATCCTCGACCGCAGGACGCCACTCTCGTAGGCCTCGATGATGCCCCGCTCGAACGCGTCAATCTTCTTCATCTGTCTCCCCCTGGCCCAGATACTCACGCGTGGCCTTCCGGCTGGGGATCACCGTCTTCAGGAAGTACCCGTCGAGCTCCTCGACATAGGGGACCAGATAGACCGCCGGGCCATCATGAGGGCAGGTCCTCCAGTCGAACACCGCGGCCATCCTTCAGGGCGTTTCGCGCTTTCGCCACGCGCCGCAGACACTCCGGATGGTGCTTCAGAGGTGAGAGCCCGACTGACGCTTGACGACCCACCCAATCCTCAAGCGGGCCGCCAGTACCCGCCGAGCGCGGCTACTCGGCCAAGCGCTCAGGCTGCGTTGAAGGAGATGCTCACCAGGTCGGGGCCGGCTTCGCCGTGTTCCAGGCGCTCAGCGATAACCCTGAGGGCCAGAGCCTGAACCTTTGCGACGGCGCCTTCCTGGGTATCGCCGTACGCGAGGACGCCAGGCAGCTCGACCGCTTCTGCCAGCCACCGGCCGTCGTCCTCTCGCTCGATCTCGACCTTGAACGTGATCAACGCCTCACACCCCCCGGATCAGCATCATACGCCCACGGCTCCGACCAGCGGACTTCGCCAGGATCCAGCGAACGGCGCCGTGAGCGGCCGCGGCGAGCGCCGCGGGCCAGCGGTCCGCTCGACGGCACAGTTGGGCGGCCCTGATAGCTCTTGTCATCTTATCCTGGGCGCTGAAGAAGTTGTAGCCACACATAGCGCAGGTCGGTCCGAGATGGAGGCGTGAGCTCGAGGTACGGGTATACGCCACCAACTCGGCTCCGCCGGAGGAGCTCAGAGCACGCGTAGCCGTATCGCATGTTCTCGAGGACGATCTCCAGGGCCATTCGGAACTCGGCCTCCGAGACTGTCTCGGAACCGTCTGTTCGATAGCGAATAGTCCAGCCTCCGAGGTCTGAGTCCGTGCTCTCAAAGAACGTCTTGACGCCTCTCAGTGCCGGATGCGCGAATTCGCAGAGGAACGAATACATCACTTGGCTGTGGCGGCCGGGGGCTTCGCCGGCCGCGGCGAAACGATCGAGCGCCTTAATCGTCTCTCCGATCTCCAACGGAAAGTGCTCAGTTGGGTTGATGAACTCATCGACCCGAGGCTCCCGCTTGGCGGCAATTCGGAGGCTCGTTCCGAGCATCGTTCGCAGCACAGCCTCGCCGATGTCATCCCACGCTCCGGTCTTTGCCGTGTCTACGAGAAGTTGCTCGCAGTAGGCCGCCTGGGCCGCGGCCTCCATGTGGGCTCGCGCGAGAGTCATGGCAGGGAGAAGCCGGTGCACCTTGAGTTCACTGAAGATGGCTCGTTCCGTCGAGCGCATCCGTATCCTGGCGCCGTATGCAGCATGCTGGGACCATGCATTCAGGAGGTCTGAGGAGAGTGTAAGCAGCCGCCGCTTGCCGTCGACGACTTCGACCAAGGACATTGGCTCGAAGAACGGAACAGCCGGCAGCCGCTCGACCTCCGTATCGAGGCGAAGGATCGAGTCCGCGCTATCGCGGGCGCTAGGATACCGGACGCCGATTTCGCGCAGAAACTCGTTCATCGAACCGGCGCACTCGGTGGTATCGGCGATGGTGCCCGATCACTCACCGGCCGCCACACCGCCGTTGACTCGAACCCTCGGGCAAACTCCGCCCGCCCAACGCTCACGCTCAGTGGCCGAGGCGCGAGCATCGCGAGCGCTCGGTCCACTGGAGCGTGAAGTTAGGGTCCGCCGCTCGATGCCAATGGCTCGCAAAGCTCAAACTCTGGCCACGCCCGGCCAATCTTGTAGAACGTCACATGGAACTGCGGGTCGCCCGTTCCGAGAAAGACACGAACCTGATCAAGGAAGTCGTACGCGATCGCGCGCCAACGCATCCTGCTCACGTTCAACGCTTCTTGGACGAGCATGCTCTGCAGAAGGATCGAGTTTCTTACGACGGTCGCGTCTGGGAGCTCTACGGCGCCCGGCGGGGAAATGAGGGCCGTGAAGTCAGCCTCGCCGTCACCGGCCATGGGATGGACGTGCGTCGAGGCGTAGTCGTAGCCATATCGGTACAGAAAACCGAGGTTCATCCTCTTCGCCACCTCGTCCGCCTTTGGTCGGCGCCATCGCGATTGCTTCTGAGAAATCGACTCATATCTCGGACGATCCTTCTTTTGCAGCTCCTTCAAGCCTGGAGGCGCCTTCCCCCTCATGTCTGGATCGGAGAGGAGCTGATGCCTGGCTTCGTACATCGACAGAAAAGAGTGCTCCTCGAAGTCTGAGAACCCGTCCGTCTCGCCAAGGTGATGAAGATGAAGAAGGCGATCCAGCAATGAGCGATGCAGGATCCAAGCATCCTGCTCGCTTCCGGCCTTCCAGACCGCGTAGATGCTCTGCGTGCAGCTCATGCCCCGCGCAATGAAGTTCCGAGCGACCGTATCGCGCAGCCCTTGGCCGTGCTTGGCAAAGGATAGGAGTACGACACCAGAATAGACGCGAAACGTCTCGATGGCCTGGTGCAGCAGCTCCGACTCTTCTGGGGACGGGGCGTTTGATTCCGTCATCACGATCCGCTCAGGAGCCTAACTACAAGTCGGGCTCGGGATGGGCCGGTCTGCGTATTCCGGCAGATGCTGCGAGGCCGGTCGGCCCATTCCGACGGCCCAGCAAGGCATCTGGTGCCCATGCGGCCCCGTCTCTTCGCCACCTTGCGGTCGATCGGGCGGACGAGGTCGCGGCTAGATAGGCTGCGAGATCTCGCAGCGTATCCTGGCGTACCCGCCGGGGAACGCTGCGAGGAGCATCATGACGCAGATATCCGGTCGGCCGGGCTGCGCGCGGCAGCGGGTCCGCGATTCGCAATTGGGGGTGGAGATGATCGGGGGGCTGTCGACGGTCGGGCCGGCGTCATGCTGCGCCGGGGGGGCCTCGTGGACGCGGCCGAGCAGGCGCGGCCCGGGGGCCTCGGGAGTCGAGGCCTCGGGAACCATGAGCGCACACGCGCGCCTGCCCCGGAGCGTGGACGCGGCTGGTCCGAGCGAGCCCGAAGGGGTCATGCGAGCGGTCCTCCTCTCGTGCTGGGCCAATCAACTATAGCCGGCGGGCGGCGCGTGGGCAAGTGCCGACCGGGCGCATCTCGCGAGCTACAGGGCCGTGAAGAGGAGCACCGGGCGATGAAGGGCGGACAGGAGCCGCCAGCGGCGCCGTGAAGGTCACGAGAGGGAGCCCGGCGGATGGGCGGGGGCCGCCGCGAGGGGCCCGCGACGGGGCCGGAGGCGCCCGGCGCGGGGGCGCGAGCCGGGGTCCGCCCTCGCTGCCTGAGCCGGTCCACACCTGGCCCGCCGGCCGCGAACCTTGACGGCCTCGGGCTCCTGTGTAAGCCTGTGTGTAACCCTAGCCAGAGGAGGGGCCAGTGCCGACCAATCTCGCCATCGACGACCGTTTGCTCACCCGAGCTGTCCGCCTCGGCGGCCACCGCACCAAGCGGGCCACCGTCAACGAGGCCCTCGAGGAGTACATCAAGCGCCGACAGCGCCTGGCGGCGATCAAGGCGTTCGGCACCGTGGAGTTCGATCCGCGGTATGACTACAAGCAGGCCCGCAAGAACCGGTGATCCTGCTCGACACATCGGTTCTCTCCCTCGCCTTTCGCCGCGCGCCGGGGCCCGGGACAGGCTCGCCGGCGGCGCGAGCTCTCGAACGGCTGATCACCGAGGATGCCCCCCTGGCCGTACCCGGCATCGTGGTCCAGGAACTCCTGTCGGGCGTCCGCGGAGAAGGGCAGTTCGCCAGGCTGGCGACGGCGCTGGAGGGCTTCCCCGTCCTGCTCGCCGAGCGGGCAGATCATGTCGCGGCGGCCAGGATCGCCAACGCATGCCGACGCCATGGCGTCGTGGTGGCGACGATCGATTGCTTGATCGCGGCTCTCGCCGTGGCGCACGACGCGCAGCTGTTCACCGCTGACCAGGACTTCGCCCGGATGACGCCCTGGTCCAGCCTTCGCCTCCTGGACATCGCGTAGCTCCCCCGCCCGAGCAGGATCAGGCCTGGCGGGTGGTCCACCGGGCGAGGTGGCGGCGCGCTGACGACTTCGCGCTTGACTCCTGCTTCATGCGCGTTGTATCGCTGCCTGAGACGGACGGGCGCTCCTGGCGCCGCAGCCCCGCCCACGGGAGCGGGCGCGGCCGCCGGACAGCGGGGCGCCGAGGCGACGGAGCGCCCCGGCGCCCGCGTGAAAACATCGTCGCAGCCGTGCCCCGTCGGGGGCCTGGAGGAGGAGTGGCGATCGCTCCTCCCCGCGTTGAACCGAGCCCAGAGAGGGAGGAGAGCCATGACTTCCACGCGTGACGACCGAACCCGCCTGACCCGAAGGACGCTGCTGAAGAGCGCGGCGGGCGCCGGTGCCGCCGCCGCCACCGGGGCGCTCGCGTTCCCCGCGATCGTCAAGGGGCAGGCCGAGACCCTGCGGATCGGCCACCTGACCCCGCGCACCGGCTTCCTGGGCCAGCTCGGCGATTACGGCTTCAAGGCGGCCAGCATGGCCGTCGAGGAGGCCAATGCCGCGGGTGGGGCGCTGGGGCGCAAGCTCGAGCTGATCGCCGAGGACAGCGTGAACCCCGGCGTGGCCGTCACCAAGGCGCAGAAGCTGGTGGAGCGCGACAAGGTGCTGTGCCTGCTGGGCGAGATCAGCTTGGCCTCGGCGCTGGCCATCGCCGAGCAGGCCAACCGGTACAAGGTCCCCTACATCAACACCGGCGCCAACTCCGACGAGCTCCGCGGCAAGAACTGCAACCGGTACATGTTCCACGTCGAGGGCTCCAACACCATGTACACCAAGACCATCGGCCGCTGGCAGCTCAGCAAGAACCTGATCAAGGGCGCCAAGTGGTACATGCTGACGGCGGACTACGCCTTCGGCCACGACCTCTACCGGGTGTCCTCGCGCTTCCTCAGCGAGCACGGCGGCACCGTGATCGCCAACGACATGGTCCCCACCAACACGCCGGACTACAGCGCGTACATCCTGAAGATCCGCCAGGCCAGACCCGACTTCGTTTACATCAACCTGGCCGGCACCGACCAGACGACCTTCCTCAAGCAGTACCGGGAGTACGGGCTCAGCTTCCCCCTGGCGGGCGGCGTCATGGACACGATCCCGTTCTGGGTGGCCGGCATCGACGCGCTGTCGGGCCACTGGCAGAGCCTCTGGTACCACGGCCTCGCGGTGCCGGCAGCGCAGGCCTTCACCAAGCGATTCCTCGGCAAGCACGGAATGCCGCCCGACAACCAGGCCTGGGGCGACTACGTGGGAGTGAAGATCCTGCTCCAGGCGCTCGCCGAGACCAAGAGCACCGAGGGCATCAAGTGGGTCCAGTACTTCGAGAAGGGGGCGACCTTCGACATCCTCAAGGCCCGCAAGGGCATGTTCCGGGACTGGGACCACCAGCTCCTGCAGGAGATGTACGTGGTCAAGGTGAAGGACAAGAAGGACGCGAAGGACAAGTGGGACATCTTCGACATGGTCGAGCCGGTCCCGGGACCGAGCGAGTCGCTGGAGGTCATCCAGCCCACCAAGCAGGAAAACGCCTGCACGATGGCGTGAGCGCGGGCGGCGCGGCCTTCCCGCCGCGCCCGCTCTCCCCGGGGGAGCAGGCTGCGGCGGGGAGGCCCCCCGCGAGCGCGCCCGCCGCCCCGACGCCGTCCGCTCCCTGATCCCATGCCCCTCTTCATCATCCTCGAGCACATGGCCAACGGGCTGCTCGTGGGCGCGTACTACATTGTCCTCGCCCTGGGGCTGTCGCTCATCTTCAGCCTTGGCGGCGTCGTCAACCTCGCCCACGGCGCCTTCTACGCGGTGGGCGCCTACCTCGCCTACGAGGTCCAGCGAAGGCTCGGATTCGCGGGCGCGGTGATCCTGGCGCCGGCGGGCGTGGCCCTGATCGGCGTCGTCATCGAGACGCTCTTCCTGCGCCGGCTCTACCGCGAGGATCCCATCCTCGGCCTGCTCTTCACCTTCGGGCTCGCCATGGTGGCCGAGCAGAGCCTCCGGCTGGTCTGGGGCGCCACCGGGCTGCCCTTCGCCATCCCCGATTCCCTGCGCGGCCAGGTTTTCCTCGGCGACTTCATCTACTCGCGCTACCGGCTGGCCGTCCTCGGCATCTCGGCGGCGGCGGTGATCGGCTCCTGGCTCCTCCTGAACAAGACCTCCTTCGGCCTCATCGTGCGCGCCGGCACCCGCGACCCGGAGATGGTGCGCGCCCTCGGGATCGCGCTCCGGCCGGTCCTGACGGCGATCTTCGCCCTCGGCGTCGGGCTGGCCGGCCTGGCAGGCGTGCTGTCGGCCCCGCTCGCCGGGGTGCAGCCGGCGATGGGCACCGAGATCATCACCGCGGCCTTCGTCATCGTGGTGATCGGCGGGCTGGGGAGCTTCTGGGGCGTCGTCTACGCCGGCCTGCTGGTCGGGGTGGTACGCGGCCTCACCGTGCTGTTCTACCCGCCGGCGGCGGAGGCCTCGATGTACGCCCTGATGGTGCTTGTCCTGCTGGTGCGGCCGCGCGGCCTGATGGGCGAGAAGTTCGAGCGGTTCGAATGAGCCCCGCGGCGCTCCTGCGCCACCCGCTCACGGTGCTGGGGGCGGCGCTCCTGGTGCTGCCCCTCGCGATGCGGGCCATCGGGGCGACGTACGGCCTCGCCACCGAGATCGCGATCTTCGCCCTGGTCGGGCTGGGCTACAACCTGCTGCTCGGCTACACGGGGCTGGTGTCCTTCGGCCACGGCGCCTTCTTCGGGCTCGCCGCCTACGCCACCGCGCTCTCGCAGATCCACTGGCTGCGCGGCCACGTCCTGCTGCCGGTGGTCCTGGCCACGCTGTTCGCCGCCGCCCTCGGCCTCGTGATCGGCTTCCTGGCCCTCAGGCGGCGCGGCGTCTACTTCTCGCTCCTCACGCTGGCCTTCACCGCGATGATCTTCTCCATCGTCTACCGCTGGACCGCGGTGACCGGCGGCGAGAACGGGCTGCGCGGGGTCACCCGCCTCGCCGTGCTCGGCGTCGGCATCGAGGACCAGCTCCGCTTCTACTACCTCACCGCCGGCGTGGTGCTGGCGGTGGCCTGCGCGGTGTGGCGGGTCGTGCACTCGCCCTTCGGGCGCGTGCTCGTGGCGATCCGCGAGAACGAGGCGCGCACGCGCTTCCTCGGCTACCCGGTGCAGCGCTACAGGCTGGTCGCCTTCGTCATCTCCGCCACCGTGACGGGCCTCGGCGGCAGCCTCTTCGCCTTGCTCAAGCTCTTCGTCTCCGCCGATCTCGTCCACGTCGCCTTCTCCGGCGAGGTCCTCGCCATGTCGATCATCGGAGGGATGGGGCACTTCCTGGGCCCGCCCCTGGGCGGCGCCTTCTTCCTCCTCTTCCGCGAGATCCTGTCCGAGCTCACGGGCGCCTGGCAGTTCTGGTTCGGCCTCCTGTTCATGGGGTTCATCCTCTTCTCGCCCATGGGGCTGATCGGCCTCGGCGGCCGGCTGCTGGCCCCGCTCCGCCGCGGGCGGGAGACGGCGGCGGCGATGGCAGCGCGGGTGACCCCGGAGCCTGGTCAGGAGGTGCCGGCCTTCCTTCGCCGCCCCGACGCCGGGAGAGGCGCGCTCCTGGAATGCCGAGGCGTGAGCAAGCGCTTCGGGGAGTTCACGGCGGTGGACGGCGTGGACCTCACGCTCCTGGACCGGCGGCTCCACGCCCTGATCGGACCCAACGGCGCGGGGAAGACCACGCTGTTCAACGTGGTGTCCGGGATGTATCCTCCCGACGGGGGCCAGCTTCTCTTCGAGGGGAAGCATCTCGAGGGGCTGCCACCCGAGCGCGTCGCCGCCCACGGCCTCGCCCGCTCCTTCCAGATCACCAACCTCTTCCCCGCCCTCACCGTCCTCGAGAACCTGCGCCTGGGCGCTCAGGCCCGCGACCCGCGGCGGTTCAATGCCTGGCGCCCCTCCGCCGCGCTGGCCAGGGTCAACGAGGAGACTCGGGCCCTGGTGAGGTTCCTCGGGCTCACCGGGTTGGAGGACGTGCCGGTGACGAGCCTGTCCTACGGCGGCCAGCGGCTCGTCGAGATGGGC
>MGBT01000218.1:21665-31006 GCA_001788395.1 Candidatus Rokubacteria bacterium GWA2_70_23
CGACCGCGTCTTCGCCTTCGCCGACGGGATCACCGTGATGAACGAGGGTCGCGTGGTGGTGGACGGCCCGGTGGAGGCCGTGCGCGAGCATCCCAAGGTGCAGGAGGTCTACCTCGGCCACGGCCGCGACGTGCTGTTCGCGCGCGCGGTCCACGAGCAGGGCGCGGATGCCACCGAATCGATCCTGCGTATCGCGGGGATCGACACCTTCTACGGCAAGAGCCATATCCTGCACGACGTCTCGCTCGAGCTCAGGGTGGGCGAGGTGGTGGCCCTCCTCGGGCGCAACGGCGCGGGCAAATCCTCCACGCTGAAGAGCGCCATGGGACTGGTCCCTCCCGCCCGCGGCCGCATCGAGTTCGCCGGCCGGGACGTCACCGGCCGTTCCCCGGAGGACATCGCCCGCCTCGGCATGGGCTTCGTGCCTCAGGGGCGCCGGCTCTTCCCGACCCTCACCGTCGCCGAGAACCTGGCCCTCGGCCGGCTCCGCCGCCGCGAGGGCGACGGCATCCGCTGGGACCAGGAGCGCATCTTCGAGTTCTTCCCGCGCATCCGCGAGCGGCTCGGGAGCAAGGCCGAGACCCTCTCCGGCGGCGAGCAGCAGATGGTCGCCATCGCCCGCGCGCTGTCGGGGCACGTCAAGGTCCTGCTGATGGATGAGCCGTTCGAGGGGCTCGCCCCGGCCGTGAGCGAAGAGGTCTTCCTCTCGCTCGACCGGCTCCGCCGGGAAGTGCCGATCCTGATCGTCGAGCACGACCTCGACCTCGTCCTGGCCCTGGCCGACCGCGTCTACGTCCTGGACCGCGGCCGCATCAGTCACGAGGGCCCGGCGGCGCCGCTCCGCACCGACCGCGAGCTGCGCCGGCAGGTGCTGTGGGTGTGAGCGAGGAGCGCACCCCGCCCGCGTGAGCGGTCAGGCCCGGCGCGCCGTCCGCTGGGCGAGGTCGCGGAAGAAGGGGGCGATGCTCTCGAGCGTGGCGCCGGGCTGGAAGATGCCGGCCACACCGAGCGCAGTAAGCCGCGGCAGATCCTCGTCGGGGACGATGCCGCTCTCGTAGGCGATGATCTGCTGCGTCCGCAAGGACAGCGTAGCCGCCACCACCGGCGGCGTCGCCAGGACCTCGTCGAAGGAGTTCACCGACATGGACTGCGCGCAACGCAGCGCCGCCGCGAGGGCGTGGAGCGAGGACCGGAGGCGTGGCCAGGATACACGGCGCGGCGACCTCGCATGCGCGACCGCCGAGCCCTACTGGACGCGGAGCCGCGGGTCGAGGACGTCGCGGAGGCCGTCGCCGAGAAGATTGAGGCTGAGCCCGGCCAGCGTCAGCGCGGCACCGGGGAAGAGGCTCACCCAGAACGCCTCGCGGATCACGTTCTTCCCGCTGGCGATGACGTTGCCCCAGGACGGCACGTAGGGCGGCACGCCCACGCCGAGGAAGCCCAGGATGGCCTCGGCCAGGATGGCGTAGGCGAAGATGAAGCTCCCCTGCACAAGCAAGGGGCCCACGCAGTTCGGCAGGATGTGCCGGACGGCGATGGCGAGGTCCCGCCGCCCGAGCGCGCGCGCCGCCTGGATGTAGTCGAGCTCCCGGATGCTGAGCACGGTGCTGCGGATCAGGATCGCCGTGCGCGGCATGTAGACGATGGACAGCGCCATGATCACGTTCCACACCCCGGGGCCGCGCGCCGCCATGAGCGCGATCGCGAGAAGGATGGCGGGAAAGGCCATGAGCCCATCCATCAGCCGCATGACGATGGTGTCGAGCCGCCGGTTGTAGCCGGCGACCAGCCCGACGGCGACACCGCCGAGCGACGTGAGCAGCATCGTCGTGACGCCGACGAGCAGGGAGACGCGGCTGCCGTGGATGACGAGGCTGTAGACGTCCCGGCCGAACTCGTCGGTGCCGAGGTAGTTCTGCGCGCTCGGCGGCGTGAGCCGGTTCCCCGGCACGAGCCGGGTCGGGTTGTGCGTGGAGACCGCGTCGGCCAGGAAGGCCGCGAGCACGAAGACGAGCAGGACCGCGGCGCCCACGATCACGCTCGGGTTCCGGGCCAGACGGCGGAGCCACGTGGGCCGGGCGGCCTCAGTCATAGCGGATCCGGGGGTCGATGAACGCGTAGAGCACGTCCACGACGAGGTTGATGAACACGTACGCCGCCGCCGTCACCAGCACCACGCCCTGCACCACGGGGTAGTCGCGGCGCAGGATCGCCGAGATGATGAGCCGGCCCAGCCCCGGGATGTTGAAGACGATCTCCGTCACGACGGCCCCGCCGATGAGGATCGCGGTCGTGATGCCGATCACCGCGACCACGGGCACGAGCGCGTTGCGGAAACCGTGCACGTAGGTCACCACCCGAGGGGAGAGGCCCTTGGCCCTCGCGGTGCGGATGTAATCCTGCTGGAGGACCTCGAGCATGCAGGAGCGGCTGATGCGGGCGATCAGCGCCGACTGGTTGAAGCCGAGCGACACGGCAGGCAGCACCATGTACGTGAGGGCGCCCACCGGGTCCGTGAGGACGGAGGCGTAGCCCGCGGCGGGGAGCCAGCGGAGGCGGACCGCAAAGAAGTAGATGAAGTTGAGGCTCAGCCAGAAGCCCGGGACGCAGACGCCCAGCAGCGAGACGAGCATGAGGCCGCGGTCCCACGGGGACCCTCGGTGGGCGGCCGCCACGATCCCCGATGGGACGCCGATGACGACCGCGACGAGCAGGGCGGAGAGCATGAGCACGATCGTGGGCTCCGCGCGCTCGGCGAGGGCCCGCGTCACCGGCCGGTCGAGGAAATACGAGTGCCCGAGGTCGCCACGGAGCACGCGCGCATAGAAGGCCAGGAGCTGCTCGTAGAGCGGCCGGTCCAGGCCCAGCGCCTGCCGCGTCCCCTGGATCTGGGCGGGGGTGGCGTCGGGGCCCAGCATGACGCTGACCGGGTCCCCGGGGATCAGGTGGATGAGGAGGAAGACGATGGTGACGACCACCGCCATCACGGGGATGACGGCGAGGACGCGGCGGAGGAGGTAGGGAGCCACGGGCCAGGAGGCGGGGCCGCCGTGCCGGGCGGCCCCGCCGGCTCAGGGGGCTACTTCTCGAGCCAGACGTTGAAGAAGCGGATCCGCTCGTTGCCCTCGTCGAAGTCCTTCACGGTGTGCCGCGCCGCGCGCAGGCCGAAGAGGTCCCCGTACCGGATCACCGGGACCTTCTCGTAGAACTGCCTGGTCTGCTTCTCCCACAGCGCAACACGCTTCTTGTGGTCGGTCTCCCGGGCGAGCTCGGCCTGGACCCGGGCGATGTCCTCGTCCGTCGTCCACCCGGGCCAGCTCGCGGTGAGATAGATGTGGTGGGTGGGGTCGTAGAACGCGCCCATGCCCGTGGTGAAGGCGTCGTACTCCTTCGGGTTGTTCCGCCGCTTCACCAGGGTGGCCCAGTCCACCACCTGCAGGTCGATGTTGAAGCCCACGTCCTCGAGCTGCTGCTTGGTGAGCAGCGCGAAGTCGTACATCCACTTGTACTCCTGCGTCGCGAGGAAGCGGACTGGCTCCTTCTTGTAGCCGGCCTCCTGCAGGAGCCTCTTCGCCTTCTCCGTGTTCCGCTCGTTCCACGGGAGCCCCTGGATCTTGGTGTGCCAGGTGGTGATCTCGACGGGGGCGAGGCTACTGTCCATCCGGTAGAACTCCGTCTTGCCGCCCGCAACATTCTTCATGATCGGCTCGATGTCGAGCGCCGCCTGCCAGGCCTGGCGGAGCTTCTGGTTCGTCATCAGGCCTTCCTTCTTGTTGAAGACGGCGACGAGCCAGTAGTACGGCTTGGAGACGATCGGGCGGACGGCGGGGTTCCGCTTGAGGCGGTCGAAGGCGTCGAGGTTCAGATCGTCGGCAAAGTCGAGCTCGCCCGTCTCCACCTGGGCCACGCGCGTCGCCACTTCCGGCACCGGCACCCAGCGGATCTCGTCCACGTACGCGGTCTTGCCGCCGCCGTAGCCGTTCGGCTTCTCGTTCCGCGACTTGTACTCGGCGAAGCGCACCATGCGGATGTACTGGTCGGGCTTCCACTCGGCGAGCTTGTAGGGCCCGGTGCCGATGTACTCGGTGACCTTGACCTGGGGCGGGAACTTCTCGGCGATCTCCTTGGGGTAGATGGCGCCGAAGTTGTTCGGGACGGCCAGCGAGACGAGGACGATGGCGGACTTCTCCTTGAGCTTCATCTCGACGGTGTACTTGTCCACCGCCTTGAAGTCGGCCACCTGGGCGAAGAGGGCCTTGCCGTAGATGGACTGCTTGCCCCATCGGGAGAGCGAGGCCACCACGTCCTCGGAGGTCATCTCCTTGCCGTTGTGGAACGTGATCCCCTGGCGCAGCTTGAAGGTGTAGGTCAGGCCGTCCCGGCTCACCGTGTGCCCTTCCGCGAGCATCGGGATTGGCTTCTTCTCGCGGTCCAGGCTGTAGAGCCCTTCGTAGATGTGGTTGGTCAAGGTCTCGGTGATGCTGGCGGTGGTCCAGTGGGGATCGAGGGCGGGCGGCTCGCCCAGGTTGCCGATGCGCAGGATGCCGCCCTTGCGGGGGGTCTCGGCGGCAAGGGCGGATGCGGCGGTGACGAGGGCGACCACAACGAAGGCGACCAGGGCTCTCCGGAAGACGAACGGTCCCGCCATACGTGCACCTCCAGCCGTAGGGAGTCGCGACAGGTGCGTAGACTCTGCCCGACCCCGGGGAGAGTTGTCAACGGGGACGTGGCCCCGCCCCCCCTCGGCCGGGCTCGAGATCGGCGATGGCACCGCCGAGGTCATGAAGGTGATCGTCGCCCGCGAGCTGATGGGCCACGAGAGCCTCCCCTGCTGACGGGCGCCTTCGCGGATTACGAGCAACCTTCCAGGAGCCTTCGCATCAGCGCCCTGAGCGCCTGGAGTGATTTCAAATCTTCGACCAAAGTCCGGTGGACTTCCTCCAAATCGAGGCGCCAGTAAATGTGGACCAGCACGTTCCTGAATCCCGCCAGATCGGCGAGCTCCTCCCCCAGGTCTCGTGGAAGGATCTCGGCGTCGGCCAAGATCTCGAAGGTCTCCCGATAGGTTTCGGGCCGCCTCAGGCGGTGCTCCGCGATGAGATGACTGGCAATGTCGATGGCCGACTGGATGGCGACCAACATGGCGTGGAGCACCATGTTTCGCGCGTCCCGGTCTGACCGAAGATCGCGGAGCGAAACCTTCTCGCGGTATCGCTCCCAATCCCGAAGGGCCTCGTCCAGGGCCCGGAGGTGCTCGAGGAGCCCTTCTCGATCCACCATCACGGGATTCCGGCCAGGAACCGCCGATTAAACCACTCTAACGTCTCCTGGTAGTCAAGGTACGCACTGAGCAGCGCGGCCTCGTAGCGGATTCGACGCGCTTCGTCCCGCACGAATACCGATTTCCCTCGCTTCACCACCGCGTGCTGGAAGGCGACGGGAGCAGCGTTCAGGATCCGCACATCCACTTCTCGCCGGGGAGACAGGGCCTTCTCCAGCTCTCTCCCGATCCTGGAGGCCAGCTTTCGCAGGACCGCAGGGGAGCCTGCCGCCTCCGAAAAGCGGAGGGCCACGTCGATGTCCCTGAAGTCCTCCCGCTCAAGAAATGACCCGAAGAGATACCCTCCCTCCACCTGGGGGAAGGCGGACAGGACCTGAGCGATTCGAGCGGAGACAATTTCCTGAGGAGCCACCTGACCTGCTCCCATCACGGGATACATTACCACAAGGGCCGTGGGGTCCAGGAGCTTCGGTTCCGGCGAGCCTGCGAAGGCCGGGCCCTCTGTGCCAACGATAGTGAGACACGGACCTCCCCTGGAATTACTGTAGAGGGCGGAGCGAGGTGTCTCAGCCATGGCAGCCCGGAAGAAGCCGACTGGTCCCCAGCGGCCGGCCCATGCCGGCACGGAGGTGCCTGATGCCCCGAGTCCAGCGAACGTGAGCGGCGGCGCGGCCGCCCTGCGCATCATGGCCCCCCCCGCCGGACCCCGAGGTGGCCGAGCGCGCGGCGCGGCGCCGGTTTGCTGCCGAGTACAAGCTGTGCGTCCTGCACGAGGCCGACGCCTGCGCGGGCGCGGGCGATCTGGGCGGGCTCCTGCGGCGCGAGGGCCTGTACTCGTCCCACCTGACGACCTGGCGGCGGCAGCGGGAGCAGGGGACGCTGCCGCCTTGCGCCCCAAGAAGCGCGGGCGCCCCGCCACCCCGGGCTCGCCTCTGGCGCGGCGGGTGGCCGAGCTCGAGCGCGAGAAGGCGCGCCTGGAGGGCCGCCTGAAGCAAGCGGAGACGATTATCGAGGTGCAAAAACAAATCTCCGAGATCTTGGGGATCCCCTGAAGACGGCCGACACCGCCGGGAGCGGCTGCTGAGCGCCGTGACGGACCTGGCCCCCGCGGTGGGCATGCAGGCCGCGTGTGCGGCGCTCGGGGTGAGCCGCGCGACCGTGTATCGGCGCCGCCGGCCCCGCCCGACGCCCGCGCCCCGGCCGCGGCCCGCGCGGGCGCTGACCGAGGCCGAACGCCACGCCGCCGAAACCCATTCGGCCCGCCCACGAAGTGCGGTATGCTTGCTCCCGTTAGCGATCATGACGCCTCTGTCGCCCCCACCGGCTCAACCCTCGCCGTTCCCTCGCTGGAACGAGCGCCAAGAAGGATCCAACATGCTTGCTGACGTCACGATCGTCGGCTTTCGCGCGTTTCGAAAGCTCCACGTCGATCGCTTGGCCCGAGTCAACCTTTTTGTCGGTGCCAATAACGCCGGCAAGACTTCCATCTTGGAGGCCATAGAACTTCTAGCGCTGGGGGTTCCGTGGGGTCTGTGGCGGAGCCCACTCCGACGGGGCGAAGAGGTCCTCGCCGGCAACGAGGAGGAACGTCCGGTCGGCCGTAGTGAAGTCGATGTTTCGCATCTCTTCTTTGGTCACAAGCTTGAGCCAAGCGCGTCTTTCTCTCTCCGCAGCTCAGCTAAGCCACGTCGCTTTCTCGAATGTCACGTAGTCGAGCCGCCTCCGGGAATAACAGAGGGCATGCCACAAGCTCGCTTGCCTCTTGACGAGCCGCCCGGGCCTTTCCTGGCGATTAGTCTTACCAGTCACCTCTCCTCGTCAGCCACCCTCATCCCACTCTCACCCTACAAAGGCATTCCCCTCGACGTTCGCCGTCGTTACCTCCCCTCAGCTAGCGACAACGCCCCTCCAGTCCACTTCCTCCGTCCCGAGACATCAGATGCCCCGCGCCTCGGCGTCCTTTGGGATCGCGTGGTCCTAACGCCCGAAGAGCGACACGTCGTCGAAGCCCTACAACTCATCGAGCCGAAACTCGAACGCATAGCGTTCCTCGGCGACGACAGGCGCTACACGCGAAACATACTCCTAAAGCTCTCTGACTCCGACCGACGCCTTCCGCTCGGCAGCGCCGGTGATGGCCTAAAGCGTCTTCTGGCTCTCGCTCTCCACCTGATCCCAGCCCAGGGGGGCTACCTTTTTGTTGACGAGATCGACACCGGCCTGCATTTCTCGGTCATGACCGACATGTGGCGCCTCGTCATCGATACGGCTACCCGGCTGGATGTCCAGATCTTCGCTACTACACATAGCCTAGACTGCGTTCTCGCCCTCGCGTGGGTCCGCGAGAAGCTCGAAATTGGCGCCAGCGACGTGGCCCTCCACCGCGTCGAAAGGGGTGTCGACCATACTGTGGCTTACACGCCTGACGAGATACTCACGGCGGCGCGCCACAATCTTGAAGTGCGCTGATGCCTCCGCCAGCAACAAGCCCCTATCGTCTGCTGGTGGAGGGATCAGACGACAAGCACTCCATGATCCACCTTATGAAGCGCCACGGCTTCAACTGGGACGATCCCGCGACCCTCCGGCCTTTCGTTAACCCTACGGATGGTTTGCCACAGCTGCTCGAAGCAATCCCAGTGGCCGCTAAGGGCTCCTACGAACGTCTAGGCATCGGGGTGGATGCGGATGCTCCCCTTGCCGACCGGTGGAGAGCCGTCCGAGACCGTCTCACCGGCGTGGGGCTCGAGGTACCCATCGAGCCTGCCCCCGACGGCACAATCATCTCGGGGACTCGGCCCCACGCACGCATCGGTATCTGGCTGATGCCAGACAACAGGACGGCAGGCCGCCTTGAGGACTTCCTGGCGAGATTGATTCCAGCATCGGACGCCTGCTGGTCGCTTGCCCAAGACGCCACCCGGGCAGCCCAGGGACAGGGATGCAGGGTTGCCGACCACTTGAAGAGCTCTATCCACACCTGGCTGGCGTGGCAGGACACCCCTGGTCTATCGTTTGGGACCGCACTGCGCGCAGAACTCTTTCGTCACGACTCCGCCGAGGCTCTCGCGTTCGTGAGGTGGTTTGGGCGTCTCTTTCCAGCAGTCTGAGCCGACCTGCGTTGTCCCACTTCATCCTGGCGGTGGCCGACGGCGCCTACGCCCTCGACCGCGCCCGCATCAGTCACGCGTGCCAGGCGGCGCCGTTCCCCATCGGCCGCCAGCTGGACCGCAAGGTGCTGTGGGTGTGAGCGGGGAGCGCCCTCCGCGCGCGTGAGCGCGCGTCAGGCCTGACGCGCCGTCCGCTGGGCGAGGTCGCGGAAGAAGGTGGCGATGCTGTCGAGCGTGGCGCCAGGCTGGAAGATGCCGGCCACACCGAGCGCAGTGAGCCGCGGCAGGTCTTCCTCGGGGACGATGCCGCCCACCACGACAGGGATGCCCCGGAGTCCCACCCGCTCGAGCTCCTCCATGAGCCGCTCCACCAGGATCGTCGGCGAGGCGTCCATGATGCGGTAGCCGATGGCATCGGCCGCCTCGTCCACGGCCAGGCGGGCAATGGCGCGAGGGATCTGGGCGCCGCCCAGCACCGTCTCCATCCCGGCGTCCCTGAGCCCCCGCGAGATCACGTGGTACCCCGTGCTGTGCCCCGTCGAGTCCTGGACCAGCAGCACCCGCATCGACTTCGTCATGACCGGCTCCTAGCGGCCGAAGTTCCAGGTGGTCGGCACGAACGGCTCGCCGAGGGCCTCCTCCCGGATGCGCGAGATCTCGCCGATGGACAGATAAGCCCTCACCGCGTCGCGCATCGCCACGATGATGTTCTCCCGCTGGCCGTAGGCCCCGGCCAGGCGCTGTCCGGCGGCCTCGGCCCGCCGTGGATCGCGCCGCTCGCGAGCCTCCCGGAGTCGGCGGATCTGCTTGTCGCGACAGCCCGGGTCGTAGCGCAGCGCCTCGATCCGCGGCTGCCCCGCGTCGTCGTCCTCGGGAGCGTCGGCGAAACAGTTGACGCCCACCACCTTCATCTCCCCGCGGTCGATGGCCTGCTGGCGCCGGTAGGCCTC
>MGBT01000219.1:0-916 GCA_001788395.1 Candidatus Rokubacteria bacterium GWA2_70_23
GCCGTGGAAAACCCTGCATCGCAGTTCAACATCTAACGACAGCCCTTTCTCTGTCTAAACCGGTGAGGCCACTGCCCACATCGACCACCGTGCCGTACATGTCAAACGCGATCCCCTTCACTCGCAGTCTTGCCATGAACGCCTTCCTCCTTCGCGCTGAGGCCATCTCAGGCTTCTGGCCGCGCGGCGCTCAACAGAACGTCTCCCACCTCATGGCTCCCCGACTTGGTCGTCACGCTCTCGAGCTCTTGCAGGTTGGCGTTCAGGGTGAGGACGTGAGATGGGGGGCGCTCGAGCGCCAGCTCACTTTGCCTGCGTCTTGTAGAATTGCACGAGCCCCAGGATATCCTGCCAGACCAGCCGGCCAATCGGTCCCGAGCTGTATTGCGACACGACGATGGTCCTGTCCGGCTTCACGACGAAGCCGGTGGACTGGAAGATGCCGCGCCGCTCCTCGAAGAAAGCGCCGAGGGTGGTCGCGGTGCCCTGGACGGACAGCCCGTAGCCGACGGGGAACGTGAGCGAGTGCTCGGCGACCGTCTCCCTGGCCTTCTCCAGAGGGTCGGTGGAGGCAGCCACCACCGTGATCCCCGCCTCCAGGAGCTTGGCCTGGGCCCGCTCGAAAGCAGCCAACTGCTGCTTGCAGTACGGTCACCAGTGGGCGCGGTAGAGCAAGAGCACGCCCCAGTTCTCGCCGAACCGGTCGGGCACCGTGATGCGCCCGTGCGCCACCGTCTCCATCGCCACCGCGGGCAGCCTCTCGCCGCTGTCCAGGAGCCTCGTGCCTGCTCGTGTCATTGTCCACTCCTTCCTTCCCGGGTCACTGCCCGGGCCCATCGCCTGTCCACGCCACACTCCTTAGACGCCGGTCGCCTGGCGCCGGATTCGCGCTTGACCTCTGGCGCTCAGGCGCAGC
>MGBT01000219.1:929-2217 GCA_001788395.1 Candidatus Rokubacteria bacterium GWA2_70_23
CCTGTCGCGGCGTTCGCTGCGAGGGCACCCAGGCGCCGGCCGCCAGCGCGCGCAGGGCGGGCGGCGCGTCGTCGGCAAACTGCACCCGAGCACGCTGGACCTGCTGCAGGGGCCCCAACACCGACGCCAGGCTCGGGGCCTTCGTCCCGGCCTGCTTGAGCCGGCGCTGGAGCACCTTGGCCAGGATGAGAGCGAGCACCACCAGGAGCACGTGAGCGCGGAGCGCCCGGTCCTTGCGGTGGCGCAGGGGGAGCATGGAGGCCCCGCCGGGATCCTTGAGGTCGCGGAACGCGCGCTCGTTGTGACTCTGCATCCGGGAGGCATGCACGATCTGCTCGGGGGCCCAGTCGCTCCGATTGGTCACCAGCAGCGTGCGCCCGAGCACGTAGTCCTGCAGGTGGTGCCACGCCTCCTCCGGTTCCGTGAAGGTCAGGGTCGGAGCGCGCGCGCCCTTGGCGACCTGCACCTGGAACAGCGCGAGCATGTGTTCGCGGGACACCGCCTTGGTGACGCGGCGCTGGACGGCCCGGACCGTGAGCGGCTTGGCGCGGCGGAGCCCCTGGCGCTGCCGCTGCAGCAGCCGCTGCAACTCGACCAGGTCGGCGCGGGCGCGATCCCGATCGCGGCGGAGCCCGGGGAGTTGGCGCTGGTGCATCCGGCGCGAGTAGACATCGACGACGCAGCGGGGGACGCCGTAGACCGTGCACGCCTGCTTCTGCGCCCACACCTTGCCTTTCAACGAGCCCATCAGGGCCGGTAACTCCTGGTGCCGGCCCCGCGGCACGTCGCCCAGGTGATGCGGCGGCAGCCGCATGACGTAGTAGCGGGGATCCGCCTCGAGGCGGAGCAAGAGCTGCTTGCTCACGTTGCCCCCATCGGCCGCGACCGTCATCTCGAGCGGGAGGTCCAGCGAGGCCCGCCGGCGATCCAGCGCCCGCAGGAACCGCCCGAAGGCCGTGACGTCGTTCTCGTTGCCGGGGTAGGCAAACGTCAGCAGCGGCATCCCCTCGTCGGCGGTGGCCAGCAGCCCCATTCCCAGCACGCGTAGCGGGCGACCGCTCTTGGCATGGCCCCGCCGCAACAGGCGGCTGCGGGTCTTGGCGCCGGCAAAGCTGTCGAAGTTGGTGCAGTCGAACGCCAGGGCGTGGGTGTTCACCCCCTCGCGCTCGATCAGCCGCTGCACCACCGCCGCCTCAATCCGCTCCACCTGCTTTTCCGTCAGGCCGCCCAGCATCTCGCCCAGGCGCCGGTCGTCCAGCGCGGGGGCGGCGATCGGGAGCAGCTCCGC
>MGBT01000219.1:2264-6594 GCA_001788395.1 Candidatus Rokubacteria bacterium GWA2_70_23
CGCGCCGCGGCGCCAACACGCGGTGCAGGGCCGCCAGGAGCACCCGCCGGCCCACCGGGGCGGCCCCCCGGCGCACCGGACAGCCCTCGTCGATCAGGTTCTCGATGCCGAGGTCCGCCGCCACTGTCGCCAACGCGAGCGCGGCGCCGACCGGTTGCGGCGCGAACGAGGCGGGCATCACCGCCGAGGCGCTCAACTGGATCATCTCGGCGAGCTTCTGGCGGTCGCCAATGTACACCGTGCGCGCCGTTACCACGCGGCCGTTCCGGCGCGCCTTCTCGACCAGATAGAAGTACTCGTGGCCCTTCACCTGCTTGGCGACGAGGTGCATAAGTTAGGTACTACATGGTTTCCCCCGCCCATGCAAGAAAAAAGCGCCCCGGACCCGTCGCTGCGGGTCCGGGGCGCTTTCTCGCCTTCGGGTGCTTCAGCTAACCCGGGAATTCACGCTAGAGTACAAGCATGCCGGTCAGCATCATCATCCCCATGCTGAACGAAGAGGCGGAGCTCCCGGGCTTGCTCGGCTCGCTCGGGACGCTGGGGGGTCAGCCCGAGATCCTCTTCGTCGATGGCGGCAGCCGAGACCGGGGTCCCGCACTCGTGCGCCAGGCAGGCCTTCCCGTCCTCGACAGCCCCCCTGGCCGGGCCCTGCAGATGAACCTGGGGGCACGCCGGGCCCGGGGTGAGGTGCTGGTGTTCCTGCACGCCGACAGCCGCCTGCCACCCGATAGCCTGCGGGCGATCGACGCGGCCATGAGCGATCCCGCTGTCGTGGGCGGCCGTCTGGACCTCGTCTACGAGAGAGCGGAATGGCCGTATCCCTGGATCGCTCGGCTCGGCAACCTCCGCTCGCGACTCACCAAGATCTTCACGGGAGACCAGACGATCTTCGTCCGTCGCTCGGCGTTCGACGCCGTGGGGGGATACCCGGAGATTCCGCTCATGGAGGACATCGAGTTCTCTCGCCGGCTGAAGCGTCTCGGACGGGTCGCCTGCCTGCACGCGCCCGTCGCCGGCTCGACGCGGAAGTGGCGGCGCGAGGGGGTGTGGCGAACGATCGGCCTCATGTGGCTGCTCCGGTGCTTGTACGCGCTCGGCGCGCAGCCGGAGTCTCTTCACCGGCTCTACTACGGCCGCGACCCCGCGAAGCGGCCCCCGTCGACGGCGGCGTGACCCCGGGCGGCGACCCGGACGCACCCGGTCCCCATCGACCCAGGAGGAGGCCGGCCTGGCCCGCATCACGCGCTTCCCCGCCGTCCATCCCTCGGCTCCTGCCAGCCCGCCAGACGCGCCACAACCGTCCCCTTGAGGGCCAGGACCAGCACCCCGAGCAGGGTCAGCGTCCCCAGCGTCCACAGGACCGCCTGGCCGGAGGAGCCGCCCAGGTGGCCGAGATAGCTGTACACCAGCGTGGCCGGCGCCATCCCCACGGCCGTCGCCACCAGGAAGCCGGCGAAGGACATCGGCGTCAGCCCCGCCCCGTAGCTGACCACGTCGGTTACGCAACTGACCGGGTCATTCGAAGCGGTGCCTCCGCCAGACCCAGCCCGGCTCGACGATGGCCCCCGGCTCGGTGAGGGTTTCGAGCGCCTCGAGCGCGGTCTCCAGGATCGCCCGCTGCTGCCGGACCGCGAAGGCCTCGCCCATGGGGTGGCCGAAGGGGTAGCGGAGGTAGACCGCCCGCGGCGGTCTGACCTTGTGCGTGACCGTCTTCTGCAGCGTGATCATTTCCGAGGCCTCCACGAACCGGTGTCGCCGTGCCCAGCACTCGCCCAGCCACGGCAGGCGTGTGAAGAGCTGGACGGCGACGGCAACGGCGAGGTCTCGCATGGCCCGCTTCTAGAACCGGCCCCGGGCCCGCTCCCTGGCCGGAAGGCTCTCGAGGCAGGTGGTCCACCAGCCCGTGCGGATGGTCTCGGAGAATTCTGGCGGGAGGCCTTCGGCGTCCATCTGGCGAGCGAGCATCGACTGGTCGTACCGCACCGGCACGAATTCGACCTCCAGCTCGGCGCCCGCGGTCAGGAGTGTGTACCAGACCCGGGGCGAACCATCGTTCTCGGGACGGCCGATCGCGCCGACGTTGACCAGGTGCCGCCCCTCGGGCAGGGCACGGTGCCACTTGATGCCGGTGTGGGTGCACAGGATGACGTCCGCGGCGTGGTCGCGGAAGAGCCGGCGCAGCAGGCCGTTCGGCGTCGTGGATTCCCAGAGGAACTCGTTGACCCCGCGTGGCGAGCCGTGGCACATCAGCACGCCGGAGCCGCCCAGCTGCACCCGGCGGTGCCGTGGCAAGCTGCCGAGCCACGCCTTGTTCTCCGCCGAGGTGTGCGCGAAGGTGTATGCGTAGCTGATCCGGGCGAAGTGGTTGTCCCGCGGGTCCGTGTAGCCGCAGCCGCAGTCGTCGCGTCCCGAGGCGAGCGACTCGTCGTAGTTGCCCTGGAGGCTCAGCACGGCCCCCGCCCGGAGCAGCGGGAACACGCGGTCAGGATGCGGCCCGAAGCCACCCATGTCCCCCAGGCAGAACACGGCCTCGACCTCGCGCCGGCGCGCATCCTCGAGCGTCGCCTCGAGGGCGAGCGCGTTGCTGTAGACGCCGCCGAAGACGGCGATCCGCCGGTACGCGGCGACCGGGTGTAGCGCGTTCACGCTCGCCGTCATGCGTTCCGGCACGTCATGCCCGTCTCGTAACAGGTCACGCAACCCGGGTGAGAGAGGGGCGCCGGCCTGAACGACTCCTCCAGGTCGCCTGCAGACAGCCGCGCGCCCGGCAGTCCGGCCAGGATGGGGCACGCGTAGACGCCCCCGTCGGCCACGACCCGCGCCTCGGCGCACTGGAGACGCGCCCGATCGAAGCCGTCGAGCATCTCCTCGCTGAGGAGATCACCGCCCCGGCTCGCCAGGCGACCGACGGGGAAGAGTGGCAGGATCTTCACGCGGGGCTTGTCGATCCCCAGACCGACGAGAAAGTCCCGGAGCCGCCCGTAGAGCCCCGGACCCACCTGCCCCTCGCCGCCCGGGTCCTCGGTCGCCGCGACGATGGGCAGCAGGCCATGGGCATGAAGGCGCCGGATGGTCCGGACCGCCCGGGCCCAGGCGCCCCGCCCGCGCACGCGGTCGTTCCCCTCGGGATCCACATCGTCCAGGCTCACGCGGATCTCGAGCGAGTATGGGGCGTCCCGCGCGAGGGAGGCCAGGGCCGCAATCGTGGCCTCCGAGATCGCCGCCCCGTTGGTGAGCACCGTGGTGGGCGCCGCCGCGAGCGCGAAGCCGAGCAGCAGCAGGATCTCCCGGTGGAGGAACGGCTCGCCGCCGGTGAAGTAGATGTCCTTCACCCCCAGGGCCTCGCTCTCGCGGATCGCGTGGCGCACCCTCTCGGCGCAGAGCGGCTTCAGCCAGGGATCCCGCGGGCCGCTGGCATTGAGGCAGTGGACGCATTGCAGATTGCACCACGTCCCGGTGACCTGCACCCAGAGCGTGGAGAAACGCACGAAGGGGGCCGACGGGACCCGGGTCCCACGCGCCTCGAGGACCGGCACCATGTCTCTCATTCCGCCGGCTCATGCGCCAGGGCCCAGTGGTACGGCATCCACCTGGAGCAGGGCGGGACTCCGGCCGCGATGGCCGCCCGGACCGGGCCCTCGTCGAGATACCGCAGCAAGAGCGGCGCGAGCCCGCCGGCGGCGTCGAAGTCAGCCCTGTACCATAATCTCGACACGGCTCAGGATCTCGAGCGAGCGGTCCTCGAGCGGGTCCCGTCCGGGGTGCTCGGCCCGGTGGGCCCGGAGCCGCCGGTCCTTCTCGTCCTGGAGCCACTCGATCTCCGGCAGGAAGGCGCTGAACACGAGGTTGACAAACCGGACCAGCTGCTCGGGGCCACGGCCGGCGCCGATGTGGAAGCGGCGCGCGTACTGCGTGAGGTTCGCCGGGGCCTCCCACGCGTCCCCGATGGCCCACCCGTTGACCGTGAAGAGCCCCTGGGGCCATCCGTCCTCGGCCATGGAGATCGCGACCAGATGGGCCGTGCGGTCCGGGAAGAGACGCACGGTATGGAAGTGGCCGGCTTCGTGGCGCGCCTCAGGATGGGCGTGGTAATAGACCTGGCTGCGCGTCTTGCGGTCGAAGATCCCGGATTCGCCCGGATAGAGCGTCCACGGCTCCTGGGGGCGGCCAGCCCGGGCGAGCGTCATCACCGAGGTGCCGGCCCACTCGACCTCCTCGAGCAGGGCGGCCAGCTCCTCGATGGCCGTCACGGCGCGCCGTGAATGGACGTCGAGGGATGAAACGCGGCCCAGGCGAACCAGAAGGCGTCCACATGGGCAATGGGCCGCAG
>MGBT01000220.1:0-6122 GCA_001788395.1 Candidatus Rokubacteria bacterium GWA2_70_23
GAGGAGGGCGAGCTGAGCCGTGCCCCACGGCGAGGCGAGCGGATATGGGAATCCCCCGAGCGGAGCGAGGAGGGCGAGCTGAGCCGTGCCCCACGGCGAGGCGAGCGGAGCGAGGTGCCGATGCCGGCGCCAGCGGGGCAGGGCCGTGGGCACGCATGATCACGCGCCGCTGCCGGGCGACCAGACGAGCGCGCCCGTGCTGATCGTGGATGCCGAGCCCATGGCCAGGAAGTCGCTGGCGGCCGCCATCCAGTCCGCCGGCGCCGAGGCGGTCACGGCCGCGGATTCCGATGAGGCGCTGACGGCATTCCGCCGGCTCGGCAGCCCGCTCGTCTTCGTCGACGCCAACCTGCCCGGGCTGGGTGGGCTCGGGCTTGCGCGGACGGTGAAGCGGATCGCTCCGGAGACCTCCGTGGTCCTCATGGCCCGCGCGGGCAACCCGGAGATCGAGGCCCACGCCCACGGCCTGGGCGCCGTCGTGCTGCAGAAGCCGCTCCGCTTCGGGGACGTGCGGGCCGTCGTCAGCCAGACGCTGGGCGCAACGCCGGGGCTTGCCGGACGCGCGCCGCTGCTCACGGAGAGCGCGCGGATGGAGACAGTCGTGTCCCTCGCCCGGCGCATCGCGCGGACCGAGGCCAGCGTCCTGATCCAGGGCGAGACCGGCACGGGCAAGGAGCTGCTCGCTCGCCTGATCCACGACAAGAGCGCCCGGGCAGTGGGCCCGTTCGTGGCCGTCAACTGCTCGGCGCTTCCCGAGACGCTCATCGAGTCCGAGCTGTTCGGCCACGAGCGCGGAGCCTTCACCGGCGCCGCCGGCCGGCGGGCGGGGCGCTTCGAGGTGGCCGCGGGCGGCACCCTCGTGCTCGACGAGGTGACGGAGATCCCGCTCAGCGTCCAGGCCAAGCTCCTCCGGGCGCTGCAGGAGCGCGAGGTGGACCGCGTTGGCAGCAGCCACAGCGTCAAGGTGGACGTGCGCGTGATCGCCATCGCCAACCACGATCTTCGCGCCGAGGTGCAGGCCGGCCGCTTCCGCCAGGACCTCTTCTACCGGCTCAACGTCGTGAGCCTGCACCTGCCGCCGCTGCGGGCGCGGGCGGGGGACATCCCGCTGCTCGCCCGCCACTTCCTGCGCAAGCACGCCGAGGCGACAGGCGGGTGCGCCGAGGGCTTCACTGCCGAGGCCATGGAACGGCTCCTGGCGCACCCGTGGCCAGGCAATATCCGCGAGCTCGAGAACGTGATCCAGCGCGCCCTGATCCTCTGCCCTGACAGAGAGATCGGCCAGGAGCACGTCGCGCTTGAGGAGCCCGCGGCCCCCGCGCTCGTCACGCCGGGCCGGACGGTGATGGACGTGGAGCGCGACCTGATCCTCGCCACCCTCAAGAGCCTCAACGGCAACCGCACCCACGCCGCCAAGGCGCTCGGCGTCTCGGTGCGCACGATCCGCAACCGCCTGCGCGAGTACCGGCTGGTGGCCCCGGGCGCCGTATGCTGAGCCGCCTCTTCGAGGGGACGGTGGACAGGCTGAGCCAGGGGCTCGCCTTCGCGCGGGAGCGACAGGCCGTCGTCGCGCGGAACATCGCCA
Organism: Candidatus Rokubacteria bacterium GWA2_70_23; assembly: GCA_001788395.1. Classification (GTDB taxonomy): domain Bacteria; phylum Methylomirabilota; class Methylomirabilia; order Rokubacteriales; family CSP1-6; genus UBA12499. The sequence continues at coordinate 1,586 of MGBT01000220.1, forward strand.
ACGCGGAGACGCCGGGCTACCAGGCGCAGGACGTCGTCTTCGACGACCTGCTGGCATCGGCGTCATCCGGAGGCCCGGGGGCCCCGGCGGCGGCCGCTCCGAGCCGGCAAATCCCTGCCCGGGACGGGCTCGCGCGGTCCGACGGCAACGACGTCCACCTCGACCGGCAGATGGCGCGCCTCGCCGAGACCCAGATCTACCAGCAGGCGCTCGTCCAGATCCTGTCGAGCCACTTCACGGCGCTCAAGCAGGCCATCTCGGGACGGGTGTAAGGAGACGCCATGGATCTCTTCCGCGCGCTCGACATCAGCGCCTCCGGGCTCTCGGCCCAGCGGAAACGCATGGAGGTCATCGGAGAGAACCTCGCCAACAGCGAGACGACGCGAACAGCCGCCGGCGGCCCGTATCGCCGCAAAACGGTCCTGCTCCAGGCCGCGGAGGGCCCGGGCTTCGCCGCGGCGCTGGGGAACGGCGCAGCGCGCGAGGGGGGCGTGCAGGTCGCGGGAGTCGTCGAGTCGGCGGATGCGCCGCGGCGTGTCCACCGCCCCGATCACCCGCAGGCGGGCCCGGACGGCTTCGTGAGCCTGCCCAACGTGAACCCGATGACGGAGATGGTGGACATGCTCGCCACCACGCGGGCCTACGAGGCCAATGCCACGGCGTTCCAGGCCGCCAAGAGCATGGGCATCAAGCTCCTCGAGCTCCTGAGGTAACGCCCATGGCCGATCTCACCGTCGGACCGGTAGCGCTCCGCCCCATCACGCCGGGGGGAACGCTTCGCGCAGCGCCCGCGTCGGGGGCGGCCGGGTTCGCCGAGGCCTTCTCGCGGGCGCTCGGCGAGGTGAATACGCTCCAGGTGCGGGCCGAGGAGAGCGCGCGGGCGCTCGCCAGCGGCAAGGCCGGCGACACCGTGGACACCGTGGTGAGCATCGAGAAGGCGAACATCGCCTTCCAGCTCACCCTGCAGATACGCAACAAGCTCCTGGAAGCCTACCAGGAAATCATGCGGATGCAGGTCTAGGGTGACCCCCGGTGAGTGACGCGATCCGCCAGCTTCTCGATGGCGGCCCCTCGGCCTTCAGCGGTCTCCTGCGCCCCCGTCATCTCGCGCTCCTCGCGGTGGGGCTCGTCGCCGCCGTGGGCATCTGGGCGGGCGTCCAGTGGTACGCGGAAAGCCAGTACGTTCCCCTGTTCGCCTCGCTCACCGCCGAGGATGCCGGCGCGATCATCACCCAGCTCAAGGCCGCGAAGACCCCCTATCGCGTGGGCGGGGCCGGGGAGCAGATCCTGGTGCCCGCCGACCGCGTCAACGAGATCAGGCTCCGCGCGGCGGTGCAGGGGCTCCCCCTCGGCGGCGGGGTGGGGTTCGAGGTCTTCGACCGGACCACGTTCGGCGTCAGCGACTTCTCCCAGCGCGTGAACTACCAGCGGGCCCTCCAGGGCGAGCTGGCCCGCACCATCGGCCAGCTCCGCGAGGTGGCGCGCGCCCGGATCCACCTGGCGCTGCCCCAGCCGTCCGTCTTCGCCGAGCGCGAGCGCCCGGCCTCGGCCTCAGTCTTCCTCAAGCTCAAGCCCGGGCAGCGCCTCTCGGCCGACCAGATCCGGGGCATCGTCCAGCTCGTGGCCTCGAGCGTGGAGGGGCTCACCGCCGACCGGGTCACGGTGATGGACACGGCAGGCGGGATCCTGGCCGCCGGGGCCGACGCCGGCGGCTCAGGCCCGCTCTCGCCGCGGCGGCTCGAGATCAAGACGGCCGTCGAGGACGGGCTCGAGCGGCGAGTGCAGAGCCTGCTGGACGCGGCCCTCGGGGTGGGGCAGGCCGTCACGCGCGTGTCCGCCCAGCTCAGCTTCGACCAGGTGGAGCGCACCGAGGAGCGGTTCGATCCCAACCCGGTGGCGCGCCAGAAGAGCCGCACCGTCGAGAGCAACAAGACCAGCTCGTCGAGTCCCACCGGGGCTCCCGCCGCGGCCGGGCAAACCGCCGCGCCGCCGCCGGCCAGCGTCAGCTCCAATGAAGGCAGCCGCGAGTCTCAGAGCGAGAGCTTCGAGCTGTCGCGGATCGTGGCGAAGACGCTCACGACCCCCGGCGACATCCGGCGGCTCTCCGTGGCCGTGCTGCTCAAGGTGCCGTCCAGGGCGCCCCAGGGCGCCGACAGCAAGGCGCCCCCCCAGGCCCAGCCCCGCGCCGCCGAGGAGATCGAGAAGATCCAGAAGATCGTCATGGGGGCCGTGGGCTTCAGCGAGCAGCGAGGGGATCAGGTCACGGTGGTGGAGATGCCCTTCGAGGCAGCCCCCCACGAGCGGGAGCTGCCGGCGGCGCCCGAGGCCGCCCCGCCGCCCGCCTCCCCGCTGAGCATGCCCGTGCTGGCCGCGGCGGGCGGCGCCCTCCTCCTGCTCATCGCGGGCTTCGTCGTCTGGCTGCTGAAGCGGCGCTCACGCCAGCAGCAGATCGCCGCCGTGGGCCGCTCGCTCCAATCCCAGGAGCCGGCGGCGGCAGGCGCGACGCCGGGCCGGCGCCCGGTCCCGGTGGAGCAGCCGGCGAGCATGGAGCTGCCGGAGGAGTTCGCGCGGCTGGGCCGCGAGCGCGACGGGCTCCGCCAGCAGGCGCTCGGGATCGCCAGCGCCGAGCCCGAGGCCGCCGCCCAGCTGATCCGCGCGTGGATGGTGAAGAAGAAATCGCTGGTCCCCGCGGGAGGCGGCTCCGATGTTGAGTGAGGTCGAGACGCTGTCCGGCCCGAGGAAGGCGGCCATCTTCCTCACCAGCCTGGGCGCGGATGTGTCCGCCAGGATCTTCAAGAGCCTCTCGGAGAACGAGATCGAGACACTCTCCGGTGAGATCAGCCGGCTCTCCAGCGTGGACGAGACGCTCAGCAGCGCCGTGACCCGCGAGTTTCTCCAGATGGCGCTGACGAAGCAGTACATCACGACCGGCGGCCTCAACTACGCCCTCGAGGTGCTCGACAAGTCCGTGGGGCGCAACCGCGCGGTGGAGATCGTGGCCCGCATCCAGAGCACGATCGAGCCGGCCCGCTTCGGCGCCATCCGCAAGGCCGACCCCAACCACCTGGCCAGCATCCTCCGCCGCGAGCACCCGCAGACCGTGGCGCTGGTGCTCGCGAACCTTGAGCCCGAGGCCGGCGCCGCCATCCTGTCGGGGCTCACCGAGGACATGCGCTCCGAGGTGGTCCTGCGCGTCGCCACCATGGACAAGGCGAGCCCCGAGGTCGTGCGCCAGATCGAGCAGGTGCTGGAGAAGCAGGTGTCGACCGGGCTCACCTCGGGCGTCTCCTACGGCGGCGGCACGAAGACCGTGGCCGAGATGCTCAACCGCCTGGATCCCACCGCGCAGAAGGATCTCCTGGCGCGACTGGACGAGGGGTCGCCCGCGCTGGCGGAGCAGATCCGGGCCCTCATGTTCACCTTCGAGGATCTCGTGAACGTGGACGAGCGCGGGCTGCAGCAGCTCGTCCAGGCGGTGGAGCAGAAGGACCTGGTGCTCTCCCTCAAGGCCGCGAGCGAAGAGGTCGTGGCGAAGATCTTCAAGAGCATGTCCGAGCGGACCGCCGGCGTCATCAAGCAGGAGATCGAGTTCCTCGGGCCCGTGCGGCTGCGGGACGTGGAGGAGGCGCAGCGGCGGGTCGTGGGCGCGGCGCGGAAGCTCGAGGAGTCCGGGGAGATCATCCTGGTCGGCCGCGGCGGAGGGGACCAGATTGTCGCCTAGCCGCGGGAGCGCCTCGCTGGGGGTCGTGCGGCCGCTCCACCTGCCGCGTTTCGCCGACACGGACGCCTCGGTCATCCGCGCGAACGCGGGCGACGACGCCTGCCCGCGCTGCGACGGGGCGCGCGGCCGCGCGGCACAGGCCGCGGCGGCCGCCCTGCGGGCAGAGGCGCGGGCCGAGGGCCTCATGCAGGGCCAGGCCGAGGGCCGCGCCGCGGCGCAGACCGAGTGGGAGAGCCGCCTGGCCGCGCTCGCCGAATCCCTGGCCGCGGCCGCGCGCGGGCTCCTCGGGCGGCGCATCGAGCTCGCCGCCGAGGTGGAGCGCCAGCTACCGAAGCTCGCGCTCCTCCTGACCCGCAAGGTGCTCCACCAGGAGCTGGCCCATTCGGACGTCGCGGCGCAGACGGTGATCCGTGGCGTGGCCGAGCGTCTGGCGGGCCTCGGGCGTCCCGTGGTGGTGCGGCTCGCCCCACCGCTGGCCGAGGCCTTCGACGCCTGGCGGCGCAGCCAGTCGGGTGCCCAGACCCCCGAGCAGCACATCCGGGTGGAGGCCGATCCGACTCTCGGACCGGGCGAATGGTTGCTCGACGAGGGGGACAGCCTCGTGGACGGACGCATCGAGTCTCAGCTGGACCAGGCATGGCGGCTCCTTTCCGAGGTGCTGAGATGACCGTGGCGACGCAGGCGTGGCAGCGCGGGATGGACCGGCTCGGCGCGGCGGACCTCGCGCCGCGGATCGGCAAGGTGACCCGCGTCGTCGGGCTCGCCGTCGAGGCGGCCGGCGTCACCGCCTCGCTGGGCGATCTGTGCGAGATCGGC
>MGBT01000220.1:6149-14608 GCA_001788395.1 Candidatus Rokubacteria bacterium GWA2_70_23
GTGGTGGGGTTCCGCGACGAGCGGCTCCTCCTCATGCCGCTGGGCGAGCTCTTCGGGGTACATCCCGGCAGCGAGGTGCGGACCACGGCTGCGCCCGCCACCGTGGGCGTCGGCCCCGGCCTCGTCGGGCGCGTCATCGACGGCCTCGGCCGTCCCGTGGATAGCCGCGGCCCGGTGGAGGCCACGGCCACGCGCGTGATCCACGCGCATGTGCCGCCCCCCGCGATGAGCCGGCAGCCCATCGCCATCCCCCTCGAGACGGGCATCCGCGCCATCGACTCCCTGCTGCCCATCGGACAGGGCCAGCGTGTGGGGATCTTCTCGGGGAGCGGAGTGGGCAAGAGCACGCTCCTCGGCCAGCTCGCCGGGCACGCGCGGGCCGACGTGAGCGTCATCGCGCTGATCGGCGAGCGCGGGCGCGAGGTGCGGGAGTTCGTCGAGCGCGACCTGGGCGCGGATGGTCTGTCCCGCTCCGTGATCGTGGTGGCCACGGCCGACGAGCCCCCGGTGATCCGGCGTCAGGCCGCCTTCGTGGCGACCGCCGTCGCCGAGGCCTTCCGCGACGAGGGGGCACGCGTGCTGCTCGTGATGGACTCGCTCACGCGGCTCGGCATGGCGCAGCGGGAGATCGGGCTCGCCGTCGGCGAGCCGCCGGCCACCCGCGGCTATCCGCCCTCGGTGTTCGCACTCCTGCCGCGGCTCCTCGAGCGCGCGGGCACGACCCCCCATCGCGGGAGCATCACGGGGATCTACACCGTGCTCGTGGAGGGGGATGACCTCAACGACCCCGTCGCGGACGCGCTGCGCGCGGCGCTGGACGGCCACATCGTGCTCTCCCGTGACCTGGCGGCAGCCAATCACTTCCCGGCCATCGACGTGCTCGGAAGCGTGAGCCGGCTGGCCGGGCACCTCCTCGATCCCCGCGAGCTCCGGGCGGCGGGGGCGCTCAGGGAATGCCTGGCCACCTACCGGGACGCCCGTGACCTCGTGGCGATCGGCGCCTATGTGCGCGGCAGCGACGCGCGCATCGACCGGGCGCTCGGCGCGCTCGAGCCCATCAACGGCTTCCTCCGTCAGGAGCGCGGCGAGCGGACTCCACGCGCCGAGACCATGCGGCGGCTGCTGACGCTCGTCCCGCCGGTGACGCCGCACGGCGAGCCCACCGCTCCGGGCATGGCCACGGGAGGGCGGGGCTGATGGGCGCGCCCGGACGGTCGGCGGCGTTCGCCTTCAGGCTCGAGCCCGTTCTGCGGGCGCGGCGCTGGACCGAGGACGAGAAGGTCCTCGCCCTGTCCCGCGCGCTCATGAGGCGCGCCGCCACCGTCGAGCGGCTCCGCGCCCTCCAGCGGGAGGCCGCGGTTTGCCAGCGCGCGCTCACGGAGACCGCCGGTGAGGGGGCCACGGGCGCCTTGCTCTCCCGGCTCGCGCGAGCCGTCGAATCGCTCGCGCAGGAGGAAGCCGCCACCGTCAGCCTGCTCCACGCGGAGGACTCCCAGGTGGAGCGGGCGCGCGCCGATCTGATCGAGGCGGCCCGCGGCCGCAAGGTCCTCGAGCGGCTCGAGGAGCGGCAGCACGACAGCCACCGGCAGTGGGTCGAGGCCGCGAGCCGCCGTCAGGCCGACGATCTGGCCTCGGCGCATCACCTCTGGACCGGGAGCGGACCGAGCCCCGCGAGGGCGCACCGATGAGCCCTTGGGCGAAGAGGCCCCAGCGCAACCCGGAGTCCTCCACGATCAGGCGACCCCGATGAGCCCTTGGGCGAAGAGGCCCCAGCGCAACCCGGAGTCCTCCACGGTCAGGCGACCCCGCTGATGACATCCCTCCCCCAGGTGGACCTGGCCGTCCCGCTCGGCCCGGTGGGCACCGCCGTCCCGCTCGCTCGGGCGTCCGGCGAGTCAGCGACGCCGGTCGCCGGCTTTCCCGGCCTCCTCAGCCTGCTGATGAGCGGCGCCGAGCCCGTGCCGGCCAGCCCGCCGGCGCCCGGCCAGGTTTACGTGGCGACCCCATCGACCGAGGCGACAGATCGGCCGCACGAGACCGAGCGGTCCGAGGGCGCATGGCTCGCGGCCGGGCTCGCCGTCGCGTCCGCCATTCCGGCCGCGCCGGCGCCCGCACCGGGGAAGACGCCGCCGTCCGCCCCCGAGGCGCCGAAGCCGCTTCCTGCGCCAGCCTTGCTCGAGGCCCTCGCGGTTCCTCGCGCCGCGCAGGGGCCGGCGGCCGCGGTGGCGCTCCGCGCATCCGCCGCGCTCGCCCAGGTTACCGTGGCGACCCCGTCGACCGAGGCGACAGATCGGCCGCACGAGACCGAGCGGTCCGAAGGCGCATGGCTCGCGGCCACGCTCGCCGCCGCGTCCGCCATTCCGGCCGTGCCGGCGCCCGCACCGGGCGAGGCGTCATCCGTCGAGACCGACCCGACGGGTGCCCTCTCGACGGAGCCGGCCGAGAGCCAGCCGATCGATGCAGTCGCTGCGGGGGAGGCTCTCCTCGCCTCTCCGGCCGCCGGCCATTGGCGCGGAAGCCCGGAGCGCCCCACGCGGCCTGCGAGCGCGCAGCTCACCAACGCTCCCGCGCTGGCCGAAGCGCCCGCGCTGGCTGTCCCCGCCGCGCCTTCCACCGCGGCGGAGCTGCCGCCAGCCCCACCAGTGGGACCGCATGTGGCGGTGCCGGCACCGGACGGCCAGTCCCAGGCGTCGCCACGCCCCGAGCTCCCGCTGCAGATCGAATCGACCGGAGCCGGACGCGACTTGAGCCGCGAGCCCGCGGTGGCGCTGCCCCATTCCGCCTCGGGGCCGCGTCAGCCCGATTCCCTCGCGCGCGGGCTGGACGACGACGGAGACTCCCTCACCGAGCCTCCCGAGGTGGCCGAGCCCCCCGCTCGGGGGCCGCGCGGAGGGCGCCGCCTCCCCACCAGCTGGACGGAGCCGGGGGCGAGTGAGGGGCGGCGCGAGGCGCCCGCGAAGCCAGGGAACGACGAGGCATCGCAAGGGGACGCCGCGGCCTTCAGGACGGACCTGTCCCCCGGCACCGAGCGCCCGGGCACTGCCGCCGCCTCCCGGGTCGGCGAGGCGAGCCGGACGCAGGCCGTGCCGGTGGAAACTCCGGTCGCCGAGCAGGTTGTCGAGCGGCTTGCAGTCATCACCCGGGACGGCCGCCACCAGATCTCGCTGCGCCTCGACCCGCCGGAGCTCGGGGCGGTGCGCATCGACGCCGTCCTCCACAACCGGGAGCTGACGCTTCACATCCGGGCGGAGCTCGCGCCGGCTCGAGAGGCGCTCGAGCAGGCGCTGCCGTGGCTCAGGGACTCGCTGGCCGCCCATGGGCTCGTGGCGGCTCACGTCACCGTGGACCTGGGCCTCGACTCCGCCCCGAGCGGGTTCTCCCGCGAGGGCAGCGCGGCCTTCGAGGGCATGCTGCCCTCGGAGCCGAACGAGCGACCGCGCGAGAGCCAGGGGGCACCGCCGGGTGGCGAGGCGGCGCGGCCCGCGCTGGTGGACCTGTGGGTCTGAACCCAGAGCCAGGAGGGAATCCATGATCGACAGCCAGTCAGTCAGAAGCGCCGGCGCCCCGGCGGCGGGGCCCGAATCCACGGTGCAGGTGCCGGGCAAGACGCTCGGCAAGGATGATTTCCTGCGACTGCTGGTGACGCAGCTCCAGAACCAGAACCCGCTGAACCCGCTGGACCAGAACCAGTTCCTGTCGCAGACGGCGCAGTTCACGGCCCTCGAGGAGCTGCAGAACATCGGCAAGGCGATCGAGGAGATGAAGCAGAGCGGCGGGGCCTCGAGCCTCGCCCAGGCCGCAGCGCTCATCGGGCGCACCGCGAGACTGTCGGGCCGGGACGTGCAGCTCGACGGGACCGGGCCCGTGTCGCTGGCCTTCGTCCTCCAAGCTCCCGTGGCCGGGGTCACCGTGGACATCATGGACTGGCAGGACAGCCCGGTGCGCCAGCTCCGGGTGGGGTCGCAGGCGGCCGGAGCCGGCGCCATCGAGTGGGATGGGCGCGACGACCTCGGCCGCCCGCTCACCCCTGGGACGTACTTCTACCGCGTCTCCGCCCAGGGCGGTCCCGCAGGGTCGGCGGCGATCGCCGCCGCCGGGCCCGTCACCGGCTTCGAGACGCAGGGCACCAGGGTCTTCTACCGAGTCGGCTCGGCGCTGGGCCGGCCGCAGGACGTCGTGGACGTGCAGCAGTAGCCCGCGCGACCGGCCGCGCGGCAGGACGCAGACCATCACCCGATGAGCGCTTGCGCGAAGAGGCCGAACCGCCAAACCGAAGTCATCCACGTTCAAGCGAGACAAAGGAGGGAACTGAACATGTCGAGGTCGCTCTTCTCAGCAGTGTCGGGCCTGAGGAACCACCAGGCGTGGCTCGACGTCATCGGCAACAACATCGCCAATGCCAATACCCCGGGCTACAAGTCCTCGTCGGTGGTCTTCCAGGACATCCTGAGCCAGACCCTCAGCTCAGGCTCGGCGCCCTCCACCAACCTGGGCGGCGTCAACCCCATGCAGGTGGGCCTGGGCGTGACCATGGGCACCATCAGCCCGAGCTTCTTGCAGGGGTCGCTGCAGACCACCAACCGCAACACTGACGTGGCGATCCAGGGGGACGGTTTCTTCGCGGTGGCCCAGGGGAACAGCAGACTCTACACGCGCTCTGGCGCCTTCACGCTGGACGCCAATGGCGATCTGGTGGAGGGGGCCACGGGCTACAAGGTGCAGGGCACCGCGGGGGCCATCCGCATCAGCCAGGGACAGGAGTCGGGCGCGACGCCCACGGCGAACGCGCTCTTCAAGGGGAACCTGGACTTCTCGGTCCCCACCGCTTCGACCTACACGAGCACCTTCTCCGTGCGCGACTCGGTGGGCGCCGCCCATACGCTCACCATCACGTTCACGAAGGCCGCGGCCAGCCAGTGGAACTGGGCCGTGACGGCCTCGGACTCGAGCATCTCTGCCATCACGACCGGCACCGGCTCCATCACCTTCAACTCCAGCGGCGCCATCTCGGCGGGGGCAAGTCAGAGCATCGGCGTCGACTACGTGGCCGGCGCCGGCGTGGCCGATCCCCAGGCCGTCCTGCTCAACTTCGGCGCCGCCGGCAACACCACGCCGATCACCGGGCTCGCCAGCGCCTCCACCGTGACGCTCGGCAGCCAGGACGGGCTCCCCACCGGCAGCCTGCAGAGCTTTGCCATCGGCAGCGACGGCACCATCACCGGCTTCTACAGCAACGGCACCAACAAGGCGCTGGGCACGATGCAGCTCGCCGTCTTCAACAACCCGGCGGGGCTGCTCCGCGTCGGCCAGAACCACTTCCAGGAGAGCGCGGCCTCGGGCGTGGCGAATACCGGCAACCCCGGCACGGGCGGGCGCGGCTCGCTGACGCCCGGGTCGCTCGAGCAGTCCAACGTGGACCTGGCGCAGGAGTTCACCTCGATGATGCTCGCCCAGACCGGCTTCCAGGCCAATGCGCGGACCATCCAGACCTCGGACCAGATGCTGCAGGAGCTGGTCAACATGAGGCGGTAGGCGAGCCATGAGCCAGGGGCAAGCGGCGGCGCCTGCCGCCGAGCCGGAGGCCATCCCCGAGGCGCCGCCCCCGAAGGGCAAGGGGCGGCTCCTCGTCCTGGCGGTGGCGGGACTCGTCCTCGTGGGCGGGCTCGGGGCCGGCGGGTGGCTCCTCTCCCCGCGCCTCTTCGGCAAGGGGGCGGGCGCGCCCGCGGCGGTCAAGCACGAGGAGCCCGTGAAGGCCACGGCCCCGCTGGGCTCCGTCGTCGTCAATATCGGGCGCCCCGATTCCCGCCGCTACCTCAAGGTCGGCGTGGAGCTGGGCCTGGCGAGCGCCAAGGACGTCAAGGAGATGGAGGAGACCAAGGCGCGCGTGCTGGATCTGCTCATCACGGTGCTCTCGACGACGCCCATGGAGACGCTGAGCGAAGGCGAGAAGCGGGGAGAGCTGAAGCAGGCGCTGCTCGAGCGGATCCACAAGGACCTCGGGCTCACGAAGGTCCGGCAGGTGTACTTCACCGAGTTCATGATCCAGTGACCGGCCGGAGCTGACGGACGTGGACAAAATCCTTTCGCAGGACGAAGTCGATGCGCTCCTGTCGGCCGTGGATCGGGGGGAGATCCCCGAGGCGCCTCCCGAGCCCACGGCGCGGGGCCGCAACGTCATCCGCTACAACTTCCGGAAGCCGAACCGCGTCTCGAAGGACCAGATCAAGATGCTGCAGAGCGTTCACGAGACGTTCGCGCGGCTGTACACCTCCTCGCTGACGACGCTCCTGCGCGGCCTCGCGGAGGTGGAGTTCCGCGGCGTGGAGCAGCTCAGCTACGGCGAGTTCGTCATGGCGCTGGCCTCCCCCACCTGCCTCGCGGTGTTCAACATGGAGCCGCTCAAGGGCGGCGCCGTCCTCGACATCAACGCCCACGTGCTCTTCGTCATGATCGACCGGCTCCTGGGGGGCAGCGGACTCTTGCCGGTGCGGGTCCGCGAGCTCACGGAGGTGGAGAAGGTCCTCGTGGACCGGGTGGCCGTGCGGGCCATGGTGGATCTCCGGCAGGCCTGGCACCACGTGGGGTCCTTCGGGTTCCGCGTGGACCGCGTCGAGACGAATCCGCAGTTCGTCCAGCTCACCGCACCCAACGAGGTCGTGATCGTGGTGAGCTTCGACGTCAAGGTGGGCACCGTGAGCGGCCCCATGACGCTCGCCTTCCCGCACATCCTGCTGGAGCCCGTCATGCCCAAGCTCAGCACCCACCGGTGGCTCGCCGCCTCGCCGCGCACCCCCTCGCCCGAGGAGGGCGCGGGCCTCAGCCGCAACCTCGCCCGCGTGGGCGTGACCGTGCGCGGCGTGCTGGCCGAGATCCCGCTGACCGTGCGCGACGTGCTCAGGATGAAGCCCGGCGACATCCTGACGGCGGAGCGTCCCGTGGACACCCCGGCCATCGTGGAGCTGGAGGGCGTGCCCCGCTTCACGGCGCGGCCGGGCATCGTGAACCACCACACCGCGCTGCAGGTGATATCCCGCATTCCCAAGGGAGAAACTGGCCGTGACGCCACACACATCGCAGGGAACGGGCGTGTTCACGCCGGCTGAGCCGAGGCCGGGGGCCGGAGAGGCGATGCTCGCGCCGTCGGAGAGCCTCTCGCGGTTCGTGCAGGCGTTCTTCGAGGGCGCGGGGCCCACGCTCACGACGCTCCTCAACCGGCCCGTGGCGGTTGCCGTGCGGGAGGTCGTGCAGCTGAGCCCCACGGAAGCCGTGGAGCGGCTCCCGCTGCCGTGCGTCCTCCTGGAGGCGCGCTACCAGCGGGGGCTCCAGGGCGGCCACTGGATCACCGTCGGCATGTCGGGAGCGCTCCTCCTCGGGCACGCGCTCATCGGGGAGGCCGAGGGCGAGGCGCTGGAGTTCACGCCGGCGCACGCGGATGCCGTCGGCGAGACGGTCAACCAGATCCTGGGCGCGGCGGGCTCCTCGCTCAAGGCCGTCATCATGCGCTCCGTGGCGTTCGAGCCCGTGTCCCTCACGGTGGCCGAGGACTCGAGCGGGCTGCCGGCGGAGCTGGGGGTCGGGAAGGAGCGGCTCTGGCTCGTGCGCGCCGAGGCCACGGGACCGGATGGCTTCCGCGTCGAGATGTCCCTGGTCGTGGGCGGGGACCTGGTGCGGGAGATCGCCGCCCTCGGCGAGGAGGTGGGCAGCCGCGCGCCGGTCGCCGAGGCCCCGGTCCCGGTCGCCGCGCCATCGGGCATCGACCTCATCCTCGACGTCACGCTCCCGGTGGCCGTGGAGCTCGGGCGGTCCCGCATGCAGATCCAGGACATCCTGAAACTCGCCCCCGGCTCCATCATCGAGCTCGACAAGTCCGCGGGCGACCCCGTGGACATCCTCATCAACGACCGCCCCATCGCCAAGGGCGAGGTCGTGGTCATCGACGAGAACTTCGGCGTCCGGCTGACCTCGATCGTGACCACCACCGAGCGGATAAGGACACTGAGATGACACGCATCGGCTTCGCGCTGCTCGCGCTGCTCCCGTGGCTGCCGGCGCCGGTCTGGGCCCAGCCGTGGCTCCCCGCTCCGTCTGCGCCGGTGGCCGCCGCGCCGGCCCCGGAGAAGGCGCCCGCTCCGCCTGCCGAACGCGAGGGCGAGAGGCCCGCCGCCGAGCCCGTGGCCGTTCCGCGGCCGGGCCCGCGCGCGGAACCGCGCCCCGCCGCGGCCGACCAGGCCGTCGGGCTCGCGCCCTCCGGGTCGTCGCTGACCGCATCTACGCTGAGGCTCATCGGAGCGCTGGCCGTCGTCGGGATCCTCCTCGCCGTCGGCCGCAAGGCGGCGCGGCGCTTCCTCGCGCCGCTCGGGGGATCCCCAGGTCCGCTCGCCTCGCCGCGGGGCGCGGCTCAGCTCGCCCTCCTCGTCCCGTCCTCGCCCGCCCGCCGCAGCGTGCCCTCGGGGCGCTTC
>MGBT01000221.1 GCA_001788395.1 Candidatus Rokubacteria bacterium GWA2_70_23
GAGGCCCGGGCGGTGCCGCTCATCGAGGACGTGACGATCAGCGCGCACAAGGGAGAGGAGATCGTGCCGCTCCCCGAGGGGCACCGCTACCTGGGCTTCATCTTCTCCCGCGCCGACACCCCGGCCGAGGCGGAGGCCGCGCTCCGCCGGGCCCACGCCTGCCTCCGCTTCGTCATCCGGGAGCCAGATCCGCTTCGAGTCGCTGGCGCTTCGCAAGTTCCTGGACTTCCGGATCGTGGAGCACCGGCTCCTGTCCCGGAGATTCGCTCGTGGTTGACCGGGACCTCATCCTCCGCAAGCTGGCGGACCTCGACCAATACCTGGCTCAGGTCTCGGAGTACCGAGGCATCACCGTCGACGAGTATCGCCGGGACTGGAAGGTCCAGCGGATCGTCGAGCGGACCCTCCAGGTGGCCATCGAGGTGTGCGTTGACGTGGCGACGCACGTCATCGCCGACCGCGGTCTCCGTGTTCCGGCCACCTATGCCGAGGCCTTCGATGTCCTGGGCGAGGGCGGCCTGCTCGATCCCGGGCTCAGAGCCGAGATGGTCCGCATGGCCGGGTTCCGCAACGTCCTCGTCCACGAGTACACGCGGGTCGATCCCGAGATCGTCGTCGGGATCCTCGAGGGGCACCTGGACGACCTCACGCGATTCAGGACCGCCGCGCTCGCCTGGCGATAACGAAGCCGGCGGGCCGGCCGCGCGCCTTAGGAACTGTAACGAAACGGCAGTACAGTTCCTAAGCACACAACCATTGGCAGCCACGACGTGACAGCGGAAGTCATATCAACGCTCGCGGTCAGCGGCGCGCGAAGCGCGTCCGCTGGAGCGCGCGGTTAGCTGGCCCGTTCGCTAGAACTCGCGGAGGCGGCCCACCTCTTTGCCAGGGCAGCCATCTCTGCTTCGTGCACAGGCCAGTCATGAAGCGTCGCGGGATCGAAATCAGCTCCGTTGGGCCAGAGCAGAGTGTGAACCTCCCGGTCTAGCGACACTGCGTTGAACACGCTGAGATCACGCAGAGGACCGTAGAGTTCGCCCTCCAGAACCGGACGGAAGTCGATCGTGCGCAGCAGCCCATCAGCGAACTCGATGCGGAGGCAATACGGTCCAACGATCTTGAATGCTCTGACCCTGTGCACCGGGTGGCTCACGACACCAACCTCCTAACGAAGCGGCTCGATCTTGAAAGGCGAGCGGCCAGCCTGCAGTCGCTCCCAATCATCCAGCAGCTCGCGGTGATGAATCTCCGCCCACGCTTCCACGAGCCGGCGCTGTGTGCGCGGCAAATCTCCACCGAGGAGTTCGATCGTATCGATCGCGAAGATCCCCACCTCGTCCTGATAATACGCGTGGAAATGTGGCCGGTGATGCGGCGCCCGAGGTTCGGCAAACATGCGAATGATGATCCCGAAAAAGCGGGCAATCTCCGGCATCCTGCGACGCCCCCCGTTCCCCGACTGGCACTCCGGCCATTCTACGCCCCCGCCCGCGCGATCGAACGTCCAGCGAACGAGTAAGGTTCAACGAATAAGGTTCTATCCGCCGGGCGGATAGAACCCGGTGAACTGAACCCCGCCGGGGGTGGGGCTATGGGGATTCTATCCGGTCCGGGGGCGCGAGGGAATGCGGAGGCCGCGCTCCGCCAGGCCCACGCCCGCCTCCGCTTCGTCATCCGCTGAGAGCCGGCCGGCCGCGCGCCTCAGCCCTCGCCCAGACTCGGGGGCGGGCCGCCGTCCACGATGATGGTCGCCCCCGTCATGAAGGACGAGGCGTCCGAGGCGAGGAAGATGCACGGGTAGGCGATCTCCTCCACCCGGCCCCAGCGGCCCATGCCCACGCGATTCGCCACCGCGTCGTAGGTCTTCTGGGCGTCGGGGTTGGTCTTGTGGAGGACGTCGAGGTAGCCCTCCGTCTCCACGGGGCCGGGTGCGACGCAGTTGACGCGGATGCCCTGGCGGCCCCACGCCATGCCGAGCGTGCGGGTGAAGTTGATCACGGCCGCCTTGGCGGCGCCGTAATGGGGCATCATCGTCGAGCCGTAGACGCCGGCGATGGAGGAGATGTTGATGATGACGCCTCCGCCCTGGGTCATCATCTGGCGCCCGGCCCACTTGCAGCCGAAGAAGACCCCGTTGAGGTTGATGCCGACCACGGCGTTCCAGCCGTTGGGCGAGATGTCCTCGGGCTTCGAGCGGAACGAGGCGCCGGCATTGTTCACCATGACGTCGAGCCGCCCGAGATCGCGAGCCGTGCGCTCCACCAGCTCCTTCACGCCCTCTTCCTGGCGGACGTCCACTGCGATGGCGAACGACCGGCGCCCCAGCGCCCGGATCTCGGCCGCGACGGACTCCAGGTGCTCCAGCTTACGGCTCGCGACCACCACGTCAGCCCCGGCGCGGGCGAACTCGAGCGAGATCGAACGGCCGATGCCCAAGCCCCCACCGGTGACGATGGCGATCTTGCCTTCCAGCGAGAACGGGGATGCTGCCATAGATTCTCCTTGACCTGGGATGGGCACCCGGGCTGTCGCCCGCCCATCCCCGCCGGAATGCTGCGTTGGGTTGTTCGGTCGCGCGGCGAGAGTCGCGGTCTGCCCCGGCGGTCCGCCGGGGCTCGACAGCGCGTGTGCGGGGGATTATACCCCGCGTCCGACGCGCGCGAAGGCGGCTGGCGGGGGGCTCTCGAAGCGCATGGCGGCGCCGGTGGACGGGTGGACGAAGCCGAGCCGCGTGGCGTGCAGACACAGCCGCCGGAGCGGGTTGCGGGTGCTGCCGTGGAGCGTGTCGCCCGCGATCGGATGGCCGAGATCGGAGAGCTGGACGCGGATCTGCTGGCGCCGCCCGGTGCCGAGCGACAGCTCGAGCAGCGTCGCATCCTGCCGCCGCGCCAGCACGCGGGAGCGGGTGATGGCCTCCCTTCCCTCCCGCGCGGCGTGGACGCGCAGCCCGCGATCCTGGGCGAGGTGCGCGATCAGCGTGGCCCGGTCCTGCGTCACGCGGCCCTCCACCACGGCGACGTAGACGCGCTCCACCGCGCGGGCCTCGAACTGCTCCTGCAGCTTCCGCTTGGCGGCGGGCGTCTTGGCGAAGACGAGGAGCCCCGAGGTGTCCCGGTCGAGGCGGTGCACGATGAACGGGCGCCGCGTCGGCCGCTCGGCCGCGAGGTAGCTCCAGAGCATCCGGTACGCCGTGCGCTCGCGCTCGCGGTCCGTCGCGATGGTGAGGAGCCCGGGGGGCTTGTCGATGACCAGGAGATCGGCGTCCTCGTGGACGAGCCGGAGCGCAGACGGGAAGGGGACGCGGGAGGCCTGCCCGCCGAGGGCGACCGCGTCGCGGGGGCCCACCGCGGCCCGCCCGTCACGTACCACCGTGCCGTTGACGCGGACGCGCCCGTCGCGGAGCCACTGGCGGAGGCTCGTCCCCGAGGCCTCGGGGAAGCTCGCGCGGAGCCGCTCCATCACGGTGGCTCCTGTGGCTCTCGGCATGGATCACTCCCTGCGGAGGACGCCGAGAGGGGGATGTCCGAGGAGGCGGAAGGTGCCGAGGAAGCCCACGGCGAGGGCCAGCGCGGCGGGGCCCGCCACCCCCAGCGCGAGCGTGGCCGGCTGCCAGCTCCACGGCAGCTCGAGGAAGAAATGCTCGACGGCCCAGGCGAGCCCGGCAGCCAGCGCCGTCCCGGCGAGCCCGGCCGCCACGCCGAGGAGCGCGTACTCCACCGCGAAGGCGCGAGCCAGGACGCTTCGCGTGGCGCCCACGGCCTTGAGGATCACCGACTCGTAGAGCCGCTGGCGGCGCGTCACGGCCAGCGCGCCCGCGAGCACCACCAGCCCCGCCACCACCGTGAAGCCCGCCACGAGCCGGATCGCGAGCGCGATCTGGTCCACGATGGCGGCCACACGCTCGAGGACCTCGCGCACCGGGATGGCGGTCACGTTGGGGAAGGCCGCGACGACCGCCGCCTGGACGGCGGCCTCGCGGTCGGGGCGCGCGCGCGCCGTGGCGAGGTAGGTCGCCGGCGCGCCGGCGAGCGCGCCCTGGGAGAAGATCACGAAGAAGTTGGCGCCGAGGCTCCGCCAGTCCACCTTCCTCAGGCTCACGACCCGGGCCGACAGGGTCACGCCCTGAATGTCGAAGGCGAGCATGTCGCCGAGGGCAACCCCGAGCGTTCGCGCGATCTCCTCCTCCACGGAGATGAGCGGCTCGCGCGCCGCCTCCGCCGCCGTCCACCAGCGTCCGGCCACCACGGTGTCGCGCCCCGGTGGGGCCGCGGCCCAGGTGAGGACGTACTCGCGGGTGAGGGACCACTGCTCGTCGCGCCGGCCGGCGTCGGGGACCACGGGGACGCCCTTGATCGCCGCGAGCCGCGAGCGCACCACCGGGATCAGCTCGGGAGGCGCCTCGCCGCTCGTCTCGGCGACGATGCGGGCGAAGCGCTCGGCCTGATCCGGCTGGACGTCCACGAAGAAGAAGGCGGGCGCCCGCGTGGGGCTGCGGCCGGAGATCTCGTTGCGGAGGCTCGTCTCGAGGAGGGCGACGGAGACGATGAGCATGACGGCGAGCCCGAGCGTCACGAGCACGGCCCCCGTGTGACCGCCGGGGCGGTGGAGCGCGGCCGTCCCCTGGCGCCAGACGAGGGGACCCCGGCGCGGCAGCCGGCGGGACAGCGCGATGGTGCCCCGCGCTCCCAGGAGCAGCAAGCCCAGCCCCGCGGCGACGCCTCCGACGAAGAGGCCCCCGACCTTCCACGAGCCGGCCTGCCAGAGCGCCAGCGCCGCGAGCCCCGCCGCGATTGGCAGCGCCGCGGCCCAGGGGCGCCGCCCGGGGAGGGTGGCCTCCACGTCGCGGCGCAGGATCAGGGCCGGAGGCACGCGGCGAATCTCGAGCAGCGGCCAGAGTGAGCAGAGCAGCGTGACGCCGAGCCCCATGGCGATGCCGCGCAGGACCGCGCCCGAGGAGACGACCGGTTCCACCTCGAAGGGCAGCAGCGCGGAGAGGAACGGGGCGAGCAGCGGCTGGAGCCCCGTGCCGAGGGCAGCGCCGAGCATCCCTCCGGCGAGCCCCAGCACGACCGCCTGGGCGAGGTAGATCCCCAGCACCTGGCGCCAGCCGGCGCCGAGGCATTTGAGGATGGCGATGGTCTGCAGCCGCTCGCGGATGAAGGCGGTGACGCTCGAGGCGACGCCGATGCCGCCCACCAGGAGCGCCACGAGCCCGGTGAGGCCGAGGTAGAGCGTGAGCTGCTCCCAGAAGCGGCGGAGCCCCGGCTGCGCCTGGCGGAAGGTCGTGATGCGGAGGGCCGGATCCGGGAGGAGTGAGGTCAGCCGATCGCGGAGGACTTCCGGCTCCTCACCCGCGGGCAGCCGGAGCAGGGTGCGGTGGCGGACCCGGCTGCCGGGCTGGACGAGGCCGGTGGCGCCGAGGTCGTCCGCGGCGATCAGGACGCGCGGGCCGAGGGAGAAGACACCCGCCGAGCGGTCGGGCTCCCCGGTGATGCGCCCCGTGATGGTGAACGCCGCCCCGCCGATGTGCAGGCGCTCGCCGACCGTGAGCCCGAGACGCGCAAGCAGCGCGTCGTGGACGAGGGCGCGGCCCTCGCCGATAAGGGAGGCCAGAGTCCGATCGGGGTCAGTGGTGAGCCGGCCGTAGAACGGGTAGCCGGGCGGCACGGCCTTCAGCTCGATCAGGGCACTCGCCTGCCCTGTCCGCGCCATGGCGGCGAGCTCCAGCACGCGCATGCGTGCCACGCCCTCCCGCGCCAGCGCGGCGAGCACGGCGTCCGCCTCGGCGGAGAGCGGCCGCGTCGAGCGGATCTCCACATCCGCGCCCGTGAGCGACTTGGCCGAGCGGCCGACGGTGCGCTCCAGGCTGTCGGCGAAGCTGCCCACGGCCACGAGCGCGCCCACGCCGAGCGCGACGCAGGCGAGCGCATACCCGAAGTGCCGCCACGCCCCGCGCATCTCGCGCGCGCACAACCGGATCATGGCGTCACGCCGTTCACGGGCTCGTCCCCCACGATGCGCCCGTCGCGGAGCAGCACCAGCCGGTCGGCGTGGGCGGCCAGCGCGGCATCGTGTGTCACCAGGATCAGGGTACTGCCCAGGTTGCGGTTGAGCGCCAGGAGGAGATCGATGATCTGCTTGCCGGTGGCGGAGTCGAGGTTGCCCGTGGGCTCGTCGGCCAGGAGGACAGGCGGCCGGCGCGACACCGCGCGCGCGACGGCCACGCGCTGCTGCTCGCCGCCCGAGAGCTGCACGGGGTAATGGTGGGCGCGCTCGGCGAGGCCCACCTCGGCGAGGAGCTCTCGCGCTCTGCGGAGCGCGTCGCGCTCCCCTGCCAGCTCCAGCGGCACGGCGACGTTCTCCAGTGCCGTCAGCGTCGGGATGAGGTGAAAGGACTGGAAGATGTAGCCGATGGTGTTCAGCCGGAAGCGGGCGAGCGCGTCCTCGCCGAGCCGCGTGACCTCGACGCCGCCCACCGTGATGCGGCCCGCGGTGGGGCGATCGAGGCCGGCGATGAGGCCGAGGAGCGTGGACTTCCCGCTGCCGGAGGGCCCGGCGATGGCCAGGAACTGCCGGGCCGCCACCTCGAGGGAGATGTCGCTCAGCACGTTCACGGGCCTGCCGCCGCTCGACAGCCGCATGGAGAGGCCCGCGATGCTGATCATGGTGGAGTTCATACTACACTACACGCATGCGCCCCTTCCTCCGCCGCGGACTCGCGCCCGCGAGCCTTGCCGCCCTCGCCCTGTGCCTCGCCCTCGCGCCCGGCTCCGTGCCGGGCGCCCCGCGGGAGCGCGTCATCATCTGCTTCGGCGATAGCCTCACGGCCGGCCTCGGCGTCCTCCCCGAGGAGTCGTATCCGGCCGTGCTGGCGGCCCGGCTCAAGGCGGAGGGCTATTCCTATCGCGTGGTCAACGCCGGCGTCTCCGGCGACACGACCGCCGGCGGCCTCCGGCGCGTGGACTGGGCGCTCCGGCTCAATCCCGACATCGTGATCCTCGCGCTGGGCGCCAATGACGGGCTGCGCGGCCAGGATCTCGCCGGCGTCCGGGCGAACCTCGACAAGATGGTGGAGCGCTTCCAGCAGTCCGGCGCCCGCGTGCTCCTGGCGGGCATGCGGCTCCCGCCGAACTATGGCAGGCCCTACGCGGAGGAGTTCCGGCGGATGTACGCGGCGGTGGCCCGCAAGCGCAGCGTGCCCTTCATGCCCTTCCTCCTCGACGGCGTCGGCGGCAATCCCCGCCTCAACCAGCCCGACGGCATCCACCCGACCGCCGAGGGCCATCGCGTCATCGTCGACCGGCTCTGGCCTCACCTGCGCCCACTGCTGACGCGGTAGCTGTCGGCCCGTGGTCCGGAGCCTGAGTCATTTGCATCAGGGGCCATTCCCGCCTACCATGTGCGCGTTGGCCCGACCCCCCGACCCCAGTGAGAAGAGAGGGCACATGACGACGAGCTCCGCGTCCGAGTTCTCGCTGGAGAGCAAGTACACCCAGGAGCAGGGGACGATCTTTCTCAGCGGCATCCAGGCCCTCGTCCGCCTGCCTCTCGACCAGCACCTCGCCGATCGCCGGCGCGGACTCAGGACGGCGACCTTCATCTCCGGCTACCGGGGCTCTCCGCTGGGCGGCTTCGACCTCACCCTCGAGCGGCTCAAGCCGCTCCTGGCCCAGCACCACGTGGTCTTCTCCTCGGGCCTCAACGAGGACCTGGGCGCCACGGCCGTCTTCGGCAGCCAGATGGTCAACTCCTTCCCGCGACCGAAATACGACGGCGTGCTCGGCATGTGGTACGGCAAAGCTCCCGGCGTGGACCGGACGGGGGACGTCTTCAAGCATGCGAACTACGCGGGCACGGGGAAGAACGGCGGCGTCCTGGCCCTGGCCGGCGATGACCCCATCTCCAAGTCCTCCACGCTGCCGAGCCATTCCGAGATCGCCTTCTACGACGCCTTCATGCCGACGCTCTTCCCCGGCAACGTGCAGGAGATCCTGGACTTCGGGCAGCACGGGTTCATGCTGTCGCGGACCTCGGGGCTCTGGGTCGGCTTCAAGATCGTCACCAACGTGGCCGACGAGGCGGGCACGGCCGAGGTCGCCCCGGAGCGCATCGCGCCCGCGATCCCGACGGTGGAGCTGGACGGCCGCCCCTTCCAGCACCAGATCAACCTGATGCTCATCCCGCCCTTCGGGCTGGACATGGAGCGGACCATCCACGCGGCGCGGCTCGAGCTGGCGCGCCGCTACGCGTGGGAGAACAAGCTCAACCGCCTCACGGCCCCCACGCCTGATGCCTGGCTCGGCATCCTCACCGCGGGCAAGACCTTCTACGACGTGCGCCAGGCCTTGCAGGAGCTCGGGCTTGACGAGGCCGCGCTCCGCCGTTACGGCATCCGCATCCTCCAGATGGGCATGCTCTTCCCGATGGAGCCGCGCATCGTGCGGGAGTTCGCGCAGGGGCTCCAGGAGATCCTCGTCATCGAGGAGAAGCGGCCCTACCTCGAGATGTTCGCCAAGGATCTCCTCTACGGCGCGCCGGACCGCCCCCGGATCGTCGGCAAGCAGGATGAGGAGGAGCGGTCGCTGCTCCCGCTGACCGGCGAGCTCGACTCGGACCTGATCGCGCGCGCCATCGCCAAGCGGCTGGCGCGCAAGGCCCGCATCGAGTCGGTGGAGGCGCGGATCCAGCGGCTGGACGAGCTCAAGGCCCGGCCGCGGCCGCTCACGCTGGCGCGCACGGCGTACTTCTGCTCCGGCTGCCCTCACAATCGCTCGACGGTGGTCCCCGAGGGCAGCGTGGCGGCGGCGGGCATCGGCTGCCACGGCATGGCCATGGGCATGAACCGCGGCATCGTCGGCGTCACCCACATGGGCGGCGAGGGGGCGCAGTGGATCGGTGTCGCGCCCTTCACCGAGACGCCGCACCTCTTCCAGAACATCGGCGACGGTACGCTCTTCCACTCGGGCGCTCTCGCCATCAACTACGCCGTGGCCTCCGGGGTCAACATCACCTACAAGATCCTCTACAACGGCGCCGTGGCCATGACGGGCGGTCAGGACGCGGCGGGGGCGGTGCCGATCCCGGCCCTCACGCGCAGGCTCGAGGCCGAGGGCGTGAAGCGCATCCTCGTCACGACCGACGCCCCCGAGAAGTACCGCGGCGTCTCGCTGGCGGGCATCGCGGAAGTCTGGCACCGCGACCGGCTCCTCGAGGCGCAGTCGGCGCTCGCCGCGATCCCCGGGGTCACGGTGCTGCTCCACGACCAGCAGTGCGCGGCCGAGAAGCGCCGCCTGCGCAAGCGCGGCAAGCAGGCCGAACCGCAGACGCGCGTGTTCATCAACGAGCGGGTGTGCGAGGGATGCGGCGACTGCGGGAAGAAGTCCAACTGCCTCTCCGTCCAGCCGGTGGAGACGGAGTTCGGCCGCAAGACCCAGATCCACCAGTCCTCCTGCAACAAGGACTACTCGTGCCTCCTGGGCGACTGCCCCGCCTTCCTCACGGTGGAGCCCGTGGGCCCGGCACCGCAGAAGGAGCGGCGCCTGACGCCGTTGGAGGCCGAGCTGCCCGAGCCGGCGCTCACGGTCCCGGCCGACGGCTTCGCGCTGCACATGATGGGGATCGGCGGGACTGGCGTCGTCACCGTCAGCCAGATCCTCGGCACGGCGGCGATGCTGGATGGCCGGCACGTGCGGGGGCTCGACCAGACGGGGCTCAGCCAGAAGGGCGGGCCCGTGGTCTCGGACCTCAAGATCGCCGCCCGTCCCTTCGATGGCGCCAACAAGGTGTCGGCCGGCGGAACCGACCTCTACCTGGGCTTCGACCTGCTGGTCGCCGCCGACCCCGGCAACCTCGACAAGGCCGACCCGGGCCGCACGGTCGCCGTGGTCTCCACCAGCCAGATCCCCACCGGGCAGATGGTCGTGGACACCGCGGTGCACTTCCCCGAGCTCGGCAGCACGCTGCTGAGTATTGACCGTGTCTCGCGGAAGGACGAGAACGTCTACCTCGACGCCGGGGCCATCGCCGAGGGGTTGTTCAGTGACCACATGGCGACCAACCCGCTGATGCTGGGCGCCGCCTATCAGGCCGGGGCCCTGCCTATCTCGGCCGCCTCCATCGAGCAGGCGATCCGGCTGAACGGGGTGTCGGTGGAGATGAACCTCCTGGCCTTCCGCTGGGGGCGCATGGTGGTGGTGGACGGCAAGCGCGTGGAGGCCGCGGTCCGCAAGGCCACCGGCCGCGAGATCGAGACCCGGACGCTCTCACCGGAAGCGCAGCGGCTGGTGGATGCGGCCGGCGTGGAGGGGGAGACCCGGCGGCTCCTGGAGGTGCGGGTGCCCGAGCTGATCGAGTATCAGAGTGTGAGCTACGCCCGCCAGTACACCGACTTCGTCGCCAAGGTCGCCCGAGCCGAGGCCGAGCGGGTGCCCGGGTGCACGGGGCTCAGCGAAGCCGTGGCCCGGCATCTCTTCAAGCTCATGGCCTACAAGGACGAGTACGAGGTGGCGCGCCTGCATCTGGATCCGGCTCTTCGCACCGAGATCGAGGCGAAGTTCGGCCAGGCGATCACCTCCCAGTGGCACCTGCACCCGCCGCTTCTCCGGGCGCTGGGGCTCAAGAAGAAAGTCAAGCTCGGCTCGTGGTTTGCGCCGGCGCTCCGGCTCCTGCGCGCCATGAAGGGGCTGCGCGGGACGGCGCTGGACCCGTTCGGCCGGGCCGAGGTGCGCCGGGTGGAGCGGGCCCTCCCGGGCGAGTACCGGGCGATCATCGAGACCGTCTTGACAACACTCGCCCCGGCGACCCACGATACCGCGGTGGCCATCGGGGAGCTGCCCGACCAGATCCGCGGCTACGAGGCCATCAAGCTCGACAGCGTGAGGCAGTTCCGGGACGCGGCACGGCAGCTCATGGCGCAGCTCAACTGACGGAGGGACAGAACCGTGAGACGGCTCCTGGTGGTGTGTGTGGGCGTGGTGCTGAGCGGCTGCGCCGGCATGATGGCCGAGAAAGAGCCTCCGATGCTCCCGTCGGCGGGGGCCACGCTGAAGGACAAGGACGGCAAGCAGGTGGGCTCGGCCACCCTGATCGAGACGGCGGAGGGCCTCCGGATCGCCGTCACCGGGTACCGGATGCCTCCTGGCGAGCACGGGATCCACATCCACGCGGTGGGGCGGTGCGAGCCGCCCGGGTTCGAGTCGGCGGGCGGCCACTTCAACCCTGCCGGGAAGCAGCACGGGCTCCAGAACCCGGCCGGACCTCACGCGGGCGACCTGCCCAACCTCAAGGTGGCCCCGTTCGGGGAGGGTGGCATCGACGTGCCGATGAAGGCGGCGACCCTCGGGGCCGGGCCCACCTCGCTGCTCGGGGGCACTGGCACGTCCATCGTCGTCCACGCGGCCGCCGACGACGGGAAGACGGATCCCGCGGGCAACAGCGGCGCCCGCATCGCCTGCGGGGTGATCGCGAAGTAACCCCAGCTGTCGTCTGGGCCGGTTGAATGAAGGGCTACCGGGCCTCGCGAGGCCTCGCCGCCCTTCCCCTTTTCCCGGGCCGTCAGGCCTGCTCCGCCACCGAGGTCACCAGTGGACAGCCCCGAAGCACGGCCGCAGCCAGGTACAGGCTGTCATCGACGCTGCGGCGCGCGCCTGGGCCACGGTGACTTCTCCGCGGCTCACCCGTTTCCACAGGACGTTGCCGACCCGGCAGCCCGGCCTCCCTCTCCCGGGGCTTGGTGTCATTGACCCCAATGTGTCCCCGTGGGATGCTCGCCCGCGGAGGGACATCGAGATGGCGCGCCCCATGGAGTCTCAGGCGAAGCGGCCGCGGATCAGCGTGGACGTGCGCCCCGAGGTGCGCCGCCGCCTCAGGCTGGCGGCGGCCAAGCGGGACCTGACGATCCGACAGTACGTGCTCGAGGCCATCGAGGAGCGGCTCCGGGAGGATCTCGGGGACGAGGGCGAAGGCCTGCTGGCGCTGACCGCGCAGGCCGACCCCGTGCTGGCGGAGCTCTGGGACAACCAGAAGGATTCGGAGTATGACCGCCTGCAGCCGCGGTGACGTCGTGCTCGTGGGCTTCGTCTTCTCCGACGAGTCAGGGAAGAAGCTCCGGCCGGCCGTCGTGATCAGCTCGGGGCCGCACCCCCGGGCACGGCAGGAGGTGGTCGTCGCGGCCGTTACCAGCAACGTGAAGCGGCGGCTCCCCGGAGACCACCCGGTCTCGGACTGGCGGGGTGCAGGCCTCCTCTTCCCCTCGGTCGTGACCGGCGTCCTGCGGACGATCAAGCGCTCCATGATCAACAGGAGGCTCGGCTCCCTGGCGAAGGCGGACCTCGGCGCCCTCGATCGGGGGCTGCGCCGAGCTCTCGGCCTGTGAGGCGCCGCGGCGGCCTCTTCCTCAAGTACGTCCTCCTCTTCGTGACCCTCGTCAGCGGGGCGCTCGTGGCCAGCGGCCTCATCGAGATCTACTTTTCCTAATCGGCGGACTCGTGGTGAACAGGAAGGCGCCCGGGGAGTTCTCGCCGGAGACGATTGACCTGCTGAACACCTTTGCCACCCAGTCCGCGCTGGCCATCCAGAACGCGCGCCTCTTCCGCGAGATCGAGGACAAGAGCGCCCAGCTCGAGGTGGCGACCCAGCACAAGTCGGAGTTCCTGGCCAACATGTCCCACGAGCTGCGGACGCCGCTCAACGCCGTCATCGGCTTCTCGGAGGTGCTCCTCGAGCGGATGTTCGGCGACCTCAACCCGAAGCAGGACGAGTATCTCCAGGACATCCTCTCCTCGGGCCGGCACCTGCTGTCGCTGATCAATGACATCCTCGACCTCTCGAAGATCGAGGCGGGCCGCATGGAGCTGGAGCTGACGACATTCGACCTGCCCGTGGCGCTGGACAACGCGCTGACCCTGGTGCGGGAGCGGGCGACGCGTCACGGGATCAGGCTGGACCTGGCTGTGGACGACCGGGTGGGCGCTGTCGTCGGCGACGAGCGCAAGATCAAGCAGGTCATCCTCAACTTGCTGTCCAACGCGGTCAAGTTCACGCCGGAGGGCGGCCGCGTCACGGTCCGGGCCCTGCCGGCCGGGGACGCCGTGGAGGTCGCGGTGAGCGACACGGGTATCGGCATCGCGCCCGAGGACCGGGAAGCGATCTTCGAGGAGTTCCGCCAGGTGGGGAGCGACTATGCGCGGAAGCGCGAGGGCACGGGGCTCGGCCTCACGCTCGCGCGCAAGTTCGTGGAGCTGCACGGCGGCACGATCCGCGTTGAGAGCGAGGTCGGCCGGGGATCCACGTTCACCGTCGCACTCCCGGTGGGACGCCATGGCCGGTGAGCTGATGCTGATCGTCGAGGACAACGAGAAGAACCGGAAGCTTGCGCGCGACGTGCTCCAGTTCACGGGCTATCGCACCATCGAGAGTGAGACCGCGGAGGAGGGCATTCGTCTGGCGCGGGAGCAGCAGCCGGCGCTGATCCTCATGGACATCCAGCTCCCGGGCATGAGCGGCATCGAGGCGCTCGGGCAACTGCGCGCCGATCCGCGGACGAGCGGGATCCCGGTCATGGCCGTGACGGCCTCGGCCATGACACAGGACCGGCAGAAGATCATGGCCGCGGGCTTCGACGGCTACCAGTCCAAGCCGATCGCCGTGAAGGAGTTCCTCCGGGCGGTGCGCGAGCTTCTGGACCGCGGGCGGGGCGCGGGAGGGCCCGCGTGAGCGCTGCCGCCAGGATCCTGGTGGTGGACGACACGCCGCAGAACGTCAAGCTCCTGGCCGATCTCCTCCAGGTCAAGGGCTACGAGGTGACGAGGGCGGCCTCCGGCCGCGAGGCCCTGGCGAAGGTGGCGGCCGAGCGCCCCGATCTGGTCCTGCTGGACGTCATGATGCCCGAGATGAGCGGCTACGAGGTGTGCCGCGCGATCCGCGAGGACCCGGCGACGGCCATGCTGCCGGTGGTGATGGTCACGGCGCTCGACCCCGCCCAGGAGCGGATCAAGGGGCTCGAGGCCGGCGCCGACGATTTCCTGAGCAAGCCGGTCCACCACGCCGAGCTCCTGGCGCGCGTGCGCTCGCTCCTGCGCATCAAGGCGCTCCACGACCAGCTCGCCGAGTCCAATCAGACGCTCGAGGAGCGCGTGCGGGAGCAGGTCGCCCAGCTCGAGCGCCTCGGCCGGCTCAAGCGCTTCTTCTCGCCGCAGCTGGCCGAGCTGATCGTGTCGGGCGGCGCCGACGACCCCCTGAAAAGCCACCGGAGGGAGGTCGCGGTGGTCTTCCTGGATCTGCGCGGGTTCACGGCCTTCGCCGAGACGGCCGAGCCCGAGGAGGTGATGGGGGTGCTGCGCGAGTACCACGCCGAGATGGGGCGGCTGATCCTCGCCCACGAGGGGACGCTGGAGCGCTTCACCGGCGACGGCATGATGATCTTCTTCAACGACCCGGTGCCGGTGCCGGATCCCGCACCGCGCGCCGTCCGCATGGCGGTGGCCATGCGCGAACGCGTGGCCGAGATGATCGTTACGTGGCGCCAGCAGGGGTACGAGCTCGACTTCGGCATCGGTATCGCCCAGGGCTACGCGACCATCGGCGCCATCGGCTTCGAGGGGCGCTGGGACTACGGTGCCATCGGCACCGTGACGAATCTGGCCGCGCGGCTCTGCGGGGAAGCCCGGCCCGGCCAGATCCTCGTGTCCCGGCGGGTCCTGGCGGCCGCGGGCGATCTCGCGACCGCCGAGCCCGTCGGCGAGCTGACCCTCAAGGGCTTCTCCCGGCCTGTGCCCGCCTTCAACGTGGTCGGTCTCGCCCGCGCCGGCGCCTGATCGCGGCCCGACCCCGCGCTCTCCGGTTGCGCATCCGCGGCTCCACCGGGATAATCGCGCCCATGTGGGCGAAGGAGCGGGCGGCGCTGGTGGCGGTGGCGCGGGGCGATGCCGTGGCGGACTGCGTCGTGCGGGGCGGCCTCCTCCTCAACGTCTACACGGGGGAGTGCTACCCGGCCAGCGTGGCGATCAAGGGCGAGCGCATCGCCTATGTCGGCGCCCGCGACGACATGGTGGGGCCGCGCACCGAGGTCATCGACGCCACCGGCCGCACCCTCGTCCCCGGCTACATCGAGCCCCACGCCCATCCCTGGAATCTCGGCACGCCGGCGGTCCTCGCGCGTCACGTCCTGCCGCTCGGCACGACGACGCTCTTCGCCGACAACCTCCTCATCTACTGGCTCGCCGGCGTGACCGGGTTCGAGCGAACCGTGGCGGCGCTCGCCCGCGGGCCGGTGAAGTTCTACTGGATGGTGCGCCCCCACGGCCAGTCCCGCACGCTGGACGAGGGCGCGCGCTTCCCCGTGCGGGCCCTCGCGCGGATGCTCGACAACCCCTGGGCGGCCGCGGTCGGCGAGGTGACGCGCTGGACGGACCTCGTGGCCGGACGGCTGGAGCTCTTCGAGCGGCTCGCGCTCGGGCATGCTCGCGGCAAGCGGATCGAGGGGCACACGGCGGGCGCCAGCGCCGAGCGCGTCGCCGTCCTGGCCGCCGCCGGGCTCACCTCCGACCACGAGCCCATCACGGCGCAGGAGGCGCTGGACCGGGCGCGCCAGGGTATCGCGCTGATGCTGAGGCAGTCCTCGCTCCGTCCCGACCTGCGCGGGCTCCTCGCCCCCTTCGTCAAGGCCGGCGCGCTCGGTCGGATCATGCTCACGACTGACGGCAGCACCCCCGCCTTCGTCGCCGAGCACGGATTCGTGGACGGACTCGTCCGCATCGCCATGGAGGAGGGCGTGCCGCCCATCGAGGCGTATCGCATGGTCACGCTCAACCCCGCGACCTACTACGGCAAGGACGCCGACCTCGGCGGGATCGCGCCCGGCCGCTTCGCCGACATCCTGCTCCTGGAGGACCTGACCGAGCCCCGGCCTCGCGCCGTGATCGCCCGGGGACGGCTCCTGGCCCGCGACGGGCGCCTCCTGGCGCGCGTTCCGGAGCCGCCGTGGCGGGAGATCTTCACGCCGCGCGTGACCCGGTTCGACCGGCCCTGGCGCCTCACGCCCGAGGACTTCGCGCTGCCGCCGGGCCCGTTGCCCGCCATGCGCCTGGTGAGCACCGTCATCACGGCGCTCGAGGAGCGGCCGTTTGCGCCGGGAGATCTCCACGCCGCGCTTGTGGACCGCCGCGGCGCCTGGATCACGGTCACTGCACTGGCCGGCTTCGCCACGGAGGTGGATGGGCTCGCGGCGACGCTGTCCACCGACTACCAGATCGTCGCCGTGGGCCGGAGTCGCGAGGCGCTGGCGCGGGCGGTGAACCGCGTCGTCGCGCTCAAGGGCGGGATCGTCCTGGTGGACGGGGAGCGCGTGGCCTTCGAGCTCCGGCTCCCGGTGGGCGGGCTCATGTCCACGCGGCCGCTTCCTGAGCTGGCGGCGAAGGAGCGCGAGCTCAAGGCGCTCCTGGCGGCCCGCGGCTACGTCTTCCACGACCCCATCTTCACGCTCTACTTCATGGTGGCCGACTTCCTGCCCGCCGTGCGCCTGTCATCCCGCGGCGTCTGGGACGTGAAGCGAGGCCGGGTCCTCGCGCCCAGCCGGGCCCTCCGCACGGCGCCCTGACGCGGCGCGCGAGGCCCGGATCCCCGGGGGGGTTGTCGGTGGGAGCGGGTTCGCGTATAGTCGGGCCGATCACGGACCTCCCCCGGAAGAATCAGCAGGTTTCTCCCGCAAGAGAGGAGAACAGCGCATGAGGAACTGGCGGCTTGCGACCATCGTCGGAGGGCTCGCGCTAACGGGCCTGGCGGGACTCACGCTCACCCCCGCCGCGGCTCAAGCACCGAAGTCGGGCGGCACGATCAACATCATGCTGCGGGAGGATCTGTCCCAGGGCTTCGCCATCCACGAGACCGCGACGATCTCCGTGGTGTTCCCGGCGAGCCCGTGCTTCAACAACCTGGTGTTCTTCGACCCGCTCAAGTCGGTCGAGAGCGTGGACACGATCATCGGGGAGCTGGCCGAGAGGTGGTCCTGGCAGGACAACTACCGGAACCTCGTCTTCTTCCTCCGCAAGGACGTCAAGTGGCACGACGGCAAGCCCTTCACCTCCCGCGACGTGAAGTTCACCTTCGACATGCTTCGCGAGGCGCCGGAGGCCCAGGCCAAGCTGCGGATCAACCCGCGCAAGGACTGGTACGCCAATGTGGAGGCCGTGGAGGCGCCGGATCCTCACAGCGTGGTGTTCCGGCTGAAGCGCCCGCAGCCCTCCCTGCTCGCCATGCTCGCGTCCGGCTACACGCCCGTGTACGCGGCCCACGTCCCGCCCGCCAGCTACCGGACGGGCTGCATCGGCACCGGGCCCTTCAAGCTCAAGGAGTGGCGGAAGGGGGAGTTCGTCGAGTACGTGAAGAACCCGGACTACTTCGTCAAGGGGCGGCCGTATCTCGACGGGCTCAAGTACATCGTCATCGTCGAGCGGGGGACGCGGACGGCGGCGCTCCAGGCGGGCCAGCTCGACGTCGCCATGCCGGGCGAGACGACCAAGACGGCGGCGGAGCAGCTCAAGAAGGCCCTGCCCCAGCTCGTCGTCACGCCCGTGGCCACCGCCGTCACCGACAACATCATCATGAACGCGAAGAAGCCGCCCTTCGACAACCCGAAAGTGCGGCGGGCCGTGAGCTACGCCATCGATCGGCGCGCCCTCATCCAGGCCGTCCACCAGGGGGCAGCGGTGCTCGGCGCGGCGATGGCGCCCAGGCCCTACGGCGTCTGGGGGCTCCTGGACAAGGACCTGGCCGCGCTGCCGGGCTACGGCAAGACCGAGGACATGAAGGCCCGCGCCAGAACGCTCCTGGCCGAGGCCGGCATCACGCCTCAGAACCCGCTCCGGGTCGAGATGGCCACCCGCGCCATCGCCATCTACGTGGACATGGCCTCCTTCGTCATCAACGAGCTCAAGCAGGTCGGCATCGAGGCCTCGCTCAAGCAGATCGAGACGGCGCAGTGGCATGCCATGGCTACCCGCGGCGAGTATCAGATCGGGGCCAACCTCACGGGGCTCGGCGTGGACGACCCGGACCCCAACTTCTACGAGAACTACGCCTGCGGCTCGCCGCGCAACTACAGCCAGTACTGCAACGAGCCGGTGATGAAGCTGTTCGACCAGCAGTCGCAGGAGCTGGACCCCAAGAAGCGCTTGGCCCTGGTGGCCGCCATCCAGAAGAAGCTGGAGGAGGACGCCGCGCGCCCCATCCTGGACCACCGGATCGACTACTTCACGCACTGGCCGCACGTGAAGAACATGATCCCGCACCACAACATCTACAACTTCGGCCGGATGCAGGAAGTCTGGAGAGACAAGTAGGGGCGCCGGACGCGAGCAGGCCGGGGGAGGCGGGGCGCCTCCCCCGGCGCGTGCAGAGGGGTCCCGCGTGAAAACCTACCTCGTTCAGCGACTGGCCATCGCTGTCCTCACGCTGTTCGGCATGTCCGTCGTCATCTTCGCCCTCCTGCGGCTGGCTCCCGGCGACATCGTGGACATCCTCTTCTCGACTGCGGGCTTCGTGGACCCGGCCGCCCGCACGGAGATCATGCGGGAGCTGGGGCTGGACAAGCCGATCTGGATCCAGTACCTCGACTGGCTCCGGCAGATCTTCTCGGGCGACCTCGGCAAGTCCTACCGCTATGATCTCCCGGCGTGGGAGATCATCCGGCCGCTCCTCCCCGTCACCGTGGAGCTGGCCGCGCTGTCCATGATCGTGGCGGTGGTGCTCGGCGTGCCGACCGGCGTGATCAGCGCCGTCAGGCAGGACACTCCCCTCGATTACGTCCTCCGGGTGCTCAGCCTGGCCGGGCTCAGCATGCCGTCGTTCTGGCTCGGCATGGTGATCATCCTCGGGCTGGTGGCCTGGCTCGGGTGGATCCCGCCCGTGACCTACGTGTCGCCGGGCGAGAACTTCCAGCTCCACGCCGCCCAGTTCCTCCTGCCGGCGCTGGCCGTCGGCTACCGCTCCTCCGCGCTCATCATGCGGATCACGCGCTCGTCGCTCCTCGAGGTGCTGCGGGAGGACTACGTGCGCACGGCGTGGGCCAAGGGGCAGACCGGGCGGGCCGTGATCTGGCGGCACGCGCTGAAGAACGCCATGCTGCCGGTCATCACCGTCATCGGCATCGAGTTCGCCTTCCTCATCGGCGGCCTCGTGGTGACCGAGCAGGTGTTCAACCTGCCCGGGCTCGCCCGCTTCCTCGTGCAGGCCATCCTCTGGCGCGATTACCCCATCGTCCAGAACCTGGTGATGCTCATCGCCATCGTCGTCATCCTCTCGAACCTCGCCGTGGACCTCCTCTACGGGGTGCTGGACCCCCGGGTGCGGTATGCCGGCTGAGCCCGTGGCCGAGAGCGCGCTCCGGCTGCCCGCTCGTCCCGCATCCCGGTCCGGAGTCTGGATGACGCTCGCCCGCTTCTGCCGCAAGAAGCCTCTCGGCGCCGTCGGCGGGCTCGTCATGCTGCTCATCCTGGTCACGGCGATCTTCGCCGAGGTGCTGGCCACCCACGATCCCATCATGACGGAGGCGGCGGGGACGCTGGGGCGCCCCAGCTGGGAGCACTGGCTCGGCTCGGACCACCTGGGACGCGACATCTACTCCCGGATCGTCCACGGCGCCCGCGTGTCGCTCATCGTCGGCGTGGCGTCCACGCTGCTCGGCTCCGTGCTGGGCGGTATCGTCGGCCTGCTCTCCGGCTACGTCGGCGGCAAGACGGACCTCATCGTCCAGCGGGTGCTGGACATCCTGCAGGGTCTGCCGCTCCTGGTGCTCGCGCTGGTCATCTCGGCGGTGCTGAGTCCGTCGATCCAGAACGTGGTCATCGCGATCTCGGTCCCGATCATCCCGCGGGCCGCCCGCGTCATCCGCTCGAGCGTGCTCTCCATCCGGGAGATGCAGTACGTGGAGGCGGCGCGGGCCCTGGGGGTCGCACATCTCCGGATCGCCTTCCGCCACATCCTGCCCAACACCATGGGACCGTTCATCGTGCTCGGCACGGCCCAGCTCGGCAGCGCCATCCTGGTGGAGGCCACGCTCTCCTTCCTCGGGCTCGGCGTGCCCGAGCCCTACCCGTCCTGGGGGCGCATGCTCTCGGTCTCGGCCGCCGAGTACGCCCAGAAGGCGCCCCACCTGGTCCTTTTCCCGGGCCTCGCCATCAGCCTGGCCGTGTTCGGCTCCAACTTGCTCGGGGATGCGCTCAGGGACACGCTCGACCCGCGCCTGCGCGGCGCCTGAGCGCGGCGAGAGTGAAGGGCCGCGCGCGAGGACCCGGCGGGCGCGGGCGTGGCGACTGCCCGGGCGGCCGCCTGGAGTCACCGCGGCGAAGATCGGGCGAAGGGAGTCGGGCAGCGGGAGCTAGCGGCGGGCGTGGGCGTGGCGAAGCCCAGGTGCCCACGCCTGGTGAATGAAGGCGGGCGCGGCGAAGCCCGGGCGCCCATCCGGGATGACGGCGCCAGAGATCGCGTGAGGTGAGTCGAGGGGCGTGAACAGCCGGCGGGGATGGGCGGGCGCGGCGGGTGACCGCAACTGAAGGCAGGGGAATGAACTAGCGGGCGCACGGATCCGGCGGGCGCGGGCGGGCCTACGGCCCGGGTGCCCGCGCCGGGTCAAGGAGGATCCCATGGCCTCGGATGAGCTCTGCTGGATGCCGGCTGCCGAGATGGCGGCCGCGATCAGGCGCAAGAAGCTGTCGCCGGTGGAGGTGATGCGCGCGGTGCTGGCGCGGATCGAGCGCGTCAACCCGCGGCTCAACGCCATCGTCACCCTCACGGCCGACCAGGCCATGAAGGACGCCCGCGCGGCGGAGCGCGCCCTGATGAAGAAGGGAGCGACGCTCGGCGCGCTGCACGGGTTGCCCTTTTCCACCAAGGACCTCGTCGTCACGAAAGGGATCCGCACCACGTTCGGCACCCGGCTCTATGCCGACAACGTGCCCACCGAGGACGCCCCCATGGTGGAGCGGCTCAAGAGGGCCGGGGCCATCCAGCTCGGCAAGACCAACACGCCGGCTTTCGGCTGGATCGGCGCCACCCACAACCTGGTCTTCGGCATCACACGCAACCCGTGGAATCTCGATCGCACGCCCGGCGGCTCGAGCGGCGGGGCGAGCGCCGCGGTGGCGGCCGGACTCGGCCCGCTGGCCATCGGCACCGACGGCGGCGGCTCGATCCGCATCCCCGCCTCCTGCGCCGGCATCTTCGGCCACAAGCCCTCCTTCGGGCGCATTCCCGTCTACCCGCCGAGCGCTGCGTGGAGCCTCTCGCACATCGGCCCCATGACCCGCACCGTCACCGACGCGGCGCTCATGATGAACGCCTGCGCCGGTCCCGACGAGCGGGATCAGTTCTCGCTGCCCGGGGACGGGACCGACTACGTGAAGGCCCTCAAGGGGCCGCTCACGGGGCTCCGCGTGGCGTGGTCCGCGAACCTGGGCTTCGCCAAGGTCGTGGACCCCGAGGTGTTGGCCGGGTGCGAGAAAGCGGCGAAGCGCTTCCGCGACTTCGGCTGCCGGCTGGAGACGGTGAACCCCGGCTGGCCGACGCCGAAGGACTGCTGGGAGGCGATCTTCTGTGGCGGCATCGGGACGCGCATGGCGCCCTACATGGCCGAGCGGCGCGCGGACATCGATCCGGGCCTGGCGGAGATCATCGACGAGACGCTCACCTGGGGACCCACGAAGTACGTCCAGGCCTGGTTCGACCGCCTGGCCTGGAACGACCATGTGCGGCGCTTCTTCGAGAAGTACGATCTCCTGCTGACGCCGACCATCGCCACGCGGCCGTTCAAGGTGGGTGTGGACAACCCCACCGAGATCGCGGGGAAGCCCGTCGAGCGCTACGACTGGATCCCGTTCACCTTCCCGTTCAACATGACCGGCAACCCCGGTGCCTCGGTGCCCTGCGGCTTCACCTCGGACGGCCTGCCGATCGGGCTGCAGATCGTGGGGCGGCGCTTTGCCGACGCCCTCGTCCTGCGGGCCTCGGCGGCCTTCGAGACGGCGCAGCCCTGGGCCCACGCGAAACCGCCGATCGACTAGCGAGGACCAAGACGCCATGAAGATCGACGACGTCACGCGCATCCTGGTGGTGGGCGCGGGACAGATGGGCGCCCAGATCGCCATGCAGTCGGCGCTCTCCGGCTACGAGTGCACGCTCAGCGACACGACCACTGATACACGTATCGTCCTGGCGGCGTCTCGAAGAGTGGACATTGACGGCGCGCGCCGCCTGACCCACGCTGCGCGCCATGATCGCGTGGCGCGCAGAGGCCGGGTTCTCCCTCGCGGAATTGCTCGCGAGCACTGCCCTCATGAGCGTGCTGATGGCGGCCACGCTCACGGTCCTCGTGGCGGGGCAGGAGAGCTACGGCCTCGGCGCGGCGCGCATCGACGCCCAGCAGTCGGCGCGGATCGCCCTCGAGCGCATGACCCGGGAGCTGCGCGAGGCTGGCTATGATCCGACCGGCATCGGGCTCCCGGCCGTGGTCGTCGCCGAGCCCACCCGGGTCGCCTTCCAGCGCGACCTCAACGGCAACGGCGTGCTGGATCCCACCCGGGAGCGCGTGACCTATCTCCTGCGCGGCAGCGTGCTCCGCCGGGAGGCGGGCGCCGGGGCCCAGCCGATCATCGAGGGCGTACGGAGTCTCGCCCTGACCTACTTCGACCGGGCCGGGGCGGAGACGACCGAACCGGCGCGGGTCACCTCGATCCGCATCCGTCTCGACGTGGGGCGGGCCGGCCCCGGCGCCCTCATGGAGACCCAGGTTTCACTCAGGAACGACCGGCAGTGAGCATCGCCCGTCGCGCCGCTGCGCGCCGATCTGGTAAGATCCCGCTATGCGCGACTTCATCCGCTCTCCCGCCTGGGCGCTCCTGCTCCTGGTGGTCGGCGTGGCCGTGGCCTGCCAGACGGTGCCGATCACCGGACGCTCTCAGCTGC
Source organism: Candidatus Rokubacteria bacterium GWA2_70_23 (assembly GCA_001788395.1). Classification (GTDB taxonomy): domain Bacteria; phylum Methylomirabilota; class Methylomirabilia; order Rokubacteriales; family CSP1-6; genus UBA12499. The sequence goes on from MGBT01000221.1 coordinate 22,954, forward strand.
AGATCCTCCCGGAGTCGGAGGAGATGCGCATGGGGGTGCAGTCCTACGCCGACATCCTGAAGAAATCGCGCGTCTCCACCGATCCGGTGCTCAACGAGCGGGTCACTCGCGTCGGAAGCCGGATCGCCGCGGCGACGGGGCGCAGAGACTACCAGTGGGAGTACAAGGTCATCGAGGACAAGCAGGCCAATGCCTTCGCGCTGCCGGGAGGCAAGGTTGCCGTCTACACCGGCATCCTCCCCATCACGCGCGACGACGCCGGGCTCGCCGCGGTGCTCGGCCACGAGGTTGCTCACGTGATCGCGCGCCACGGGGGCGAGCGCGTGAGCCAGCAGCTCGTGGTCCAGATGGGACTGGCCGGCACGATGGCCGCGTTCTCGAGGCGTGACCCGAAGACGGTCCAGGCCGTCGGCGCCCTGCTGGGGGCGGGAGCCGCGGTGGGGCTGCTCCTGCCGTGGGGGCGGTCGCAGGAGTCCGAGGCCGACCGCCTCGGGCTCATCTACATGGCCAAGGCCGGCTACGACCCGCATGGCGCCCGCGATCTCTGGGTCCGCATGGCCGAAGCCTCCAAGGGGCAGGCCCGTCCCCCCGAGTTCCTCTCGACGCACCCCTCCGAGGCCACGCGCATTCGGCAGATCGAGGCCTGGATGCCCGAGGCCATGACCTACTACCGCCCGGCCAGATAGCCCCGCCCCCCCTGATACCCCGGGGGGTATCAGGGGGTCCCCGGGGGGGCTCCGCCACGGCCCCAGCCGGCCGGCCGGAGCCGGGGACCTCAATCCACGGTGGTCTCAGCCATGAGGGCCACTACCCGTGGCCTTCCTCATCTGCGGGATTTCTCTGTAAAATTCCGTCTTTTCGCTTGACAGCCTTTTCGCCACCAACTAGGATTGCCCTCTAGGTGGGATAGATTCCCATGAAGTGGGACGCCAACCAGATAACGAGGGGAGTTTTCCCCTCAGGGGCAGGCGGTGTTTCGGGGGCATTTCAAGCACACGGTCGATCCGAAGGGGCGGCTCAGCATCCCGGCGAAGTTCCGGGAAGCCCTGGCGGACGGCCGCGGCGACAAGGTCGTCATTGTGCCCTGCGGCGATGCGCTCGAAGTGCATCCGCTCCAGCTCTGGCACGCGCTCGAGGAGCGAGTGAATGCGCTGCCGAGATTCGATCCCGATCGGCGCCGAGTCCAGTACGCGTACATCTCGCTCGCCCAGGACGTCACGCTCGATCCGCAGGGACGCATCCAGATCCCTGCCGACTACCGCGAGCGCGTGGGGCTCGTGAAGGACGTGCTCATCATCGGCCTGACGGACAAGTTCGAGGTGTGGGATGCGGAGCGGTGGGCGCACTTCCAGCGCGATCACGATGGCCCGCTCGACGATCTGTTCGAAAGGCTGGCGGGCAAGGGAGTCTGAGGCGGCATGCAGCGGGAGGGGATGGCGCACCTCCCGGTGCTGGTGGACGAGGTGACGTTCCTCTTGCGCCCCCGTCGCGGGGGCTGGGTCGTGGACGGGACGGTCGGCATGGGTGGACACGCTGAGCGACTGCTGGAGCGCGCGGGGCCCAGAGCGAGGCTCCTCGGGCTCGATCACGATCCCGAGGCGCTGGCGCGGGCCAGGCAGCGGCTGTCCCGCTTCGGCGATCGCGTGGTGCTCACGCAGGGAAGCTTCCGGCACCTCGCCACCCACGCGGGCGCCGCGGGCGTGACCGAAGCGGACGCCGTGCTCCTGGACCTGGGCCTCTCCTCCTACCAGCTCGATGAGTCGGCGCGCGGCTTTTCCTTCCAGGGCGACGAGCCGCTCGACATGCGCTTCGACCCCGCGCAGGGGCCCACCGCCGCCGAGCTCCTGAACTGCCTCCCGCAGGAGGAGCTGGCGCGCATCCTGTTCGAGTACGGCGACGAAACGCAAGCCCGCCGCATCGCCCGGCGCATCGTCGAGCAGCGGGCCCGGGCGCCCTTCGCGACGACGGCGGATCTGGTGGCCGTGGTGAAGCGGAGCGTGCCGCGCGCGGCCTGGTCGCGCCGCACCCACGTTGCCACGCGCACCTTCCAGGCCCTCCGCATGGCCGTCAACGACGAGCCCGGGGCGCTCCGCGAGGCTCTCCCCCAGGCCGCCGCGCTGCTCGCCATTGGCGGCCGGCTCGGCGTCATCTCCTTCCACTCCGGCGAGGACCGCATCGTGAAGCGCATGTTCCGGAGCCTCGAGCCGACAGGCTTCGGCGAGCTGGAGCCGTCCCCGATCGAGCCCGACCCGGACGAGGTCAGACACAACCCGCGCGCGCGGAGCGCCAAGCTCCGCGTGCTCGCGCGCCTGGAGGCAGCATGAGAATCGACGAGCGAGGGGGAGCGCAGGCGGCACGGCTCTGGGCGGGGACGCTGGACCCGGCCTTCCAGCAGGCGGCGCGGTTCCACCGCGAGCCGGACCGGCGCCGGCTCCGGGCCATGGCCGTGGGAGTGCTCTGCGCGACCGCCTTCATGCTGGGCGTGCTCGGGATCGTCGGGCTCAAGGTCCACCAGGTCCGGCTCTCGTACCGGCTGGACGCCCTGCGCGCGACGCGGGCAGAGGCCGATGAGCTGAACCGGCGTTTCCGGGTGGAACTGGCCACGCTCCACTCCCTGGCGCGCCTCGAGGACAGGGCTCGCACCGAGCTCGGGATGGTCCCCCCCGGCCAGGATCAGGTCCGGCTCGCGCGCGAGTTCGTGCCCGGCGGCAGTGGCCTGAGCAGCGTGAGCCCGCCGCGCACCGCGTCGGCCCAGCGGGTGAGCCCCGTCGAGGCGCCCGTCCGCTAGCATGAAGCCTCCGGAGGCCGTGGAGCCGCCATGATCTCGCGCCGGATGGACGGCCTGAGGATCCGGACGCTGATCGTCGCAGGCTGTCTCGGCCTGGCCTTCCTCGGGCTCTCCGGCCGGCTGGTCTACCTGCAGGTCGTCAAGCACGAGGAGTACCTGCGCCTCGCCGAGAGCCAGCACGCCAAGGCGATCCCCCTCACGGCGAAGCGGGGCGCGATCATGGACCGGCACGGGCAGGTGCTCGCCGTCTCCTCGGCGGCCGAGACGCTCTTCGCCCTGCCCGGGCGCGTGGACGACGCCGAGCGGCTCGCGCGCCGGCTCGCGCCGATCCTCGACGAGCCCGTGGGCGAGATCGCCAGGCGGCTCCAGTCCTCGAAGCGGTTCGTCTACGTCAAGCGCCGGCTGCCGCCCGCCGTGGCGCAGGCGGTGCGGGACTTGCGCGAGCCGGCGCTGGGCTTCGTCGACGAGAGCCTCCGGCTCTATCCCAACCGGGAGCTGGCCGCCCACGTGGTCGGCTTCGAGGGGGCCGAGGGGAAGGGGCTCGGAGGCATCGAGCAGGCCTGGGAGGCCCAGCTGGCCGGACAGGAGGGTCGGGCGCTCGTCGAGCGCGATGCGCTGGGGCGCGAGGTGTCCGGAGCCCCCCGGATCCTCAAGCCCGCCCGCCCCGGACAGGGCGTTGTCCTCACCATCGATGCGACGCTCCAGTACGTCGCCGAGAAGGAAGTGGATGCCGCCTGGCGCCGGACCCGCTCCAAGGCGGCCATGGCCATCGCCATGGATCCGCGGACGGGGGAGGTCCTCGCCGTGGCCATCCGGCCCACTTTCAACCCCAACACCTTTTCCTCGGCCACGGACGAGGAGCGACGGAACCGCGCGGTCACCGATCCCTTCGAGCCGGGCTCCACGTTCAAGGTGATCCTGGCCGCCGCCGCCCTCGAGGAGGGCGTGGTCCGGCCCACCGACCGCGTCTACGGCGAGCAGGGTGCCATCAAGGTGGCCAGCGCCACGATCCACGACTGGAAGAAGTACGGCTGGCTCACCTTCGCGGAGGTGCTGCAGCACTCCTCCAACGTGGGCGCCATCAAGGTCGGACTCCAGCTCGGCAAGGAGCGCTACTACAAGTACATCACCGGCTTCGGGTTCGGCACGCCGACGGGGGTCGGGCTGCCGGGGGAGAGCCGGGGCCAGCTCCGCTCGACCCAGCGCTGGTCGGGGCTGTCGCTGGCCACCATGTCCATCGGCCAGGAGATCTCCGTGACGGCGCTGCAGATGGTCGCCTCCTTCGCGGCCGTGGCCAACAACGGCCGCCTCATGCAGCCGCAGCTCGTCCGGGCTGTCCTCGACGCGCAGGGGCGGGAGATCCAGGGATTCGAGCCCCGCGTGGTCCGCCAGGTCATCACCCCGGATACCGCGCGCGTGCTGACCGGGATCATGACCCTGGTGGTCAGCGACGGGACGGGACGCAACGCGGCCATCGCGGGCTTCGACGTGGCCGGCAAGACGGGGACCGCGCAGAAGCTCGATCCCGCCACCCGGCGCTACTCGCGTACGCCCGGCGTCCTGTCCTTCGTGGGATTCGTCCCGGCCGATGACCCGAGGCTCGCCATCCTCGTGATGCTCGACGAGCCCAAGAACGAGAAATGGGGGAGCGAGGCCGCCGCACCCATCTTCGCCGCCATCGGGCGGGAGGCGCTCCGACATCTCCAGGTGTCGCCGCGCGACTCGGCTCCGGTCCAGATCGTGCGCGGCGAGGGCGGGGCCACAGCCGAGCCGACGGTCGCATCTTTCGGCGCCGCCGGCTCACTCCGCGCCCTCGTGCGGCCCGCCGCCTTCACGCCGGTCGCCGAGGGCGCCCGCCTCATGCCGGCTCTCGTGGGGCTCTCCCTGCGTCACGCCATGGAGGCGCTGGCCCCCCTGGGCGTGCCCGTCGAGATCACGGGCGGTGGCGTCGTGGTGGCTCAGTCCCCGCCGCCGGGGGCCGCGCTCCCGGACGGCATGCCCTCCCGCCTGACCCTGGCCTCTCCGGCAGCGAGGCGATGAGGCGCCCCCCCGTGCCCACCTCCACGCTTCTCGACGCCCTGCCGGTGAAGACGGTGCACGGGGCCCTGCCGCCGACCGTCACCGGCGTCACCTACGACTCCCGGAAGGTCGTCCCGGGCGACCTCTTCGTGGCCGTGCCCGGGCTCAAGCAGGACGGGCGTCGCTATGTTCATGATGCCGTGGGGCGCGGCGCCTCTGCCGTGGTGCTCGAGGGGCCCGACCCGCTGCCCGCCGCCCTCGCCGCGCAGATCGTGGTCCCCAGCGCCCGCGAGGCCCTGGCGCGGCTCGCGGACGCCTATTACGGCCATCCGTCGGTTGCCCTCACGCTCATCGGCATCACCGGCACCAACGGCAAGACGACGACCACCTTCTTGGTGGACGCGCTCCTCCGTGCCGCGGGGCACCGGACCGGGCTCATCGGCACCATCGAGTACCGGATCGGCGACGAGGCGATGGCGGCGGGGCAGACCACTCCCGAGGCCGTGGAGCTGCAGGCTCTCCTCGCCCGCATGCGGGACGAGGACGTGACGGGGGTGGCCATGGAAGTCTCCTCCCATGCGCTGGCGCTGGCGCGGGTCGACGGGACGGAGATCGACGTGGCGGTGTTCACCAACCTGACCCAGGATCACCTGGACTTCCACGGCACGCTCACGGAGTACCGCCGCGCCAAGAGGCGGCTGTTCGAGCTCCTGGCCTCGGGCGCCAAGCCTCGCCGCTCGGCCGTGATCAATGCCGACGATCCGGCGGGCCCGTCCATGGTGGCGGGGCTCGATCTGCCGATCCTGACCTTCGGCATGGGCCCGACGGCGGTGATCCGTCCGCGGCAGGCGACGTCCGGGGCGGAGGGGATCAGGATGGAGGTGGAGACGCCAGCCGGCCCCGTGACAATCGCCTCGCCGCTTTCCGGCGAGCACAACGCGATGAACCTCCTGGGCGCCGTCGGCGTTGCTCTCGCCCTCGGCATCGCGCCGGAGCTGGCGGCGCGGGCGCTGTCGGGTGTGGCCACCGTGCCGGGGCGCTTCGAGCGGGTGGAGGCGGGGCAGTCCTTCCTGGTGGTCGTGGACTACGCCCATACCCCGGATGCGCTGGAGCGGGTCCTCACCACGGCCCGCAAGCTGTTGCCCGGCGGGGGGCGGCTGGGGGTGGTCTTCGGGTGCGGCGGCGACCGGGACCGCGGCAAGCGCCCCATCATGGGCGGCATCGCCGCGCGGCTCTGCGACGGCGTGTGGGTCACCTCGGATAACCCGCGGAGCGAGGCGCCGGAGGCCATCATCGCCGAGATCGTGACGGGCATCCCCGCCGCCGGCCCGGGCGCCGCGCGGCATGTTACGATTCCGGACAGGAAGGCCGCCATCCGCGATGCGCTCGGGTGGGCCCGGGCCGGCGACGGGGTCGTGATCGCCGGCAAGGGCCACGAGACCTACCAGGTCGTTGGCTCCCAGGTGCTTCCCTTCGACGATCGGGCCGTGGCCCGGGCGATCCTCGCGGAGCGGACATCATAAGGACACGGGCGCGGATGTTCACGATCGAAGACGTGGTGCGCGGGACCCAGGGGGCGCTCGTCGGCGGCGACCTCGGCGTCCACGCCTCCGGCGCGTCCATCGACAGCCGGAGCCTGCGCGTGGGCGAGGTGTTCTTCGCCATCCGCGGCTGGCAGCAGGACGGCCATGCATTCGTCCAGGACGCCGCCGCGCGGGGTGCCTCCTGCCTCGTGGTGCACTCGCTCCCCGATGACCTTCCCTCGAGCGTGCCCGTCGTCCTGGTGGACGACACGACGCGCGCGCTGGGACGGCTGGCGGCCTACCACCGGGCCCGCTTCACCATCCCCGTCGCCGCGGTGACCGGCTCCAACGGCAAGACGACGACGAAGGAGATGATGGCGGCGGTGCTGGAGACCCTCGGGCCCGTCCTCAAGCCCCAGTCGAGCTTCAACAACCAGTGGGGGCTGCCGCTGACCCTGCTCCAGCTCTCGCCCCAGCACCGAGCCGTGGCGCTGGAGCTGGGGTCCAATGGCCCGGGAGAGATCGCGGCCCTGGCCGGAATCAGCCGCCCCACGGTGGCCGCGGTGACCACGGTGTCGAGCGCCCACACGGAGTTCCTCGGCTCCCTCGACGGCGTGCAGGCCGAAAAGGGGGCGCTCGTCGCCGCCATCCCGCCCGAGGGCGCCGTCGTGCTCAACGCCGATGACCCGCGCGTGCTGGCCATGCGGGATGCGAGCCGGGCGCGGGTGCTCACCGTGAGCGCCGAGCGCGAGGCCGACGTCCGTGCGGTCGGGATCCCGGCCCAGACCGAGGAGGGCCTGGCGGTGACGCTGGAGATCCGCGGTGCCCGCCGGACGGCCCGGCTGGCCTTCGCGGGACGCCACAACGTGACGAATGCCCTGGTGGCCGCGGGCGTCGGGCTTGCGCTGGGGCTGCCGCTGGCCCAGATCGCGGGGGGGCTCGAGGCCGCGCGCCCGCCCAAAGGGCGCTGCGTCTGGCGGCGCGCCGGGGCGCTGCTCATCCTGGACGACACCTACAACGCCAACCCCGCCTCGGTCAGCGCGGCGCTCTCCACGCTCGCCGCCGCGCGCGAGGCCGGGCGCCTCATCGTCGTGCTCGGCGACATGCTGGAGCTCGGCGAGATCGGCGAGGAGGTGCACCGCGAGGTCGGGCGCGCCGTGGCTGTCTCCGGCGCGGCCGAGTTCATCGGCGTGGGGCGCCTGGCACGCGTCGCGGTGGAGAGCGCGCGGGAGGCGGGGCTCGGCGAGTGCCATCACGTGGGCATGTTCGAGGACACCGTGGCACTCCTGCTCAAGCGGCTGGCGCCCGGGGACGCGGTCCTCGTCAAGGGCTCCCGCGGCATGCGCATGGAGCGGGTGGTGGATGCCCTCCTGGCCCGGTTCGGAGGAGACGATGCCTGATGCTCTACCATCTCCTCGTGCCGCTGGCCCGGGACCACATCGTCTTCAACGTCTTCCGGTACATCACGTTCCGGGCGGCGATGGCGACGGTGACCGCGCTCATCATCTCGTTCGTGCTGGGGCCGTGGCTGATCCGGCGGCTCCGCCAGATGCAGCAGGGCGGCGAGACGATCCGCGAGGACACCCCGGAGCGGCACCGCGCGAAGGCGGGCACGCCGACCATGGGCGGGCTCGTCATCCTGGCGGCCATCCTGGGGGCGACGCTCCTCTGGGCCAATCTCAGGAACCGCTACGTGTGGACGGTCATCCTCGCCACGGCGGGTCTGGGCGGCATCGGGTTCCTGGACGACTGGCGGAAGCTCCGCACGCGCAAGGGTGTCTCGGCGCGGCAGAAACTCGGTGCCCAGATCCTCCTCGTCGGGCTCATCCTGGCGTGGCTCTTCTTCTGGCCGGTGGACGGCTTCACGACGGGGCTCGCGATCCCCTTCTTCAAGGGGTGGCTCCTGACGCTCGGCTGGCTCTGGATCCCGTTCGCCCTCCTGGTGATCGTGGGGGCCTCCAACGCCGTGAACCTCACCGACGGGCTGGATGGGCTCGCCATCGGGCCCATCGTGATGGCCGGAGGCGCCTTCGCCATCATCGCGTACCTGACGGGCAACTTCCGCGCGGCGGAGTACCTGCGCATCCTGAACGTCAAGGGGACGGGAGAGCTGACGATCTTCTGTGGCGCGCTGGTGGGGGCGGCGCTGGGCTTCCTCTGGTTCAACACCTACCCGGCGCAGGTCTTCATGGGGGACGTGGGGTCGCTGGCGCTCGGCGGCGCCATCGGCACGCTGGCGGTGCTCACCAAGGCGGAGCTCCTGCTGCCCCTCATCGGGGGCATCTACGTGGTGGAGGCCGGCTCGGTGATCATCCAGGTGGCCTCGTTCAAGCTCACCGGCCGGCGCGTGTTCCGCATGGCGCCCTTGCACCATCACTACGAGCTCTGCGGGTGGGCGGAGCCGAAGATCATCGTCCGCTTCTGGATCGTGTCCTTCATGCTGGCGCTCCTGGCGCTCACGACGCTCAAGCTGCGCTGAGGGGATGAGGTGCTCACAACCGAGAGCCGGGACCACCTCGCTGGTGGGGATCTGGTGATGCGCGGCGCCGCGTATCGCCAGTGGCTCGCGGGTCGGACCGTGGCCGTCGTCGGCCTGGCCCGGAGCGGGATCGCCGCCGCCCGGCTCGTGGCGCGTCTGGGCGGGCGGGTGCTCGCCTCCGACTCGGCGCCCCTCGAGGCGTGGTCCGCTGAGGCGCGTGCCCTGGCCCGCGAGGGGCATGCGATCTGGGCGGGCGGACATCCGGCAGCCGCCTTCAGCGGCGTGGACCTCGTCGTGGTGAGCCCGGGCGTGCCGTTCGACCTGGCCGCGCTGGCCCCGGTGCGCGCGCGGGGTGTGGAGGTCATCGGCGAGCTGGAGCTCGCGTGGCGGGTCATGGACTCGGACGTCATCGCGATCACGGGGACCAATGGCAAGACGACCACCACGGCGCTCACCGGCGAGATCCTGCGGGGCCAGATGCGGCCCGTGCTGGTGGGAGGCAATATCGGCAACCCGCTCTCGGCGCAGGCGCTTGACTGCCCGCCCGACGAGCTCGTGGTCGCCGAGGCGTCGAGCTTCCAGCTGGAGGCCACCGTGGACTTCCGGCCGCGGGTGGCCGCGGTGCTGAACCTCACGCCGGATCACCTGGACCGTCACGGCACCTTCGAGCGATACGTCGACGCCAAGGCCCGGATCCTCGCCAACCAGACGACGGCCGACTGCGTGGTGCTCAATGCGGACGACGCGCCCACGGCGGCGCTTGCCGGCCGGACCCGCGCGCGCGTGGTGTGGTTCAGCCGCCGCCGGGCGTTCGACCATGGCGTGTTCGTCCGGGATGGCTGGATCGTGGCGAAGCTCAACGGCCACACCGAGCCCCTCTGCCCCACGGCCGACATCCCGCTGCGCGGCCAGCACAACGTGGAGAACGTGCTGGCGGCGGCGGCCTGCGCCCTCTGGACGGGCATGGGGGCGGACGCGATCCGGAAGGGGATCGTGGCCTTCCGTGGCGTCCCGCACCGGATCGAGCGCGTCCTCGATGGCCGGGGGGTGACCTTCTACAACGACTCCAAGGGGACGAACGTCGCCTCCACGATCACGGCCCTCGAGAGCTTCAGCGAGCCCGTCGTCCTCATCGCGGGGGGCAAGGCCAAGGGGCAGGACTTCGCGCCTCTCGCGGCGGCCGCCCGTGGGCGGGTCCGGCACGTGGTGCTCCTCGGGGAGGATCGCGACAAGGTCCGGGCCGCTCTCGCGGGGCTTGGCATCGGGATCGAGGAGGCCGCTTCCATGGAGGCCGCCGTCCGGGCCGCGGCCGCCGCCGCCCGGCCGGGGGACGTGGTGCTCCTGTCGCCGGGTTGCGCGTCCTTCGACATGTTCCAGAACTTCGAGCACCGCGGTGAGGTCTTCAAGGCGGCGGTGCGGGCCCTCCTGCAGGGCGGAACGCGCTGATGCCCCGCAAGCTCAGCCCCGACCTCTGGCTCTTCGGGGTGGTGGTGGTCCTGGTCTCCCTCGGTGTGGTGATGGTCTACTCGGCCAGCGCCATCATCGCCGCCGACCGCTTCGGCGATCCGCTCTTCTTCGTGAGGAAGCAGCTCGTCTGGGCGCTGGCGGGCGCCGGGTGCCTCTGGGCCGCCATGCGCCTCGACTACCGGACCCTCGAGCGCCTGGTGATCCCGCTCCTGGCGCTGTCGTTCGTGCTCCTCGTGCTGGTGCTGCTGCCGCCCTTCGGCCAGGCGATCAACGGCACGCGGCGCTGGTTCCGCATCGGCCCGCTGTCGTTCCAGCCGGTGGAGCTCGCCAAGTTCTCCCTCGTCCTCTACCTGGCGTCCTTCCTCGCGCGCCGCCCGGACACGCTGCGGACCTTCGGCCGGGGGCCGCTGCCGATCCTGCTGATGGCGGGGGCCATGGCCGGGCTCACGATCCTGCAGCCCGACCTCGGCAACAGCCTCACGCTCGTCGTCCTCACCATGGTGCTCGCGTATCTGGCCGGGGCCCGCTCCGGTCATCTGGCGGCGGTGGTCGCGGCGGCGCTGCCCGTCCTGGCGCTGCTCGTTGCCATGAAGCCGTACCGCTGGCGGCGCATGGTCGCCTTCGTGAACCCGTGGGACGATCCCCAGGGCAGCGGCTTCCAGATCATCCAGTCGTTTCTCGCCTTGGGGTCGGGCGGCTGGCTCGGGCGCGGGCTCGGGGAGTCGAAGCAGAAGCTCTTTTACCTCCCGGAGCCCTATACCGACTTCATCTTCGCCATCCTCGGCGAGGAGCTCGGACTCCTGGGCGGGATGTTCGTGATCGCGCTCTTCGCCGTCGTGATCTGGCGTGGGCTCCGGGTGGGGCTCCGGGCGCCGGACGCCTTCGGCAGCTACCTGGCGCTGGGCCTCACCCTGATGCTCGCCACCCAGACGCTGGTGAACCTGGCAGTGGTGATGGGAGCGCTCCCCACCAAGGGGCTGCCGCTGCCCTTCATCTCCTTCGGAGGGTCGGCCTTGCTCATGACCATGTTCTCTGCCGGCGTGCTGCTGAACATCTCCCAGCACGCGAGCGCCGCCTGATGACACCACGACGGACGAGCGCCGCGAGCAGGCCGGCGGGGAGCGGACATGTTTAAGAAGTATCAGCAGATTCACTTCGTGGGCATCGGCGGCGCCGGCATGAGCGGGATCGCCGAGGTGCTGCTCACACTGGGGTACCGCGTCACGGGCTCCGACATGAAGCGGGGCGAGACCATCGAGCGGCTGGAGCGCCTGGGGGCCAAGGTGTTCAGCGGCCACGAGCCTGCCCACCTGGAAGGCGCCCACGTCGTCGTGTACTCCTCCGCCGTGGCCCGCGACAACGTCGAGGTGCAGGTGGCGCGGCAGCGCGGCATCCCGGTGATCCCGCGGGCCGAGATGCTGGCCGAGCTCATGCGGCTCAAGTACGGCATCGCCATTGCGGGCACCCACGGCAAGACGACGACCACCTCCATCGTGGCGGCCGTGCTCGGGGCGGGGGGCTTCGACCCCACGGTGGTCGTGGGCGGGCGCGTGCACGGGCTCGGCGCCAACGCCCGGCTCGGCCAGGGCGAGTTCCTGGTGGCCGAGGCGGACGAGTCCGACGGCTCCTTCCTCAAGCTGTCGCCCACCATCGCCGTCGTCACGACCGTGGACGCCGAGCACCTGGATCACTACTCCGACCTGGACGCGATCCGGGCGGCCTTCCTTGCCTTCGTCAACAAGGTGCCGTTCTACGGCGCGGCGGTGCTCTGTCTCGACCAGCCGAACATCCAGCAGATGATCCCCGCCGTCGAGAAGCGCGTCGTGACCTACGGGCTCGAGTCGGGCGCCGACCTCACGGCGCGGCGGCTGCAATTCTCGGGGATCAGCTCGCAGTTCGAGGTGGTCCATCGCGGCCGCGTCCTCGGGCCGGCCTCGCTCCAGGTGCCCGGGCGCCACAACGTCCTCAACGCGCTGGCGTCCGTGGCGGTAGGGCTCGACCTCGAGGTGCCGTTCGCGTGCATCCAGCAGGCGCTGGCCGGATTCTCCGGCGTCCAGCGCCGCTTCCAGATCCGGGGGGAAGCGCAGGGCGTGCTGGTGGTGGACGACTACGGCCACCACCCCGCCGAGATCCGGGCGACCCTGGCTGCCGCCAAGGCCGGGTTCGACCGGCGCGTCATCACGGTGTTCCAGCCCCACCGCTACAGCCGCACGCACCATCTCCGTCAGGAGTTCCTGACCGCCTTCTACCAGTCAGACGTGCTCCTGGTGATGGACATCTATCCCGCCGGTGAGGCGCCGATCCCGGGCGTCCACGCGCGCGATCTGGCCGATGGCATCGCCGCCCACGGGCACCGCGAGGTGCTCTACATGGACGGTGACCGGCGCGGCATCGTCGACCATCTTTGTGCATCCACCCGACCCGGGGACCTGGTTCTCACCCTCGGGGCCGGCGACGTGGGGCAGCTGGGCGCCGAGTTCCTGGCGCGCCTGGGCGACGCCCGCGACCAGTCGAACAGGAGGTAACGAATGCTTGGAGAGATCCGCGGCGAGGTGCGGTTCAAGGAGCCTCTCAGCTTCCACACGTCCTTGCGCATCGGAGGGCCCGCCGACTTCTTCATCGTCCCCCAGGACGTGGAGGACATCCGCCTGGCGCTGGCCTTCGCGGACAAGGAAGGGCTTCCCGTGGAGGTGATCGGCGGCGGGAACAACCTGCTGGTCCGTGACCGCGGGATCCGCGGCGTGGTCCTGCGGCTCGAAGGCTGCCTCGGACGCGCCGAGTTCAACGGCGAGGAAGCCGTGGCCGGCGCCGGCGTGAGCCTCTCCGCACTCATCCGCGAGGCGGCAGCGCTCAACCTGGGCGGCGTCGAGTGCCTCGTGGGCATCCCCGCCACCATCGGCGGCGCCGTCGCCATGAACGCGGGCACTCCGGATGGGTGGATCGGCGATTTCGTCTCCGCCGTGTACTTCCTCCACCCGGACGGGACGCTCGGCGAGTTCAAGCCGGGCCCGGGGACCTTCGGCTACCGCCTGTTCGCCGCGCCGCCCGGCGCCGTCCTCATCGGCGCCCGCCTGAGGCTCCACCGGCGGCCGCAGGCGGAGATCCAGAAGGACATCAAGCAGCGGCTCAAGCAGAAGAAGGCCACGCAGCCGCTGGCGCTGGCCTCGGCCGGCTGCGTGTGGAAGAACCCGCCGGGCGATGCGGCCGGGCGCCTCGTGGAGAAGGTGGGGCTCAAGGGCAAGCGGCTCAACGGCGCCGAGATCTCGGCCAAGCACGCCAACTTCATCGTGAACCGGGGCGGCGCCATGGCCGCCGACATCCTGGCGCTGATGGACATGACGCGCGAGCGGGTGCAGCACCAGTTCGGCATCACGCTCGAGCCGGAGATCCGCATCGCGGGAGAGGGATGAGGGGAGAGGGATGAGGGAGGCCAGACCGCAGGTGGGCGCCTGATGTCGGGACGGCTGTCCATGCTGTCGCCGCGCGGGCTCGACCACGGGCTCGAGGACCTCGCCTCTCCGAGTCCCCTGATCACGCGGCAGCGCGTGGGCCGGCGGCAGCACCGTCTCCGGACGAACCGCCGCGCGCGCCGGATGGGCCGGCTCGCGGTGGTCCTGGCCGTGGGGACCGGACTCCTGGCTGCGGGCGCCCTCGGCGTGGGCTGGCTCCTCACCGCCCCCCGCTTCGCCGTCGCGCGCGTCGAGGTGCGGGGCCACGCCCGCCTCAGCCCGGATGAGATCGTCGCGGCCTCCGGGCTCGCGCCCGGTGTGAACCTGTTCCGGGTGGATCCACGGGTGGCCACCCTCGCGGTGGAGACGCTGCCACAGATCCGCCGCGCCGAGGTGATCCGGACCTTCCCGAACCGCCTCACGATCGTCGTCGAGGAGCGCCGGCCGTTCACGCTCGTGCACGCAGGACGGCTGCACTGGATCGACGAGCAGGGGATGCCCGTGGCGCAGGAGCCCCGCGCCGTGGCTGTCGGGCTGCCGGTGATCAGCGGGCTGTCTCCGGAGGAGCTGGCCGCGGCCCCCGGCGAGCCCTCCGAGCGGCTCACCGCCGGCGTGTCGCTGCTCCGCCTGCTGCTGCGCTCCGGGAGCCCGCTCACCAGCCAGATCTCCGAGATCGACGTCAGCCGCAAGGAGGGGCCGGTGCTCTACACCGTGGACGGGATCGAGGTCCGGATCGGCACCGAGGAGTGGGAGGCGCGGCTCGGGCGGCTGCTGGGCGTGCTGGCGCAGGTGGCGTCGTCGGGTCAGGCGGTGAGCAGCATCGACCTGCGGTTCCGCGACCAGGTCGTTCTCCGGCCCGTGGTCCGGTGAGGAGCGGCATGGCGAGAGGGAGAGCGCGGCAGGTGATCGCGGGGCTCGACGTGGGGACGACCAAGATCTGCTGCGTCATCGCGGACGCCTCCTCCGGCGGCGGCCTCGACATCGTCGGCATCGGCGTGAGCCCCTCCCGGGGGTTGCGCAAGGGCGTCGTCGTCAACATCGACTCGACCGTGGAGGCCATCAAGCAGGCGGTAGCCGAGGCCGAGCAGATGGCGGGCATCGAGATCGCCACCGTGGTGGCCGGGGTGGCCGGTGGTCACATCCGCGGGATCAACAGCCGGGCCGTGGTGGCCGTGTCGGGCAAGCACCGGGAGGTGAGCCGGACTGACATCGACCGCGCGCTCGAGGCCGCCAAGACCATCAACCTCGGCCAGGACCGCGAGGTCATCCACGTCCTGCCGCAGACCTTCGTGGTGGACGACCAGGACGGCATCAAGGAGCCCCTGGGCATGTCCGGGGTGCGGCTCGAGGTCGAGGTCCACCTCGTCACGGGCGCGGTCACGTCGGTCCAGAACGTCATCCGCAGCGTGAACCGGGCCGGGCTCTCGGTGCAGGACATCGTCCTCGAGCCGCTGGCTTCCGCGGAGGCTGTCGTCTCGGCCGAGGAGAAGGAGCTGGGGATCCTGTTGATCGACCTGGGCGGCGGCACCACCGACGTGGCGCTCTTCCGGGACGGCGCCGTCTGGTACACGGGGATCCTCCCGCTGGGCGGCGACCACATCTCCAACGACATCGCGGTGGGGCTGCGCACGCCGACCGGGGACGCCGAGGAGCTGAAGAAGCGCTACGGCTGCGCGCTCACGGCGCTGGTCCGGGAGGACGAGACCATCGACGTGCCCTCGGTGGGCGGGCGCAAGCCGCGCCAGCTGTCGCGCCAGATCCTCTCCGAGATCATCCAGCCCCGGGTGGAGGAGATCTTCACGCTCGTGGCGCGCGACCTGACGCGGGCGGGGCTGCAGGACGTCGCCTCCGCAGGCGTGGTGGTGACCGGCGGCACCTCGATCATGCACGGGGTCCCCGAGCTGGCGGAGCAGGTGTTCGACCTGCCGGTGCGCCGGGGGCTGCCCACGGGCGTGGGGGGGCTCGCCGATGTGGTGCACAGCCCCATCTATTCGACGGCGGTGGGGCTTGCGCTGTATGGATCGCGCGGGCAGACGGGCGGAGGGCTGCTGGATGCCGGCGATGGGTCGCTGGCCGATCGCCTCCGCGCCTGGCTCGCCCGGCTCTTCTGATGCGTCTCGCCGGATACCTTGCCCGCGAGGCGCCGGGGTCCGGGGGGCGGGCCCCCCGGGCGCACGCCGGGTGGCTCGCCTGGACGCCGCACCTCGCTCGGGCGGGCCGAGCGCGACCCCCCATCCCCCGGAGGGGGCGGCGCGAGGGCTGTTGTCCCGCGATCGCGCGCTCGCCCCGCCCGGAGCGAAGGAAGGCGCCACGGCTCGCCACAGGGTGCACCCGGGGGGGCCGCCCCCCGGACCCCAGCGTGAACCGGTTCCGCGAGAAGCATTAGCGGGTCGACGGGGGCGGGTGACACGGGCAGGAGGGGAGTGAACGACACACACCGTCAGGAGGCCTGAATGGAGCAGGGAAAGGGGCGGCGGCCGATGTTCGAGCTGGACGAGGAGCGCGAGGTGGCCAAGATCAAGGTGATCGGCCTCGGCGGCGGTGGCTCCAACGCCGTGAACCGGATGATGGCCGCACGCTTCACCGGAGTCGAGTTCATCATCGCCAACACGGACGTGCAGGCGCTGCGTGCCTCTCCGGCCCTTACGAAGATCCAGCTCGGGGCTCGGCTCACGAACGGGCTCGGCGCCGGCTCCGACCCCGAGATCGGCCGCAACGCCGCCCAGGAGGACCGGGAGCAGATCAAGCAGATCCTCCAGGGCGCCGACATGGTCTTCGTCACGGCGGGCCTCGGCGGCGGCACCGGCACGGGCTCGGCGCCCGTGGTGGCCGCCGTCGCGAAGGAGCTGGGCATTCTCACGGTGGCGGTGGTGACGAAGCCCTTCTCGTTCGAGGGGCGGCGGCGGGCGCAGCAGGCGGAGGCGGGGCTTGGCGAGCTGCGCAGCGTGGTGGACACGCTCATCACCATCCCCAACGAGCGGCTCCTCGCCGTCGTCGACCGCGGCACGCCGCTGCTCGAGGCCTTCAAGGTCGCCGACACGGTGCTGCTCCAGGCGGTCCAGGGCATCTCGGATCTCATCCTGGTGCCGGGGCTCATCAACCTGGATTTCGCCGACGTGCGGACGATCATGTCCGGCATGGGCATGGCGCTCATGGGCGCCGGCACCGGCAAGGGCGAGCATCGCGCGCTCGACGCCGCGCAGAAGGCCGTGGCCAGCCCGCTCCTGGACGAGACGTCCATCGACGGCGCCCGCGGCATTCTCATCAACTTCACCGGGGGCCCCGACCTGTCCATCCACGAGGTGGTGGAGGCTGCGAAGATCGTCCAGGAGGCCGCCCACGAGGACGCCAACATCATCTTCGGCGCCGTCATCGACGAGAGCCTGCATGACGAGGTCCGGATCACGGTGATCGCCACGGGGTTCACCGAGCGGAAGGAGGCGGTGGACCCGGGGCGCAAGGTGGTCGAGATGCCGCGCGCTCCGCGCGGGCCGTCCTCGCCGTCCTGGCGCCGGTCGGCCGCGGTAGGGCCGCGCGCCGAGACGGACGACCAGATGGAGGAGGACCTGGACGTCCCCGCGTTCCTGCGGCGCCAGGCCGACTGATCCCGCGCGGCCCGGGGCGGCCGTGAGAGAATTGGGGTGTCATGACAGGACGCCCCGCCTTCCTCACCTCGCCCCTGCTCGAGGCCGCGGGGTTGCCCCATCTCTTCACGACGCGCCATTTCCCGGGGCTCGAGCGCGGCGCCAACGGCCGGTCGCCCTTCGGCGCCGCGGCCCGGGCGCTCCTCGCGGAGCGCGGGCTCCTCGCAGAACTGCCGGCCTTCGCTCGCCAGGTGCACGGAGCCGAGGTCGCCGAGGCCCGCGCAGGCGGGCACGCCGGCGTCGCCGACGCCCTCGTCAGCGAGCGCCCCGGCCTGCCGCTCTCCGTGTTCACCGCCGACTGCCTTCCCATCGTCCTCTTCGATCCCGAAGGGCGCCGCCTGGCCGTGGTGCACGCAGGCTGGCGGGGCACGGTGCAGTCGGTCGCGCGCGCCGCGGTGACCGCGCTGACCCGGGCCGGTGCTCCGCCCGGGGGGCTCCTGGCCGCGGTGGGCCCATCCATCGGCCCCTGCTGTTACGAGGTGGATCTCCCCGTGATCGAGCGCCTCAGGACGGGCTTTCCGAGCGCGTGGCCGACCTGGGTGACTCCCGTCGGACCGGGGAAGTGGATGCTCGACCTGTGGAAGGCCAACGAGGACCAGCTCCGCGCGGCCGGTGTGGCGCCGTCCAGGATCGAGAACCCGCGGCTCTGCACGGCCTGCCGGCTCGACCTCTTCTTCTCCTATCGTCGTGAGGGGAAGGGCGGCAGCCTCGCGACGGTGGCTGCCATTCCTCCGTCGTCCTGAGGAGGCCCAGGGCGGGCCGGCATGCTAGAATCGCGCAGCCGGACAGGGATTCATGCTGGACATCAGGCAGAACGTCGAGGGGGTTCAGGCCGCGATCGAGCGGGCGTGCCGTCGGTGTGGCCGCGATCCGCGCGAGGTGCTCCTGATCGCCGTGTCGAAGACGGTGGACCTCGAGCGCATCCGCCTCGCGGTGGAGGCGGGGGTGCCCGCGCTGGGCGAGAACCGGGTGCAGGAAGCGAAGGAGAAAGTCGCCACCCTCGGCCACCCGGTGCCGTGGCACCTGATCGGCTCGCTGCAGACGAACAAGGCCAGGGATGCGGCGCGGATCTTCGACTGCGTCCAGTCGGTGGATCGGCTGGAGCTGGCCCATGAGCTGGACCGCCGGGCCCAGGCCGCGGGCCGCGTCGTGGACGGGCTCCTCCAGGTGAACCTGGGCGAGGAGCCACAGAAGGGCGGCCTGCCTCCTGCCGAGGTGAAGGCGGTACTCGACCAGGTCGCGGCGCTGCAGGGCCTGCGCATCCGCGGGCTCATGGCGATTCCGCCCCTGGTCCCGGATGCCGAGGCCGCGCGCCCGTACTTCAGGCGGCTGCGCGAGCTGAGGGACGCCGTGGGCCTCGAGCACCTCTCCATGGGCATGAGCGGCGATTTCGAGGTCGCGATCGACGAAGGGGCGACGATGGTGCGGGTGGGGACGGCGATCTTCGGTCCTCGTCAGGGGCCGGGCCTGGGCCGGCCGCCGGGCGGTTCGCCAGAGTCCGGAGCGGGGGTATCGCAGCGATGAGCATCACGGGCAAGCGAATCGGGTTTCTGGGCGCGGGCAATATCGGAGAGGCCATGATCAGGGGCCTGCTCCAGGCGGCCCTCGTCCCCGCCCAGGACATCGCGGCGAGCGACGCCCGGCCGGAGCGCCTGGCGCAGGTCGCGCGGCAGCACGGGATTCGCCCCTGCGCCGACAACGCGACCCTGGTCCGCGAGTCCGACGTGATCGTGCTCGCGGTGAAGCCGCAGATCATGGCGGCCGTGTGCGAGGAGGTCGCTCGCGCCGTGGACAAGAGCAAGCTGATCATCTCGCTGGCGGCGGGCGTCTCCACGACCACGCTCCGGCAGCACCTGCCCCACGTGGAGCGGCTCATCCGCGTCATGCCCAATGCCCCCGCCCTCGTGCTGGAGGCGGTGACGGCCATCGCGCGCGCCGACGGACTCGAGAAGGGCGACCTCGAGACGGCGCAGGCGCTCTTCGGCGCCGTGGGGCGCGTCGTGGTCCTGGACGAGGAGGCGCTGGACGCGGTCACGGGGCTCTCGGGCTCGGGCCCGGCCTACGTGGCCATCGTGATCGAATCGCTGGCTGATGGCGGCGTGAAGATGGGGCTCGACCGGGCCACGGCCATGACGCTCGCCGCCCAGACCGTGCTGGGCTCGGCCAAGCTCATCCTCGAGACCGGCACGCATCCGGGGCAGCTGAAGGACATGGTCGCCTCCCCGGGCGGGACCACCATCGCCGGCATCTCCGCCCTCGAGGAGGGCGGGGTGCGCCGGACCTTCATCAATGCCGTGGAGCGCGCGACCCTGCGCTCCCGCGAGCTCGGGAAAGGGCGATAACGTGCTCCCCTACAGTCTCGTCAACTTCATCGGCTGGCTCCTGAGCCTCTACTCCTGGGTGATCATCGCCGCGGCGCTGATCACCTGGGTAAGCCCCGATCCCCGCAACCCCGTCGTGCAGTTCCTCTCCCGGGTCACCGAGCCCGTGCTGCGGCCCGTGCGCCAGCTCCTGCCCCCGTGGAAGACGGGAGGGCTCGATCTCTCGCCCCTCATCGTGCTGATCGCCATCCAGTTCGTGGAGCGGGTCATCCTGCCGGCGCTGTACTGAGGAGGGGACCGTGCGCATCACGCCCATGGACATCAGGCAGCAGCAGTTCACGGTGAAGATGTTCCGCGGTTTCGATGTCCAGGAGGTGGACACCTTCCTCGAGGACGTCGCCCAGGACTACGAGGCCCTCATGAGGGAGAACACGCTCCTCAAGGAGCAGCTCCAGGTGCTGGAGGACCGCACCCGCGGCCTCGAGGAGCGGGAGCGGGTGCTGCAGCAGACGCTCGTCACCACCCAGCGGTTGACCGAGGAGATGAAGGAGAGTGCGAGGCGCGAGGCGGCGCTCACGGTGCGCGAGGCCGAGGTGGCGGGCGAGAAGCTCCTGGAGGCGGCCCGGACCGAGGAGGCGGTGATCCGGAGCGAGATCATGCTGCTCAAGCGCAACCGCCGCCAGCTCGCGGAAGGCTTGCGGTCCACCATCGAGATGTACCAGCGCATGGTGGAGCAGGACCTTCGCTCGAGCCCGCCCGAGGACGCCTCGCCCGGCGCCGACCCATCCGCCAGCGCCGAAGAGGAATGATGACCGCTCCTCCCAGCACGCGAGAGGCACGCTTGCTCCACGTCCGCGTCCGGCCCGGCGCCTCGCGGAGCGAGGTGCTGGGCTGGGAGGGCGAGACGCTCCGCGTGTGCGTGACCTCCCCCCCCGAGGAGGGGCGGGCCACCCGGGCCGTCGCCGCTCTGCTCGCGGCGGCCCTCGGGGTGCCGCCGTCATCGGTGGAGCTGGTGCGCGGTGGCGCCGCCCGGGACAAGTTCTTCCGCGTGCGCGGCCTCGACCCCGCCGGCCTCAAGGCCCGTCTCGGCAAGGAATCGTCCCGATGATCTCGCCGATCCGCTGGCAGGGGGACCGTCTCCTGCTCCTCGATCAGACGCTGCTGCCCGTGCAGGAACTGGAGCGTCCCTGCACGACCTGGCAGGAGGTGGCCGAGGCCATCCGCACGCTCGTGGTCAGAGGGGCGCCGGCCATCGGGGTGACGGCGGCGTTCGGCGTGGTCCTGGCCGCGCGCGCAAGCGCGGCCCGCGAGTTCGACGGCCTCATGGCGGACCTGGAGGAGGCCGTCAAGGGCCTCGGGGCCACGCGCCCCACGGCCGTCAATCTCTTCTGGGCGCTGGAGCGCATGCGGCGCGTGGCGCTCGCCCACCGACAGCTGCCGGTGCCCGCGCTCCGCGACCGGCTCCTGGCCGAGGCGCAGGCCATCCTCGACGAGGACGTGGCGGCGAACCGCGCGCTGGGGGCCCACGGCGCGACGCTCGTGCCCGAGCGGGCGCGCATTCTCACTCACTGCAACGCGGCGGCCCTGGCCACGGCCGGCTACGGGACGGCAGGGGGCGTGATCCGCGCGGCCCACGAGCGGGGACGCGTGGCGCTGGTCTGGGTGGACGAGACGCGCCCCGTCATGCAGGGCTCCCGGCTCACGGCCTGGGAGATGGTCAAGGAGGGGATCCCCCACCGGCTCATCTCGGACGTGGCGGCGGCCTTTGTCATGAAGCGAGGCGAGGTGGACCTCGTGGTCACGGGGGCCGACCGCATTGCCGCCAACGGGGACACGGCCAACAAGATCGGCACCTACGGGCTCGCGGTCCTCGCCCGCTACCACGGGATCCCGTTCTACATCGCGGCGCCGCTGTCGACGATCGATCCGTCCATCCCGACCGGCGCCTCCATCGTGATCGAGGAGCGGGACCCGGCCGAGGTGCGCGGAGTGGCGGGGCGCCAGACGGCGCCCGCGGACTCGCCCGTCTTCAACCCGGCCTTCGACGTGACGCCGGCCGAGCTGATCACGGCCATCATCACCGAGCGCGGCATCTCCCGCCCCCCGTACGCGTTCACGTAGCATCAGCGGTTGCGGTTCTGGCCTTCTTCTCCCCCCACGCGGCCGGCAAGGACGCGATCTTCGTCACCGCCCTCGGGCGGTCGGCGGCATTGCCAGCGCCGCGCGCCTTCTGATACGGTGAGTCGCGTGACCACTCTCGCTTCCGGAAGGAGCCCTCGATGAAGAAGTACTACCTCATGGCCCCGGGTCCGACCCCGGTGCCGCCCAGCGTGCTGCTCGCCATGGCGCAGCCCATGATCCACCACCGGACGGCCGAGTACGAGGGCCTCTTCACCGAGGTGCGGGCGGGGCTCAAGCGCCTCTTCCAGACGACGCGGGAGGTGATCCCCTTCGTGTCCTCCGGGACGGGCTCCATGGAGGCCGCGGTGGTCAACACGCTCTCGGCCGGAGACACCGTGCTGGGGCTCCGGGCCGGCAAGTTCGGCGAGCGCTGGGAGGAGATCTGCCGCGCCTACGGTGTGACCGTGGTGCCGATGGCCGCGCCCTTCGGCCAGACGGTGTCCGCGGAGACGGTTGCGGAGGCGCTGCGCAGCCACCCCGAGGCGCGCGCCGTGCTCATGCAGCACAGCGAGTCCTCGACGGGCGTGCTCCACGACGTCCAGGGGATCGCCGCCGCCACGCGGGGGACCCCGGCCATCCTCATCGTGGACGCCGTCTCGAGCCTCGGCATCGCCGACCTTCGCCTGGACGAGTGGGGCGTGGACCTGGTGGTGGCGGGGTCCCAGAAGGGCCTGATGCTGCCACCCGGCCTGTCCTTCTGCGCGCTGTCCGAGAAGGCCTGGGGGCACGTCACGGCGTCGCGGCTGCCCAGGTACTACTTCGACCTCGCCGCCGAGGGGAAGTCGGTGGCGAAGAACGAGGCCCACTTCACGCCGGCGGTGTCGATCATGCTGGGTCTGCGCGAGGTGCTGCGGATGCTCGACGCCGAGGGGCTGCCGAACGTCTTCCGGCGCCACGAGCGGCTGGCGCGCGCCACGCGGGCCGGCGTGGAGGCGCTCGGGCTCGAGCTCTTCGCCAAGGCCAGTCCGAGCCCGGCGCTGACCGCCGTGGTGGCGCCCCCCGGGATGAACAGCGAGAAGGTGCTCGCCGCCTACTCGGCCTCCCACAACATCACCATCGCCGGCGGCCAGGGGGAGATGAAGGGCCGGGTCTTCCGGCTCGGGCACATGGGCTACGTGGGCGACTTCGACGTGATCACGGCGCTCTCGGCACTGGAGCAGGTGCTTCACGAGCTCGGCCACCCGGTGGACTTCGGTGCGGCCGTCAGGGCCGCCCAGAAGGTGTTCGCGGAGCGCGCCTGAGCCGGGAGCGGTCTGGTAGAATCAGCCGTTGACCATGGGACTCAGACTCTTGCTCCTCCGTCACGCCGAGACCGCCTGGAACCGGGAGCGCCGCTACCAGGGCTGGACGGACACCGCTCTGTCCGATGCCGGGCGCGGCCAGGCCGAGGCCGCCGGGCGCGCGCTCGCCGGCACCCCGCTGCAGGCTGTCTACGCGAGCCCGCTGTGCCGGGCGCAGGACACCGCCGCCGCCGTCGCTGCGCCCCATGGGCTTGCCGTGCGCGCGGCCGAGGCCTTCAAGGAGATGGGCTTCGGCCGCTGGGAGGGGCTCACGGTGGACGAGGCGCGCGCCCAGGACCCTGCCCTCTATCGCGCCTGGCTCGAGACGCCGCACCTGGCTTCGCCGCCGGGGGGCGAGAGCCTCGAGGAGGTCAAGCGGCGGGTGCTGGCGGGACTCGATGCGCTGCGGAACGAGCACGACGAGGAGACGGTCTGCCTCGTGGCCCACGGCATCACGGCGCGCATCCTGATCCTCGAGGCCCTGGGTCTGCCGCTGGCGCGGATCTGGTCGCTCCACGTCTCCTCGGCGGGCATCTCGGAGCTCGAGTTCCGGCCGGACTGGACCGCGCTGCACCGGATGAACACCCTCGTCCACCTCGACGGCGCCCTGGCCGGGCGGTAGGAGCCCGCGCGGTGGAGCGCCGGTCGCACCAGACCCAGCTGCCCAAGGGCGTCAAGATCTACCTCCCCGACGAGGCCGCGCAGAAGCGCGTCGTCGAGGAGCGCCTGCTGGGCGTCTTCCGCCGCTGGGGGTACCGCGAGGTGGTGACGCCCACCTACGAGTACTTCGACGTGCTCTCCCAGGGGACGGACCACGACCTCCAGGAGGGCATGTTCAAGATGGTGGACCGCGAGTCGGGGCGGCTCCTGGCTCTCCGCGCGGACATCACGCCCCAGATCGCGCGCATCGTGGCCACGCGGATGCGGGACGAGCCCAAGCCCCTCCGTCTCGCGTACGTCACCAATGTCTTCCGGTACGACGAGCCTCAGGTGGGCCGCTACCGGGAGTTCTACCAGGCGGGCGTCGAGCAGGTGGGCCTGCCGAACCCGGAGGGCGATGCCGAGATGATCGCCATGACGGTGGAGTGCCTGCGCGCTCTCGGGCTCGACCAGTTCCAGCTCGACGTCGGGCAGACGGACTTCTTTCGCGGCATCCTCGAGGACCTCGCCGTGGACGAGACGACGGCGCGCCGGCTCCGCTCGGCGCTCTCGCGCAAGGACGTCTCGGCCCTCGAGCGGCGAGTGGAGGAGCTGGGCGCGCCGGCGGCCGTGACCGAGCTGCTCCTGGCGCTGCCCTCGCTGTACGGCCGCGGCGAGGTGATCGCGCGCGCCGAGCGGCTCGTGAAGAACGCCCGCTCGGAGGCGGCGCTCCGCAACCTGTCCGAGGTGTACCGGCTGCTGGGGCTGTACGGCCTGGCCGACGCGGTGCTGCTCGATCTCGGCGAGGTGCGCGGCTTCGACTACTACTCCGGGGTGCACTTCGAGGCCTACGTCACCGGGCTCGGGGCGGCGCTGGCGGGGGGCGGGCGCTACGACCAGATGCTGGGGCGCTTCGGCTACGACTGCCCGGCGACGGGCTTTGCCGTCGAGGTGGGGCGGGCGCTCCTGGCCATGGACTCCCAGGGTGCGGCGGCGGCGCTGCCCGGGCCGGACTTCTTCATCATCGACTTCACCGCGGACAAGACGCGAGCACTGGCGCTCGCGCGCCGGTACCGCGATCTCGGCGCCGCGGTGGCGCGGGACATCATCAGTCGAGGGATCGAGGACTCCATCGCCCATGCGCGCCAGCAGCGCGCGCGCTGGGTGCTCGTGATCGGAGGAGGCCGGACCGAGCCCGACGAGGTGCGCGTGGTGGACCTGTCGGTGGATGAGGAGCGGACGTGTGCCGTCGCCGATCTGCTCGCCGATCCCGCGCGGCACTTCCCCGTATTCCGGCCCGAGAGCGGGAGTCGCAGCCATGCCTAACATCGTGGTGGTGGGCGCCCAGTGGGGCGACGAGGGCAAGGGGAAGGTCGTGGACGTGCTGGCCCCGCACGTGGACGTGGTGGTGCGCTACCAGGGCGGCAACAACGCGGGGCACACGGTGGTCGTGGGGAAGGAGAAGTTCGTGCTCCAGACCATCCCCTCGGGGATCCTCCACCGCGGCTGCCGCTGCGTGATCGGCTGCGGCGTCGTCATCAACCCGGCCTCGCTCATCGATGAGATGGAGGCGCTGGTGCGGCGGGGCGTCTCCCTGGACGGCAACCTCTACATCTCCAAGAACGCGCACCTCATCATGCCCTATCACCCGGCACTGGACCGGGCGGCGGAGTCCCAGGCCGGCAAGCGCCGCATCGGCACCACGGGCAAGGGCGTGGGGCCGGCCTATGCGGACAAGGCCGCGCGCGTGGGCATCCGCATGGCGGACCTCCTGGACGAGCAGCTCTTCCGGGACAAGCTCGAGTTCAACATCCGTCAGAAGAATCGGCTCTTGCGCGAGATCTACGATGCCGAGGAGTTCACGGTGGAGGGGATCCTCGGGCCGTACCTCCGCTACGCCGGGTGGCTGGCGCCCTACATCACGGACACGGCACTCCTGCTCTCGCGCTGGATCGACGGCGGCGCCTCCGTGATGTTCGAGGGAGCGCAGGGCACCCTGCTGGATGTGGACCACGGGACCTACCCGTTCATCACCTCCTCCAGCACCACGGCGGGGGGCGCCTGCACCGGGACCGGGGTGCCGCCCACGAAGATCCACGGCGCGCTCGGCATCTCCAAGGCGTACTGCACGCGCGTGGGCGGCGGCCCGTTCCTGACGGAGGTCTCGGGCGACATCGCCGACCTCCTGCGCACCCGCGGCAACGAGTTCGGCTCGGTCACCGGCCGGCCCCGGCGCTGCGGCTGGGTGGACGCCGTCGGGCTCCGGTATGCCGCCCGCATCAACGGTCTCGACGCGTTCGCCATCACCAAGCTCGACGTGCTGGACGCCTGCGAGACGGTGAAGATCTGCGTGGGGCATCGGCACCGCGGCGAGGTCTTCACGGAATTCCCCGAGGAGGAGCGCATCTGGCACGAGGCGGTGCCCGTCTACGAGGAGCTGTCGGGATGGCAGACCTCGACCCACGGCATGCAGGACTATGCCGAGCTGCCCACCAAGGCGCGGGAGTATCTCGAGCGGCTCTCCGAGATCGTCGGCGTCGGCATCGCGCTGGTCTCCACCGGCCCCGTCCGTGACGACACGATCATCGTCGGGGGCTCGGCGCTGCCCCGCTGGTTCCCGTCGCTCGGCAGCGCGGCCTCCCCGTAGCGGGCGCTCGAGCCGCCCGTCCTGGACGGGGCTCTGCGCGGCGGGTAGGTTGGGCGCAATGGAGGGCTGGGTGTGACGTGTCCGCGGTGCCAGAGCGACAACCGCCCGGGAATCAAGTTCTGCGAGGAGTGCGGGGCCCGCCTGGCCCTCGCATGCCCCTCCTGCGGCGCCGAGGTCCTCCCGGACCGGAAGTTCTGCGGCTCTTGCGGCGGGGCCCTGGCCGAGAAGCCCGCCGACCGGGCCGCCTCGCCACGGGCCTACACCCCGAAGCACCTCGCCGAGAAGATCCTCGTCTCCAAGAGTGCGCTGGAGGGCGAGCGCAAGCAGGTCACCGTGCTCTTTGCCGATCTCAAGGGCTCCATGGAGCTGCTCGCCAACCGCGACCCGGAAGAAGCACGCCGGCTCCTGGACCCGGTCCTCGAGCGGATGATGGAGGCCGTCCACCGCTACGAGGGCACGGTGAACCAGGTCATGGGCGACGGGATCATGGCGCTCTTCGGGGCGCCGCTCGCCCACGAGGACCACGCGGTGCGCGCCTGCTATGCCGCGCTCCGGATGCAGGAGACGGTGGGGGGGTACGCCGAGGAGCTGCGACGGACCCAGGGGCTCGACGTCCAGATCCGCGTGGGCCTCAATTCCGGCGCGGTGGTGGTCCGCTCCATCGGCAACGACCTGCACATGGACTACACGGCCGTGGGGCAGACCACGCACCTCGCCGCGCGCTTGGAGCAGCTCGCCCGTCCCGGGACGACGCTGATGACGGCCGACACCCTCCGGCTCGCCGAGGGCTATGTGGAGGTCAATCCGCTCGGGCCCGTGCCGGTGAAGGGCCTCGCCGATGCCGTGCAGGTCTATGAGATCGTGCGCGCGGGTCCGGTGCGCTCCCGGCTGCAGGCCGCCGCCGCCCGCGGACTCTCCCCCTTCGTGGGGCGCGATGGGGAGATCGACGTGCTGCGCCAGTCGCTGGAGCCAGTGCAGGCCGGCCACGGGCAGATCGAGACGCAGGTCCTCGCCGGGGAGCGCGGCGTCCACCGGCTGGCAAAGGCGCTCACGACCATCGAGGTGCCCGCCACGGTGCAGGCGGTGATCGCCTCGCGCATCGACCGGCTCGCCCCCGAGGAGAGGCGGCTCCTGCACGCCGCCTCCGTCATCGGCAAGGACGTGCCGCTGGTCCTCCTGCGCGCCGTGGCGGACCTGCCGGAGGAAGCCCTCAGCCAGAGCCTCATGCGGCTTCAGGCGGCCGAGTTCCTCTACGAGACGGGGCTGTACCCCGATCTCGGATACACCTTCACCCACGCGCTGACGCACGACGTGGCCTACGGCACGCTCCTCCAGGACCGCCGGCGCGGGCTCCACGCCCAGATCCTCCGGACCATCGAGCGCCTGCACCCCACCCGCCACGCCGAGCAGGCGGAGGTCCTCGCCGATCACGCCTTCCGCGGCGAGGCGTGGGACACGGCCGTGACGCACCTCCGCAAGGCCGGCGCCAAGGCGGCGGCGCGCTCCGCCAACGTGGAGGCCGTCGTGTATCTCGAGCGGGCGCTCACCGCGCTCGGGAAGCTGCCGGAGAGCCGCGAGACGACGGAACAGGGGATCGACGTGCGCCTGGAGCTGCGGCCCCCGCTGCTCCAGCTGGGCCATCTCCCGAAAGTGCTCGCGGTGTCGCAGCAGGCCGAGAACATGGCCAAGCTTATCGGCGACGAGGCGCGGCTGGCGCGCGTGTACAGCTACCTGATCAACTACCACTACCTCAAGGGCGAGCCGGAGATGGCCATCGCCTACGGCGAGCGCTGCCTGGCCATCGGCGAGGCCGGGGCCGACGCGGCGCTGCAGGCGATGGCGCGCGGCTATATGGGCTACAGCTATCACGCGCAGGGCCAGTACCGAGAGGCCGAGGCCGTCCTCGCCCGGAACGTCGAGAAGCTCGAGGCCTTGCGCGCGGCCGAGGGCGCCGGACCTCAGTCCGCGATCTCCTACGTGAGCTCGAGCGGCTGGTTCGCCTTCACGCTGGCCGAGCTGGGGGACTTCGACCAGGCGCGCACCTATGCCGACATGGCCGAGCGGGCGGCGGAGGCCGAGCGCCACGCCTACGCCCAGGCGATCGCATGGAGCCTCGGGGGGCTCGTGGCGCTACAGCGCGGGCATCTGGACCGGGCGCTGCATCTCCTGGAGAAGAGCCTCGAGACCTGCCGGAGCAAGCAGCTCACGGTATGGCAGCCGATCCCCTCATCGCTGCTCGGGCTCACCCAGGTCCTGCTGGGCCGACACGACGAGGGGCTCTCCCTGCTGGAGGACGGCGTCGCGCGCACCGAGGCCCTCGGCGTGAAGGCGTACCTCGCGCTCTGGACGGCGCAGCTCGGCGAGGGGCTCGTCGCCGCCGGCCAGCCCTCCCGCGCGTTCGCGGCGGGCGAGCAAGCGCTCAGCCTCGCCATCGCCCACAAGGAGCGCGGCCACCAGGCCCGCGCGCTCCGGCTCCTGGGCGAGGTCGCCCTGCGTAGCGATCCGCCGGATCTGGCGAAGGCGGAGCAGGACTTCGCCCAGGCCCTCGCGCTGGCGGAGGAGCTCGGCATGCGCCCGCTCGTCGGTCGAATCCGCCTCGGGCTCGGCCAGCTCCACCTCGAGAGGGGGGACCGCGCCCAGGCCGAGGACCACCTGATCGCCGCGCTCGCCCTCCTCCGCGCGCTCGACATGCGCTTCTTCCTCGCGCAGGCGACAAGCGAGCTCAAGCGCCTCGGGCACATCTTCGTCGTGGCCCACCATAACCTCGGCCTCTACGAGTTCCTCAAGGAGAAGTTCGCCGGCGATGGCGAGGTGACGGTGATCCTGGATCGGCGGCGCAGCGAGCGCCGGGGCGACGGGCAGCCTTCCGCCGCCGAGCGGGGCCGCGCCGAGCGCCGTTACCCCGGCTCGGGTGACGGCGCCCTGCGCCTGCGGGGCCTGGTCGTGCTCCCGGGCGAGGCGGGCTCACCGCCGGCGCGCTCCTAGCCGCCTTCCGCGCGCGGGCCCGGCGCGGACGCCGTGCCCCGGGCGCGTGATATCATCCCCCGCGTGAGCCGTTAGCTCAATCGGGAGAGCACCTGCCTTTTAAGCAGGGGGTCCCGGGTTCGATCCCCGGACGGCTCACCATTGCTTCTCGCGGACTTCCGCGACACGCGCGTTACATCCCCCTACACCTGCAGCTCTCAGCCGCTCCTTCTGGTGCATGGACGACAGGATCGCTCAGGTTCCCGGCTGACGGAAGGGGCGACCCGGCAGTCGGGGCGACAGGACGGCGTCAGTCGGCGACGGTGGGCGGAGCGGCACCGACCCGGGGCTCGGCGGCGACGGCGAGGGGGCGGGTGGGAGCCACCGGGCGCCGGCGCTCGAGGCGGTAGTCCCACGCGGCGAAGGCGACGAGCGCCACGCTGGTGGCGACGGACACGGCCAGGTTGGGCGAGATGGCGGCCAGCGCCGTGGCGGCCAGGAACGCGCGCTTGCCCCGGCCGAGCGGCGTGAACATGTGCCCGGCGATGGCCGCGCACAGGGACGCGATGCCGACGGCGGCGGAGGCGAAGGTGATGACCACCTCGGTCCACTCGCCGCGCATCAGCAGCGCTGGCTGGTAGACGAACAGGAACGGCGCCAGGAAGCCGCCGATGGCGATGCGCGAGGCGTGGAGGCCGGTGATCATGGGCCTGGCGCCCGCGATCTGTGCTCCGGCGAAGGCGGTCACCGCCACCGGCGGCGTCACGTCGGCCAGGACCGCGTAGTAGAAGACGAACAGGTGCGCGGCCAGGATGTCGACGCCGAGCTTCTGCAGGGCGGCCCCGCCCACGGTGACGGCGAGGATGTAGGCCGGGGTGGTCGGGATACCGGTGCCGAGCACCGAGACGACGGCGAAGACCAGGAGGAGGGCGACGATCAGGTGGCCGCCCGACAGGTTGATGATCGCGCTGGAGAACGAGAGCGCGAAACCGGTGCGGCTTATGGCGGCGACGATGAGGCCAGACGCCGCGAGGACGGCGGCGATGATGACGCCCGAGCGCATGGACTCCTGCAGGGTGAAGTAGATGCGCCGGGGCGTCATCGGCTGCTCGCCCGCGAACCAGGAGACGACGATAGCCGTGAGGAAGCTGTAGAGGGCGGCCTTGGACGGCGAGTACCCCGCCTCCAGGAAGTAGACGATCGTCAGGAACGGCGAGAAGAGGAGCGCGCGCCGCAGCAGGCTGCCGAGCGGCGGGATGTCGGCGGTCATGGTGCCGATGGCCTGCCGGAGCGCCTCCCAGTGCACGGTGGCCATGATCGAGACGTAATAGAGGACGGCCGGCAGGGCGGCCGCCACGATGATCTTGGAGTACGGCACGCCGGTCAGCTCGGCCATGATGAAGGCGCCGGCGCCCATGATCGGCGGCATCAGCGGCCCCCCGCACGAGGCGGTGGCCTCGATGGCGCCCGCGATCTCCGGGCGGTAGCCGATCTTCTTCATCAGCGGGATGGTGAAGGTGCCCGTCGCGTAGCAGTCGGCCACCGAGGAGCCGCTCACGGTGCCGTAGAGCGCCGAGGACAGCACGGCGACCTTGGCCGGCCCGCCGCGGTACCGGCCTGCCAGCGCGATGGAGATGTCCATGAAGAACTGGCCGACGCCCGAGTGCAGCATGAAGGCGGCGAAGATGATGAAGATCATCAGCAGGTTGGACGAGATGCCGGTGAGCGTCCCCAGCACGCCCTCGTCGGCGTAGAGGAAGAACATCTCGATCAGCTTGGGGTAGCTGTAGGCGCGGGGCGAGTGCAGGAACCCCGGCAGCCAGGGCGCGGTGACGAGGTAGGCCATGAACACGAGGGTGGTGACGAAGAACCAGAACCCCACGGCGCGCCGCGCGGCCTCGAGCACCGCCAGCACGAGGAGGGTGCCAAGGATCACCTGTCCCGTGGCGACGGGGTGGACGCCTTCCCAGCGCTGGGTCAGCTCCTCGGCGTTCCGAATGACGTAGAGGGTGGGGGCGAGGGCGGCGACCACCCAGAGCACGTCCACGGCGCTGACACGGTTGGCCGGCGACCGCTTGCCGGCGGGGAAGAGCAGGAAAGCGAGTGGCAGCAGGAACATGAGGTGGACCGCCCGCATCTCGCGCGGTTCCCAGGCCCCGGCGTACGCGGTCCAGATGTGGAACAGGGCGGCGGCGGCGGCCCAGCCGCCAACCGCCCCGCCCACCCGGCCCTGCAGACGGCGCATGACTACTTCAGCAGGCCAGCTTCCTTGTAGGCGCGCTCGGCGCCTGGGTGCAGCGGCACGTTGCCGAGCCTGACGGCGTCCTTGGGGTCGAAGTCCTTGAAGGCCGGGTGCACCTTCCGCACGCCGTCGACGTTGGCCAGCAGCAGCTTCGTGAACTGGTAGATGGCGTCCGCCGGCGCGATCTTGGCGTTGGCCACGATGGTGTTGGCCATGGCGATGGTCGGGATGTCGCGGTCGTTGTTGACGACGTCCTTGTAGGAGCCCTTCGGGATGACGCCCCGGCTCAGGCCGAACTGCTCGAGGTACTTGAGCAGGTCCTCGTCCATGGGCAGGATGCGCATCTTGCGGCCGAGCGAGGCTTCCTGCAGGGCGGCGGCGGGCACGGCCAGGTTCGGGACCAGGATGTCGGCGTTGCGGTCGCGGAACTGGGTGACAAGGTCGGAGTAGGAGACGAAGATGACCTTGCCGCCGCGGCTGCGCACGTCGTTGTAGGACGTCTTGTAGAACTCGAAGATCTTCCGCATCACCCACTCGTCCGAGCCGCCCGGCGGCGTGGTGCCGATCTTGAGCGGCAGCTTCTTGTCGAACGCCTCGCGGATGGACTGTACGGGCAGGTCGTCGGCCACGGAGAACTGCACGTGGACGTAGCCGAGCCCGTTCATCACCAGCCGCATGTCGCCGTGCTTGTCCTTGTACGGGTCCTGGCCGTTGTACGAGGCGGCGATGAAGGGCGGCAGCCCCCAGGCGATCTCGGTCTCCGCCTGCTGGATCTTGCTCATGTTCTGGATTCCGGCGCCGGGGATGACCTTGATGTTGAAGCTCGGGTCCTTGGACTTGAGGAGCTCCACGAACCCGCCGGCCTGCGCGTACCAGCCGCCGCCGACCTGCCCGGCGGTCCAGGTGAGCGTCTTCTGCTGTGCCGTCGCAGGCAGCGCCCACGCGGCCAGGGCAAACGCCAACAGCACTCCGATGGCTCGTCGCATCACGTCCTCCTTTATCGTCGCGTGCACTCCCTCAATGCGGCCTCGTCGACCTCGACGCCCAGGCCCGGGTCGTCGAGCGCCAGGATGGCGCCATCGGCGTACTGCACCGGGCGGCGGACCACGTCGCCCTTGAGCAGCAGCGGGCCGAACAGCTCGCAGCCCCACGTGACCGGCGCCGCCGCCAGCGCCACTTGCAGATAGGCGGCGGTGCCGAGCGAGGTCTCGATCATGCAGCCGACGTAGCAGCTCATGCCGGCCGCCTCGGCGATGCGGGCGATGGCCATGGTGCCCAGGATGCCGGCCGACTTGGTGAGCTTGAGGGCCAGGATCGACACGCCGCCGAGCCGCGCGATGGCGAGCGCCTCGTGGGGCGAGCCGCACGACTCGTCGGCCATCACCGGCACCGTCACCCGGCGCGCGATCTCCGCCATGCCGTCCAGGTCCCAGCGCGGCACCGGCTGCTCGACGAAGTCGAGATCGTAGGGCTCGAGCGCGCGGATGGCGGCGAGGGCGGTGGGCCGGTCCCAGCCCTGGTTGGCGTCCACGCGGAGCGAGACGCCGGGGCCGACCGCCTCGCGGATGCGCCGCACCCGCTCGACGTCGTGGGCGACCGGGTGCGCGGCCGTCTTGATCTTGAAGATGCGGTGGCCCAGTGCGACCTTCTGGCGCGCCTCCTCGATCTCGGCCTCGGGGCTCGTCACCGCGAGCGACCACGACAGCGGCACGCGGTCGCGCACGCGGCCGCCCAGCAGGCGGTGGACGGGCACGCCGAGCGCCCGGCCGTTGAGGTCCCAGAGCGCCATCTCGACCGCCGCGCGGGCGAAGGGGTTGCCCTGCACCCGGCGCGCCATCTCCCGGCGCAGCGGCTCGATCTCCGCGGCGTCGCGGCCCACCAGCCACGGCGCCACGTAGCGCTCGATCACCGCCTGCACCGACTCCGCCGACTCCTCGCTCCAGGTGGGGCCGCCCAGGCACGCCGCCTCGCCCCAGCCCACGAGACCGCCGCGCGTCTCGATCCGCACGAAGGCGAAGTTGACGGCCTCCAGCGTGGTGAACGACATCTTGTGCGGCCGCTTGACCGGGATGTCGGCCAGCACCACGCGCACCTCGGCGATGGTCAGGTCACTCGGCATCCGGCCCCTCGTCATGCGCCTTCGCCGCGCCGCGGGCGAAGCGCCCGGGGTCGAAGAGCGAGAGGTCGGCGGCGGGCTTGCCCTCCACCAGCCAGGCGGCCACGTGGCGCCCGGTGGCCGGCGAGTGCTGGAAGCCGTGGCCGCCGAAGCCGACGGCGAGAAAGAAGCCCTCGACCTCCGGCGCCCAGCCGATGATCGCGTGGTCGTCCGGCGTGAGCGGCCGCAGGCCTGCCCAGCCGCCGGCGATCTTCGCCTGCTCCAGCAGCGGGACGCGGTGGACGGCCTTCGTCACCGCCTCCTCCACCATCGACCAGTCCATCGGCACCTCGACGTCCTCGCCGATGTCCTGCACGTCGCCGGGGCTGAGCAGGACCTGCTCCATCTCCTTGCGGAAGTAGAAGCCACTGGCGCGGTCCGTGGTGAGCGGCACCGGCCCCGGGATCTCCGGGAACGGCTCGGTGTAGAAGATGTGCCGCCGCCGCGGGTGCACCGGCACCTCGGCCCCGGCCATCCGGCCCACGCGTGCCGCGGCCGGGCCGGCCGCGTTGACGACGATCGGCGCCGCGATGGCGCCGTTCGTGGTCGTCACGCCGGTCACCCGGCCCCCCGCGGTTGCGATGCCGGTGACCGTCACTCCCTCCACGATGCGCGCGCCCAGCCCGCGCGCGCGCCGGGCGAAGGCGTTGGTGACCTCGGCCGGGCCGGCCAGGCCGTCGTCGGGCCCCCACACGGCCGCCACGAGGTCGTCCACGCGGAGGGCGGGCACCAGCCGCTGCGCCTCGTCCGGCGCGATGACGCGGACGTCGACGCCGCAGCGCCGCTGCAGCGCCATGCGCTCCTCGAAGCCCTTGAGGTCGGCCGGGTCGGAGACGAGGAAGAGGTAGCCGATCTTCTTGTAGCCGGGATCGACGCCGAACTCCTCCTCGAACCGCTCGAACACCGCGATGGACTCCAGCGAGAAGCGCACCTCAGCCTCGGTGGGGAACTGGGCGCGGATGCCGCCGGCCGCCTTGCTGGTGGTGCCGCTGCCGACGGCCTCGCGCTCGATCACGACGACGTCACGCAGACCGCGACCGGCCAGATGGTAGGCGATGGAGCAGCCGACCACGCCGCCGCCGATGATCACCACGCTGGCGGTGCGGGGGACAGACATGACGGCAGGATGGTACACCACCTGCGCCCCCGGGCAACGGCCTCTTCCCGAACGGGTGCACGACACCAGATTGAGGGGTGTGCGAACACTCTTCGCTCCCTCGAGTCTCAGCCAAGCCCCGCCCGGGTTGCGCTAAGATGCGTCCTGGCGCAATGTTCCGGTCATGCTCAGCCCGAGACGCGGCTGAGGGCCACAGGAGGCTGACATGGTGGAAGCGACGGTTCGTCCGCGGCTCTTCTCGCCCGGAAGGATGGGGCCGATGCAGCTCCGCAACCGGGTGGTAATGGCGCCCATGGTGGTGCAGCTCGGCTCCGAGAGCGGGGCGGTCACCCAGCGCACCGTCGACTACTACGTGCGCCGGGCCGCGGGCGGCGCGGGGCTCGTCATCGTGGAGGCCAGCTACATCGCGCCGGAGGCCAAGGCCTACGCCTGCCAGCTCGGGATAGACCGCGACGGCCTTGTCCCCGGCCACTTCGAGCTGGTCGAGGCGATCCACCGCCACGGCGCGAAGGTTGCCATCCAGATCCATCACGGCGGCGGCCGCGCCGACCCGGCGCTGACGGGCGGCGTTCTCGTGGCCCCGTCGCCTGTCGCTCAGGACGCCCATGCCGTCGTCCCCCGCGAGGCGACCCCGCAGGAGATCGAGACGTTGGCGGAAAGCTACGCCCGCGCCGCCGGGCGGGCGCAGCGCGCGGGCTACGATGCCGTGGAAATCCACGGCGCCCACGGCTACCTGATTCACGAGTTCCTTTCGCCCGCCTCCAACCGCCGCTCCGATGCCTACGGGGGGAGCCCGGAGAACCGCCGCCGCTTCGCCGGGCTGGTGATCCGGCGGGTCCGCGAGGCGGTGGGCGCGCGCTTTCCGGTCCTCTTCCGGATGAGCGCCGAGGGCGGCTACGGGATCGAGACGGCCGTGGAGATCGCGCAGGCCCTGGAGGCGTGGGGTGTGGACGCCATCCATGTCTCGGTCGGCGGAACTGCCCCGATTACCCTGGTCCCGCCGGACACCAGCCCCATGGCCCGTCCCGAGGGCTGGCTCACCGGCTACGCCGCGACCCTCAAGGAGCGCGTCTCCGTGCCGATCATCGTCGTGGGGGAGATCCGTCACCCTGTCTTCGCGGAAGAGGTTCTGGCTCAGGGCAAGGCCGACTTCATCGCCCTCGGGCGGCAGCTCCTGGCCGACCCGGACTGGCCCGCCAAGGCCGAGGCCGGCAGGGACGACGAGATTCGCCTCTGCATCTCCTGCGACTATTGCCGGCTGGCCCTGCTGTTGACACGGCCGATCCGATGCCTGGTGAACCCCGAGGTGGGCCGAGAGCGGGAGTTCTCCGCCTTCGGGCCAGCGGCCGCGCCGAAGCGCGTCATCGTCGTGGGCGGAGGCCCCGCCGGCCTGGAGGCGGCGCGGGCCGCGGCCGTGCGGGGCCACCACGTCACGCTGTCCGAGCGCAGCGCCGAGCTCGGCGGTCAGCTCCATCTCGCCGCGCTCCCTCCCCACAAGGAGAAGATCGAGTGGCTCAGGCGATGCCTCGTCACCCAGGCGCGGAAGGCCGGGGCGGAGCTGTCTCCCTCGACGATCTTCCGGCCCGAAGGGCTGGCCGAGGGGGAGGCCGACGCCGTGGTGGTGGCAACCGGCGCCCGCCCGGTCGAGGAGCAGGTGCCAGGCGCCCGTGCGGGCCAAGTGGTCTCGGCCTGGGAGGTGCTGGAGGGCCGTCCGCCCGCAAGGGACCTGGCGGTGGTCGTGCTGGGCGGAAGGCAGCTGGGCTGCGAGACGGCGGAGTTCCTGGCCGAGCGCGGCAACCGGGTCACCCTGGTCTCCCGCTCGCGGACAGCGGAGCTGGCCGGCGATGTGGTGGCGAGCTACCGGGGGCCCCTCCTGGCCCGGTTGCGAAGGCTGGGGGTTGCGCTCCGCACGCGCTGCGATGTCCGCGAGGTGAGGGATGGCCAGGCCATCGTCGTGGAGGCGGGCGGCCGCGAAGAGGCCGTGGGCGCCGACCTTGTGATCCTCGCCCGCGGGTCAATGCCCGAGCCCACCTGGCTGGAGCTGCTCCGGACGAAGGTGCCTGAGGTCTACGTGGTGGGGGACTGCGTCGAGCCGCGCATGATCGCCGACGCGCTCTACGAAGGCGCCTGGGCCGGGAGCCAGATCTAGCGTCACTCCTTGGGGCTCGGAACGGGGTCTCCGCTGGGGTCCTGGGATCGCGTTATACTCGCCCGGAACCCCGGTCGCTGACTCACGCAGGTGTGAGCTCATCTTCCGCGGCTTCGCGGTGGCCGGCTGCGAGCCGGACGAGATGGGGATCGGGCCCGTGTTCGCGGTGCCGAAGCTCCTCAAGCGGCACGGGCTCACGGTGGACGATATCGACGTGTGGGAGCTGAACGAGGCCTTCGCCGTGCAGGTGGTCTACTGCCGCGACCGGCTCGGTCTCGATCCCGACACGCTCAACGTCAACGGGGGCTCGGTCTCCATCGGCCATCCCTTCGGCATGACGGGCTCGCGGATGGTGGGCACCATCGCCAACGAGATGCTCCGGCGCCGGGCGCGCTACGGCGTGGTGACGATGTGCATCGGGGGCGGCCAGGGCGCAGCCGGCCTCTTCGAGGCCTGCCTGTAGGGACTCCTGGCGCTGGGGGTGGTTGTCACGGGTGCCCCCGTTTGGTATGATGCGCGTGCTTTCGCCCGCAGGGATGAGCGTTTCGACCCCGTCGTCTAGTCTGGCCAAGGACGCGACCCTTTCAAGGTCGAGATCGCGGGTTCGAATCCCGCCGGGGTCACCACTCTCCTCGTGGTTGGGGGGTTGCATGGAAAGGCCGGGCATCCGTGAGCTGGTCGGGCGGGCGATGCTCGACAAGGAGTTCCTGGCCGAGCTCGTGCGCGATCCGTCGGCCGTGCTTGCCGGCTACGGCCTCGAGGCCGAGGAGCGTGCGGCGGTGATGAAGGCCGTGGCCCGCACCGGCAAGACGTCGGACGCGGAGCGGACTCGGGCACTGCAGACCATCATGATGAAGCGCTGGGCGACGTAGCGGCGTGCGCTGCCTTCCTTCGATCAGCGGACATCGCTGAGTGGCCAAGCCGGCCGACCTCCCCTTCCTGCGGCAGGTGCTCCTGTTCAGGGACATCGCCGACCCGGAGCTGCTGGCCCTGTGGCCCTGGCTCCAGGAGCGGCGGCTGCGCGCGGGGGAGGTGCTCTTCCGGGAAGGCGATACCGGCAGCGAGATGTTCCTGATCCGGTCCGGGAGCGTGGTGATCTCCAAGCGCGTCACGGGGCGCGTCGAGCAGGTGCTGGCGCGGTTCGGGCCGGCCGACTTCTTCGGGGAGATGAGCCTCTTCGACCGGCTGCCGCGCTCGGCCACCGTGCAGGCCGACACCGACACCGTGCTCCTCGGCCTCACCGGCGACAACCTCGACCGGCTCATCGAGAGCAGCCCCCGCGCGGCCACCGCGTTCTTCTACCAGCTCGTCCAGGTGTTCATCAAGCGGCTCCGCGACTCGGGCGATCTCGTGGCGGAGGTGACGCGCTGGGGGCTCGAGGCCACGGGGCTCGACATCGAGCACACCTCGCCCGGATGATGCGGTGACCGCCCGCAAGTCCAAGATCGAGCTCCTCGTCCGGGACGAGGCCGGTGACAGGTTCCGGATCCAGAAGGTTGAGAGCGGGCTCGCCTACCTCCAGCATCGTCCCCAGCGGATTCCCCTCGAGCAGTGCGAGCTCGCCGAGATGCGTTCCGGGTTGCGCAAGGCCACGTCCTACGTGCTGAAGAACCGCAAGACCGAGCACTACATCCAGCTGACCGAGCCGGAGAAGTTCCTGTGGGAGCAGATGGACGGGCAGGCCTCGCTCCAGGAGATGGCAACCGCCTACGTGCTGCGCTATGGCGCCTTCGACTTCGACATCATTCCGAGCCTCATCTCCAAGCTCCGCCGCGCCGAGCTCCTGACGATGCGCCCGGCGTCACGGCTGAGGGAGGTGCTGTCCCGCCACCGGCGCAACCCGGCGGTGCGGGCGGCCGAGGCCGCCCTCAAGGCCCTCGAGAAGCTCACCGTGACAAGCCGCCGGGCGCACACCCTCTTCGAGCGCGTGTACCGCTACGGCGCCTTCCTCCTCTTCACGCCGTTCATGGGGGCGGGGCTCGTCCTCATCACGGGGCTCGGCGTCCGCGGGGCCGTCCTGCTCTGGGCGGACCGGAGCGAGGTGACCGCGGCGCTGGCGGCCCATCCCATCGCGGCGATCCTGCTCGTCAAGCTCTTCTTCTGGCTCACGGTGATCAGCCACCAGATGGTGCACGCGCTGGCCCTCGTCCATTACGGGCGGCGAGTCCGCGAGTTCGGCTTCACCATGCTCCACGGTTTTATCCCGACCTTCTACGCCGACGTGACCGACATCTTCATGGGCACGCGCCGCGCCCGGCTCGTGGCTGCGCTGGCGGGGCCGCTGGTGCACCTGTTCCTCGGGGCCTTCTACCTCTGGATCGCAAGCCTGCTGGGGCCCGGGCTGCTCAAGGGCTTCCTCGCCGCCTCGGCCATCCTGCAGCTGCAGTCGCTGTTCGTGAGCCTCTACCCGTTCTGCTTCCTCGAGATGGACGGCTATCACGTCCTGGTGGATCTGCTGGGCATGCCCACCCTCAACCACGAGTCCGTGAGTTTCGTCCGCCACTCGCTCTGGCGGCGGCTCGTGAAGGGGGTCGGGCTCAACCGCCAGGAAGTCGTCTACGTGTCCTACGTGTTCCTCTCGGCCGCCTCCATCGTGGCCTTCGTCGGGCTCAACGTGTGGGTGCTGTTCCGCGCGGGCGCCTCCTGAAGCCCGCGGTCGGGGTGATGGCGAAGGTCCCGGGGCTCGAGCCCGTGAAGTCGCGGCTCCATCAGGCGCTCACCCAGGAGATGGCCACGGTCCTCTACCGCTGCTTCCTCCTGGACCGGCTCGAAGCGCTTGCGACGCTGCCCGGGATCGATGCGCTGGCGGCCTTCACGCCGCCCACCGGCCGGGCGCGCATGGTGGCGCTCGCCCCGGAGGGTTTCCGGCTCGTGGCCCAGCAGGGGAGAGATCTGGGAGAGCGGCTGTCGAATCTCCTGGCGGGCCTCCTCGCCAGCGGGCACCCCGGCGCCATGGCCATCGACAGCGATAGCCCGACACTGCCGATGGCGCATGTGCGCGAGGCGGCGGAGGTCCTGGCCCGGGGCGCGGCCGATCTGGTGCTGGGCCCGTCAGACGACGGCGGCTACTACCTCGTCGGGCTCCGCCGGGGAGCACCTGGCCTCTTCGAGGGAATCCCCTGGAGCACGGATCGTGTCCTGCCCCTGACGATCGAGAAGGCCGGCCGGCTCGGGCTCAGGACGCACCTCCTGCCCGAGTGGTTCGACGTGGACACGGAGGCGGACCTGCGGCGCCTCCACGCCGCGCTCCTCGCGGGCGAGGGTCCGCGGCGCACGCGGCGTTGCCTCGAGGCGATCTACGGGTGAGTGCGCGGTCCATCCCGAGCGTTGATGGTACAATGCGACCCGTGCGAGCCCTCCTGGTCGTGTGCGGCCTCCTGCTCGGCGCCTGCGCGTCCACGGGCGGTTTGCCGCGCCAGCCCTTCACCGACGTTCCCGTCGGCGCGGAGTGGCAGCCGTACTCGCGCGACTGGGTCGTGATCGAGACGCCCGGTGTCACGGCCGCCAAGCTGATCTACTTCACCAAGACCGGCGTGGATGCGACCCTCGCCGAGGTGCGCCGGCTCATGCCCCAGAGCGGGTGGAAAGAGAGGGCCACCGAGCGCTTCGTGAACCCCGAGGGCTTCAAGGGCCAGTGGGCGGAATACGCGAAGGGCGCGGATGTCTGCCGCGTGACCGTCATCGAGGGGGCGAGCGCCACCCACGTGGACCTGACTCTCGCCCGGCGCCCGGCCACGCGCTGATGGCGGGCGCCGACCTGGCCTGGCGCTCGGCCATGGAGCTGGCCGGGCTCATCCGCGACAAGCAGGCCTCCCCGGTCGAGGTGACGGACGCCGTCCTGGCGCGGATCGCCGCGCTGAACCCCCGGATCAACGCCTTCTGCACCGTCGCGGAGGAAGAGGCGCGGGACGCGGCCCTGGCGGCGGAGGTGGCCGTGCTCTCCGGGGAGCCGCTGCCGCCGCTCCACGGCGTGCCGGTCTCGGTGAAGGACCTGATCTTCACCCGGCGCATCCGGACGACGGGCGGCTCCCGCCTGTTCGCCGACCACGATCCCGAGGAGGACGCCGTCAGCGTCGAGCGGCTCAGGGCGGCGGGCGCCGTCATCGTCGGCAAGACCACGACGCCGGAGTTCGGCCACAAGGGCATGACCGACAGTCCCCTCTGCGGCGTCACGCGCAATCCCTGGAACCTGGAGATGACGCCGGGCGGGTCGAGCGGCGGCGCCGCCGCGGCCGTGGCGGCCGGGCTGGCCCCGCTGGCTCTGGGGACGGATGGCGGCGGCTCCATCCGCCTCCCCGCCTCGTTCTGCGGGGTCTACGGGCTCAAGCCCTCATTCGGGCGCGTGCCCTCCGGGCCCGGCTTCCCCGGGTGGGAGACCTTCTCCCACACCGGGCCCATGACGAGGACGGTCCGCGACGCCGCGCTCATGCTCGACGCCCTCGCCGGTCCCGACGACCGAGACCGCCATTCGCTGCCGGCCGATCCGGGCGGCTCCTTCCTCGCGGCGTGTGATGCGGGCATCGCCGGCCTGAGCGTCGCCTGGTCCCCCGATCTCGGCCGCGCGCGGGTGGACCCCGAGGTGGCGGAGCTGTGCGAGCGGGCCGCCGTGCAGCTCGAGTCGCTCGGCTGCCACGTGGAAGTGGTCATGCCCACCTGGGATGATCCCGAGGAGATCTTCCGCGTGATGGCGGCGGCCGAGACGTTCGCCGCCTGGGGCGACCGGCTGGCCGATGCTTCGCGGGACCTCGACCGGACGCTCGTTGCGCTGCTGCGCTTCGGCCGTACCGTCACGGCGGAGCAGTACCTCACGGCCGCGCGCCGGCGGCGCGAGCTCTGGGGCGAGGCGCAGCGCTTCCTGGCGCGCTTCGATCTCCTCATCACGCCGACGATGCCGGTGCCGGCCTTCGCGGCGGCAGGGCTCCCGCCCAAGCAGATCAACGGCCGGGAGATCTCGCCGCTGGGCTGGCTGCCCTTCACGTTCCCCTTCAATCTCACCGGGCAGCCCGCGGCCACGGTCCCCGCGGGCTTCACGGCGGCGGGGCTGCCGGTGGGGCTCCAGATCGTCGGACGGCGGCACGCGGACCG
Organism: Candidatus Rokubacteria bacterium GWA2_70_23; assembly: GCA_001788395.1. Lineage (GTDB taxonomy): Bacteria > Methylomirabilota > Methylomirabilia > Rokubacteriales > CSP1-6 > UBA12499. The sequence goes on from MGBT01000221.1 coordinate 65,103, forward strand.
CACCGTGCTCGCCGCCTCCGCCGCGTTCGAGGCCGCCGCGCCGTGGAGCCATCACCGGCCGGGTCCCGATCTCCGCCCGCCTCGCGGTTGCGGCTGATCCTCATCTGTCTCGGCGGGGCGCATGATGCAGGGCGGGCTCATCACCATGGAGAGGGTGCGCATGCTCAAGTACGACAAGCCGAAGGGGCGCAATTGACATCGCCCGATGCTTGTCGGAGTATCCCTCTGGCGCCCCGCGCCCCGCGGGGTGGGTGAGTCAGGGAGGCCTCGGAAGACAGATGCCGGCGCGGGGTTACGATGCCATCGTGGTCGGAGCCAGCTTCGCGGGGCTCGGCGTGGCGCGCCAGCTCCGCGGCGACGTCTTGCTCCTCGACCGCAACGAGGTGGGCGCCGTCCAGACCTCCGCGTGTGGCACGCCGCTCTGGGTCCCCCAGACGCTCGGGGTGGCGGACAGCGTGCTCCAGGTTCACGAGCGCCTGACGGTTCGCACCCCGGGGCGGACGGTGACCTACGACCTGTCGGCCGTGCCCTTCTGCACCTTCGACTACAAGGCGTTCTGCCAGGGGCTGCTCGGCCAGTGCCGCGCCCGCTTTCTCCGGACGCCGGTGACCGGGGTCGAGGAGGGGGCCGTGATCACCGGCGAGGGGCGGTTCAGCGCGCCGGTGGTGATCGACTGCTCCGGGTGGCGCCGCGCCGTGGTCAACGGCGGCGAGGCGGAGCGCCCGCGCGGCGGCGCCTACTCCTTCGGCCTCGAGGCGCGCGCCGATCTCACGGGGGAGGGGCTCTCCTTCTGGCTCGACAAGGGGCTGATCCACCGCGGGCTGGGCTGGATCTTCCCGGCCGGGGCGCAGAGCCTCGTCGGCCTGGGCTCCTACGCGGGCGCCTCCAAGCTCAAGCCTGCCCTGGAGCGCTTCCTGTCCGACCACGGCGTGGCCGCCACCAGCTTCCACGGCACCTACTTCCCGAACCGGCTCCTGCGGCCCACCGTCGGGCGCCTGTTCGCCGTGGGGGACGCCGCCGGGCAGTGCATGCCGTTCACCGCCGAGGGCATCCGCCCGGCACTCTACTTCGGTGGAGAGTGCGGCAAGATCGTGCAGGAGGTGATCGAGGGCCGGCTGACCCTGGCCGACGGCCTCGAGCGCTACCGCCGGCTCGTGGGACGCTACCGGCGCGCGTACCGCGTCCTCTGGCTGGCGCAGCTGTTCGCGATGCACGCCCCGACGCGCTGGTTCGCGGCCTTCACGAGCCTGGCCGCGCGGCATCCGGTGCTTCCCCGCTGGTGGCCCCGCTACGCGCGCTTCGGCCGCATGGACCCGGCGCCCGTGGCCATCGTGACATGAGGGCCCGCACGGGGGCCGCGCGCCGGCCATGAGGCGATGCGCGGCCTGATCTCCCGCTACCGCTGGACGATCGTCGTTGCCGGCTCCGTCTTCCTCGCGGCGCTCTCTCTGTGGCTGCTCCTCGCCCGCAACCTCGCCGGCTACAGCCTTCTCCTCCGCCTCTACCAGGACAAGGAGTTCCTCAAGCGGACGCTCCGGGAGTGGGGAATCCTGGCGCCCGTGATCTTCATGATCATCCAGGCGCTGCAGGTGATCATCTCTCCCATCCCCGGCGAGGCCACCGGCTTCCTCGGGGGCTATCTCTTCGGGGTGTGGCTCGGCTTCATCTACTCCACCATCGGGCTGGCGGCGGGCTCGGTGGCGGCCTTCGGCGTGGGCCGCTGGCTCGGCGCGCGCTTCGTCCGCAACCTGGTGAGCAAGGCGATGTGGGACCGCCTCGGGTTCATCGTCGAGGCCGAAGGGGCGATCCTCTGCTTCATCATCTACCTCATTCCCGGCCTGCCGAAGGACATGGTCTCCTACCTCTTCGGGATCAGCCCGATGCCCATGTGGGTGTTCGCGGTGGTCTCGGGGCTCGGCCGGATGCCCGGCACCTGGGTCCTGTCGGCCCAGGGCTCCCAGACGGCGGCCGGCCAGTACGTCCAGGTGGTGCTCATCTCCGCCATTGCCGTGGCCGTGGCCCTGCCGCTCTACTACTACCGCCACCGCATCGTCGAGTGGTTCGGGTCGCGCAAGGGTCAGGGGTCGGGCAAACCCTGATCCCGCAGCAACCCGCTAACTGAGCAATCTGTGGTGGCGGACGAGTACCGGGACGGTAACGTCCCGGCGGCGATGGACAACCTGCCGCTCATTCAGCGGGGCTTTGCGAGCTTGCCGGCGACGGTGACGGAGTATTACTTCCGGGCCGACAGCGCGTGCTATGACGCGCGGGTGTTGAAGTGGCTGGCCAATGCGCAGCGGGCGGGGGGGGGCCGGCGGGGCCGATCGGGTTCACGATCAGTGCGGACATGACGGAGCCGCTGCACAAGCTGTGCGTGGCGGTGCCGGAGGCGGAGTGGACGCTGGTGGAGGAGCGCGGGGACGAGACGGTGATGGGGGCGGAGGTGGTGTTCACGCTCGCGTGGCGGATCCTCACGCATGCGGGGCGCCTCGTGCTGCGCATCAGCGAGGAGGCCGAGAGCGTCGTCGGACTGGTCGCCGCCCGCACGCGCCTGGCCGGCCTGCGGCCCCGCATCGCCTCGGGCTGAGCCCGCTCGATTCGGATTCACCCGGGTCATCCGCGGCGCCGTGGGCGCCCGCGCGGGAGTGTCTCTCCTCCTAGCCGTCTCTACCGTCGGATGCGCGGGCCCTGCCCTCGTCGGCCAACTCGCACGCTCCGCAGTGTTCCTGAGGGTGTTGTCGCCAGCGCCAGGGGGTACTCCCAGGTGATTCACGGGCGCTTCGGCGGCCGCTGCAAAAACCCTGCCGCGGGATTAGGGGGCCGATCTCGCGGGTTGACAGCCAAGCCCCCAGCGGGTAAACTCGCCGCAGGTGGCCGATAACCAAGGTCGCCGAGAGTGCGTATCGTGTCGAGCAGTCCCGCGGGCGGGCAGCCCGTGGCAGCGCGGGGAGCCTTTGGCGCAGCGAGGCCGGGCGATGAACCGCGAACCTCCGCTCCGATGTTGGGGCGGGAATCCCCGGCCCTTGGGCCGTGGGAGGATGTCAAAAAGGAGGCAGGCCAGTGGCACGGAAGGGGAACGGGATCGCGCAGGGCTGGCGGTTCTACTTTTATTACTTTCCCTCCGTCCGCCTACTGGCTTCCCTGAGCTAGCACCCAGGAGCCACGGGCGGACGAGCCGCCGGCCCGTGGCGATCGAGATCGAGCCCAACGCCGCGGGCAATACACCCGCGGCGTTTTTCTTTTTCCACGGGCCGAGGGCGGCGGCCGCGGATGACAACAGGCGAGATCGGGCGAGGGAGCAACCGGGTGCGGTTTTCCGGCGGGGATGGGCGGGCGACAGCCCGGGTGCCCATCCCAGGTCAAAGAAAGGCACAGCATGATCATCATCATGAAGCCGGGATCGACCGAGGCGGATATCGACGACGTCTGTCGCCGGGTGGCAGACTTCGGGTTCAGGACCCATCTCTCCCGGGGCGAGGTGCGGACCATCATCGGCGTGGTGGGCGACGATCGCGCGAAGGAACAGCTCCTCGCGCTGCAGGCGCTGGACGCCGTCGAAGGCGTGGTCCGGATCCTCCAGCCCTTCAAGCTCGCGAGCCGCGAGGCCCATCCCGAGAGCACCCAGTTCAAGATCGGCGACGTGCCGGTCGGCGGCAGGCAGATCGTCGTCATGGCGGGCCCCTGCGCCGTGGAGTCCCGGCCGCAGCTCCTGGCGGTGGCCGAGGCGGTCAAGGAAGGCGGGGCCCACATCCTCCGCGGCGGGGCCTTCAAGCCGCGCACCTCGCCGTACGCCTTCCAGGGCCTCGAGGAGGAGGGGCTCGCGCTGTTGTCCGAGGCGAGCCGCAAGACGGGGCTGCCGGTCGTCACCGAGGTGATGGAGCCCGACAAGGTGGAGGTGGTCGCCGAGCACGCCGACGTGCTGCAGATCGGCGCGCGCAACGTCCAGAACTTCTCGCTCCTCAAGCGCGTGGCCGAGTGCGGCAAGCCCGTGCTCCTCAAGCGCGGCATGTCCACCTCCATCCAGGAGTGGCTCCTCTCCGCCGAGTACGTGCTGGCGGGGGGCAACCCCAACGTGATCCTCTGCGAGCGGGGCATCCGCACCTTCGAGACCGCGACGCGTTACACCCTCGACCTGAACGCCATCCCTGTCGTCAAGAAGCTCTCTCACCTGCCGGTGTTCGTGGACCCGAGCCACGGGACGGGGCACTGGGAGTACGTGGCCGCCATGGCCCGGGCGGGGCTCGCCGCCGGCGCCGACGGGCTCATCATCGAGGTGCACAACAAGCCGGAGGAGGCGCTCTCGGACGGGCCGCAGTCCCTCAAGCCCGACCGCTTCGCTGCGCTCATGCGCGAGCTTCGCCCCCTGGCGGAGGTCCTGGGGAGGTCGCTATGATCATCGTGCTCAAGTCGGGAGTCACGGACGCGGACGTCGACCATGTGTGTCAGCGCGTGGTCGAGCTCGGATACCAGCCCCACACCATCCGCGGCGAGTTCAAGACCATCGTCGCCGCGGTGGGGGAGGAGCGCGGCAAGCCCGATCTCCGGCTGCTCGAAGCGCTGGAGACGGTGGAAGCCGTCATGCCGGTGCAGCAGCCGTTCAAGCTCGCGAGCCGGGAGATCCGGCCGGAGCCGACCGAGGTGCGGGTCAACGGCGTGACCGTGGGCGGCCAGCGCGTGATCGTGATGGCGGGGCCCTGCTCGGTGGAGTCGGAGCCGCAGGTCCTCGAGGTGGCCGAGGCCGTCAAGCAGGCCGGCGCCAGCATCCTCCGGGGCGGCGCCTACAAGCCCCGCACCTCGCCCTACGCCTTCCAGGGGCTCAAGGAGCAGGGGCTCAGGTACCTCAAGGAGGCGAAGAAGCGCACGGGGCTCCCCGTCGTCACCGAGGTGCTGGAGACGGAGAGCGTGGAGCTCGTGGCGGAGTACGCCGACATCCTGCAGATCGGCGCGCGCAACATCCAGAACTTCACCCTCCTGCGGCGCGTGGGAGAGATGGGCAAGCCCGTGCTCCTCAAGCGCGGCATGGCGACGAGCATCCAGGAGTTCCTCCTCTCGGCCGAGTACATCCTGTCGGCCGGCAACCCCAACGTGATCCTCTGCGAGCGGGGCATCCGCACGTTCGAGACCGCGACGCGCTTCACCCTCGATCTCAACGCCGTGCCGGTGCTCAAGAAGCTCTCCCACCTGCCGGTGGTCGTGGACCCGTCCCATGGCACGGGCCACTGGGACCTGGTGGCGCCCATGGCCAAGGGCTCCGTGGCCTGTGGCGCGGACGGGCTCATCATCGAGGTACACCCGCGACCGGAGGAGGCGCTGTCGGACGGTCCGCAGTCCCTCAAGCCGTCCAAGTTCGCCCAGCTCATGCGTGAACTGCGCCCGGTGGCGGAGGCCGTCGGCCGGACCCTGTAGGGGGCTGGCGGGGTAGGCCCGGCCCCGGGCCCCCCCGTGGCATAATCACGGGGTATGAAGATCTGGCTGCCGGCGGATCCCTCGCGGCGGGCCTTGCTCGTCGCCCTCGTGTGCTCGGTGCTCCTCCACGTGCTGGTGGCCGCCTCGGTGTACCTGGCTGGCGCCTTCGGGCCCAAGATCGTCGCCACGCGCGGTGAGCCGCTCTTCGTCGACATCGCCCCCGACCGGCCCGAGGAGCGTGCGCCGCGCGGCAACCCCGCGCGTCCGCCCGGCCCGGGAACGCCCGCGCCCGAGCGCCGCGCTCCCGAGCCTCCGGCCCCCAAGATGGCGGAAGTGAAGCCCAAGGCCGCCGAGGCCCCCAGGAGGGCTCCGCCCACGGCGCCGGCGCCGCCACAGGTAGCGAAGGCCTCCCCGCCCGCCGCGCCAGAGACTCCCGCGCCGCGCACCCAGGAGCCGGCGCCCGCTCCCGGGCCTCAGGCCCGCGCTCCCGAGCGCCAGACTCTCCCCTCCCAGCCTCAGCCAGCCGAGCCTTCCACGACCGAGGGTGCCGCCGGCCCTTCGCGCCCCGCGGCACCGTCGGAGCCGGCGGGGCAGGTGCTCGCGCGGACCAAGTCGGGGCTCGACCTGCCGGCCGCCATGCTGAGAAGGCCCGGGGGGGGCGGAGGGCTCAAGGACGGGCGCGGCGGCGTCGAGGGGGAGCCCATTCCGCTGGACACCCAGGATCCGAAGTACGTCGACTACTTCGGCCAGCTCCGCGAGCGGATCAAGTCCAAGTGGAGCTACCCGCGCGAGGCGGGCGAGCGCGGCATCGGCGGGCAGCTCCTCATCGAGTTCCACATCGCCAAGGACGGGCGCCTGCAGCTCCTGGAGCTCCGGCGCTCCTCGGGGGTGGAGATCCTCGACGACTACGCGCTGAACGCGGTCCGCCTGGCCCAGCCCTTCCCGCCCGTGCCCGACAACCTCGCCAAGCAGGTCCTCGCCGTCAACGGCCTCTTCAACTACCAGATCGTCGGCAATAGCTTCGTCAATCAGTTCCTCCGCTAGTGCCGGTCCAAGTAACTTCGCCATACTTCGTTCTCGGTCGGCGCGGGCGCTCAACGTACAGCGAGTACGCCTCGCGCCCGCGCCTCCCTCGGGCCTCGTCTGGCTCGTTCCTTGGCCCGGCACCGTGCGGTGGCACGCGTGGAGTGGGCGAAACTCGTTGGAGGCGCGCTAGTCTGCGGGGCTCCTGGTGCGCACCTCCCTCCCCGCCGTGATCGCCCGGCCACCCTGCTCGATCGGATGAAGGAGTCGCGCTTCCCGTGAGCCCCGAGGAGGGCCCGGGCTGATCGGCACGGTCCTGGAGGCCCTGCGGCCGGGGCGTTCCCTTGACAGGCGTGTCGCGTATCCTGTAGCATGCTCAGTGTTTTTCCCTGGGGGGGCAGGCTCGTAGCTCAGTGGGAGAGCGCTTGCTTGACACGCAAGAGGTCGGCGGTTCGAAACCGCCCGAGCCTACCATCCGATCTCGTTGACCGAGGGGTGCCCATCGCGAGGCAACAGCGGGTGCACGACTAGGGCAGTCGAGAGCATCACCGGGCGCCGTCCGTGTGGTGTTTTTTTGTCTCTGGACCACGAAAGGACCTGATGGCTGAGCAGGAAGAAGACCGACATCTGAAGCTCGCCGGGGACCTCGACTGCATCCCGGAGCCGCTGCCGACCCTGCGCCACTCCACCTCGCATGTGATGGCCCAGGCGGTGAAGCAGCTCTTTCCCGAGGTGCGCGTCGCCATCGGCCCTGCCATCGAGGACGGCTTCTACTACGACTTCCGCAGGGCCACGCCCTTCACCCCCGAGGACCTCGCGCGCGTCGAGGCGCGGATGCGGGAGCTCGTCAAGGCGGACCTGCCCTTCGTCAGGGAGGAGTGGGCGCGCGCGGAGGCCATCCGCCACTTCAAGGAGCAGGACGAGCCGTTCAAGGTGGAGATCCTCGAGGGACTCGACGTGCCTGCGGTGTCCGTGTACCGCCAGGGCGACTTCCTCGACCTCTGCCGCGGGCCCCACGTGCGCTCCACCCGGGGCATCAAGGCCTTCAAGCTCCTCTCCTCCTCGGGCGCCTACTGGCGCGGCGACGAGCGGAACCCGATGCTCCAGCGGATCTACGGGACCGCCTGGCTCACGCAGGAGGATCTGGACACGTACCTGTGGCGCCTCGAGGAGGCGAAGAAGCGCGACCACCGCAAGCTCGGGCGGGAGCTCGACCTCTTCGACTTCCACGACGTCGCCCCCGGGGCGCCCTTCTGGCTGCCCAACGGGATGATCCTCGTCCGCGAGCTGGAGAAGTTCGCGCGCGAGCACCTCGATGCCCGGGGCTACCAGGAGATCTCCACGCCGCTGCTCATCCACAAGCGGCTCTGGGAGGAGTCGGGGCACTGGGAGCACTACAGCGAGCACATGTTCAAGGTGGAGGTGGAGGAGGAGATCTTCACGCTGAAGCCGATGAACTGTCCGCCGTCGACCTTCGTCTACCGGCGGGCGCTGCGCTCCTACCGGGATCTGCCGCTGCGCTTCTCCGAGATGGGGCGCTGCCACCGCAACGAGCGCTCGGGCACGCTGACCGGTCTCGTCCGCGTCCGCCAGTTCACGCAGGACGATGCCCACATCTACTGCCGGCCGGATCAGCTCCAGGCCGAGATCGTCGGGATCCTCGATCTGGTCCGGGAGTGGTACAAGACCTTCAACCTCCAGCCGACCTTCAAGCTCTCCACACGGCCCGAGAAGAAGCTCGGGGCCGAGGCGCAGTGGGACGCGGCCGAGCACGCGCTCGCCGAGGCGCTCAAGGTCACTGGGCTCGCCTACGACCTGAACCCGGGCGACGGCGCCTTCTACGGGCCCAAGATCGACATCTACGTCGAGGACGTCCTGGGGCGGAGCTGGCAGATCGCCACGGTCCAGGTGGACCTCGTCATGCTGCCCGAGCGCTTCAAGCTCGAGTACATCGACCGTGACGGCCAGCCGAAGCGGCCGGTGGCCATCCACCGGGCGATCTTCGGGTCCTACGAGCGGTTCATCGGCATCCTGACGGAGCACTTCGCGGGGGCGTTCCCCACGTGGCTCGCGCCCGTCCAGGCCCGCGTCCTGCCCGTGAGCGAGAAGCACCTCGAGTACGCACGCGTCGTCTTCGCCCGACTGCGAGAAGCGCGGATCCGGGCGGAGCTGGACGACCGGAACGAGAAGCTGGGGTACCGGATCCGCGAGGCCCAGGTGCGAAAGGTCCCCTACATGCTCGTCGTGGGGGAGCGCGAAGCGCAGAACGGCACGGCGAGCGTGCGCCGGCGCACCGGCGAGGACGCCGGGGCCATTCCCGTGGAGCGCATCGTGTCGGACCTCGCGGCCGAGATCGGCAGTCGTTCCGCCACCCTCACCGTGGGGCGATCGGCCTGAGCCCCGCACAGTAAGGAGTCACGGCGATACAGCCCAAGGACATTCGGGTCAACGAAGGCATTCGCGTCCGGGAAGTGCGGGTGGTGAGCGCCGAGGGCGAGCAGCTGGGGATCCTCCCCATCGCCCAGGCGCTGGATCTGGCGAAGCAGCGCGACATGGACCTCGTCGAAGTGGCCGCCGAGGCGGCCCCGCCGGTGTGCCGGATCATGGACTTCGGCAAGTACAAGTACACGCAGGCCCGCCGGCAGAAGGAAGCGCGGAAGAAGCAGACCACCATCGTGGTCAAGGAAGTCAAGCTGGGGCCGAAGACGGACACGCACGACTTCGACTTCAAGGCCAAGCACGTGCGGCGCTTCCTCGGGGAAGGCAACAAGGCGAAGGTGACGGTGCGCTTCAAGGGACGCGAGATGGCGCACACCGAGCTGGGCTGGAAGATGCTGAACAAGATGACCGAGATCATGAGCGACATGGCGGTGGTGGAGAGCCACCCGCGAATGGAGGGGCGCATGCTGAGCATGATCCTCTCCCCGAAAGCACACTGAGAGCCCCCTCACCCTGCCCTCTCCCCCGGGGGGAGAGGGGGACACGGAGGGAAGGCTCGCCACCCTACCCTCTCCCAGCGGGGAGAGGGGGGACACGGAGAGAAGGCTCACCATGCCGAAGATGAAGACCAAGCGGGCCGCGGCCAAGCGGCTGAAGGTCACCGCGTCCGGCAAGCTCAAGCGGCACAGCGGGTGGAAGAGTCACCTCCTGGAGGCCAAGTCCCCCAAGCGCCGGCGGCGACTCCGCAAGGCCTCGCTCATCTCCGCGGCCGACCAGCCGCGGCTCAAGAAGCTCGTCCCATACCTGTAACGTAAGAGGAGAGGCGAACCATGCCACGGGCCAAGGGCGGGGCCAAGACCCGCCAGCGCAGGAACAAGGTACTGAAGCGGGCGAAGGGCTACTTCGGCGGCCGGCGGAAGCTCTACCGCACCGCGGCCGAGACGGTGCTCCGCGCGGGCGCCTTCGCCTACAGGGGGCGCAAGCAGAAGAAGCGGCGGGCGCGCTCGCTGTGGATCATCCGCGTCAATGCGGCGTGCCGGCAGCTGGGCCTCTCCTACTCCGCCTTCATGTCGGGGCTGAAGAAGGCGGGCATCGGGCTCGACCGGAAGATCCTCGCGGAGCTGGCCGTTCAGGACCCGACCGCCTTCGCGAAGCTGGCGGAGACGGCGCGAGCGGCGAGCCGCGCCTGAGCGTGGCGCCGGACCCGCGGGTCCAGCAGATCCGCGATCGGGCCCTGGCGGACATCGCCGCCGCCCGGTCCACGGCTGACCTCGAGCAGATCCGCATCCGGGTGCTCGGCCGCTCCGGGGAGCTCACCGCCCGGCTCCGCTCCCTGGGGGCCATTCCGGCGGCGGAGCGCCCGCAGGTCGGGCAGGCGGCCAACCGCGCCAAGGCCGAGCTCGAGGAGCAGATCCAGGCCCGCCTCCAGGCGCTCCGCGTCGAGGAGCGCAGCCGGCAGCGGGAGGCGGGGCGGGTGGACCTCACCCTCCCCGGGCGCGTCACGCCCGCGGGGGCCGTCCACCCGATCACCCGCGTGCAGGACGAGATTATCGCCATCTTCGAGGGGCTTGGTTTCTCCGTCGCCGAGGGGCCCGAGGTGGAGTCGGACTACTACAACTTCGCCGCCCTCAACTTCCCCGACGATCACCCTGCGCGGGACATGCAGGACACCTTCCACCTCTCGCCGGACACGCTCCTGCGCACCCACACCTCCCCGGTCCAGATCCGCACCATGAAGGCGCAGCCGCCGCCGGTCCGCGTGATCTGCCCCGGCAAGGTGTACCGGCGCGACGCCGACATCACCCACTCGCCCATGTTCCACCAGGTCGAGGGGCTCGCCATCGACCGGAACATCTCCATGGGCGATCTCCGCGGCACCCTCGACCTGTTCGCGCGGGAGATGTTCGGCAGCCGCTCGCGCATCCGCTTCCGTCCCTCGTTCTTCCCGTTCACGGAGCCCTCCGCCGAGGTGGACGTCCTCTGCTTCCTCTGCGGGGGCGGCGGCTGCCGCGTGTGCAAGCAGGACGGGTGGCTCGAGATCCTGGGCTCCGGGATGGTCCATCCCGACGTGCTGCGCAACGTGGGGTATGACCCCGAAGAGGTCATGGGCTGGGCCTTCGGCATGGGCGTCGAGCGCGTCGCCATGCTCAAGTACGGCATCGACGACATCCGGCTCTTCTTCGAGAACGACCTGCGCTTCCTGGGCCAGTTCGCCCCCCTCACCCTTCCCCCTCACCCTTCCCTCTCCCCCGCGGGGAGAGGGACACGGATGAGGCGCCGGTGAAGATATCCTACCGGTGGCTCAAGGAGTTCGTCGAGACCGACCTCGGTCCCGCCGAGATCAAGGAGCGGCTGGTCCACGCCGGGATCGAGGTCGCGTCGGCGAGCCCGGTGGTCGAAGGGCTGTCGGGCGTGGTGGTGGGCGAGATCGAGGCCATCGAGACGGATCTCGGTCCGACGCCGGCCGGCCACCACAATCGCCTCTGCCGCGTCGCCCTGCCCGACCGGAAGTTCTCCGTGATCTGCGGCGCGCCCAATGCCGCGCCCGGGCTGCGGACCGCCTTCGCGCCCCCCGGGGCGACGCTGCCCGGGGGGCGCGCGATCACGGCGACCAGGATCCGCGGCGTGGTCTCCGAGGGGATGCTCTGCTCGGAGAAGGAGCTCGGGATCGGCGAGGACGCGAGCGGCATCCTCGAGCTGCCCGCCGACGCCCCCGTGGGAGCGGATCTGTCGACCTATCTCGGGCTCGACGACACGATCCTCGAGATCGAGATCACGCCGAACCGACCGGATGCGCTCTCCGTGGTGGGCGTGGCGCGCGAGCTGTCCGCGCTGACGGGCGCCCCGTTCCGCTTCCCGCAGGCGGCCGTGCGGGACGGGGAGCAGGCGGCGGCGGCGCTGGCCGCAGTCGAGATCACCGACCCGGACCTCTGCCCGCGCTACGCCGCCCGCGTCATCACGGGGCTCAGCGTGCGCCCCTCGCCGCCATGGCTCGCCCAGCGGCTGCGGGCCGTCGGGCTGCGCCCCATCAACAACCTGGTGGACGTGACGAACTACGTCCTGTGGGAGCTCGGGCACCCGCTGCACGCCTTCGATCACGCGACACTCCCCGGCGGACGCATCGTCGTGCGGCGCGCGCGGGCGGGCGAGCGGATGACCACGCTCGACGGGCGTGAGCGCGCGCTCGAGCCCGACATGCTGATGATCTGCGACGCCGAGCGCGCCGTCGCGGTGGGCGGCGTCATGGGCGGCGCCGCCACCGAGGTGACGCCGCGGACCACCACGGTGCTCCTCGAGGCGGCCTGCTTCACCCCGGGCTCGATCCGGCGAACGTCCCGGGCGCTCGGGCTCAGCACCGACGCCTCCTACCGCTTCGAGCGGGGAGCCGACATCGAGGGCCTGCGGGCGGCGCTGGACCGAGCGGCCCAGCTCATGGCCGATCTCGGCGGCGGCACCGTGGCGCGCGGAGTCGTGGACGTGTACCCGGCGCCGCGACCCCACTCCCGCATCGCGCTCCGGCTCGAGCGCGTCGAGCGGCTCATCGGTGCCTGTCCGCCGCGCCCCGAGGCGGTGCGCATCCTCCAGGCCCTGGGCTTCGCCGTGGACGATTCGGCGCCCGCGCTCCAGGTCGTGGTGCCGAGCTTCCGGCGCGACATCGCCCAGGAGGCCGACCTCGTCGAGGAGATCATCCGTGTCTGGGGCTACGAGCGGATTCCCTTGACGCTGGGCGCCGGGGCCCAGGCCCTCGTCAAGCGGCCGCCGCAACTCGGGCTGGCGCGCGAGATGAGCCGCACGCTCAACGCTGCCGGGCTCTCCGAGGTCATCACCTACGCCTTCGTGGATCCCGACCGGCTGAAGGCGATGGGCTGGGCGGGGGAGCAGGGGCTCATCGCGCTCCAGAACCCGATCTCGCGCGAGCGATCGGTGCTGCGGCCGATGCTCGCGCCGGGATTGCTCGAGGTGCTGGCGTTGAATGCCAGCCGCCAGCTGCCCGACGCGCGCGTCTTCGAGGTGGGACACGTCTTCTCGCCGCAGGTCGAGTCGGACGGCGATCGGCCGGCCCACGAAGAGCTGTGGCTCGGCATCGCGCTGACCGGCCTCCGCCAGCCGCGCGCCTGGCACGCGGGGCGGGAGCGAGTGGACATCTACGATGTCAAGGGCGCGGCGACCCTGGTGCTCGCCGCGGCGGGGATCTCGGCCTTCGACGTCGTGGCCGAGCCCGCCGGCGGACTGCCGGGGTATCTGGCGCGCGCCTGCGCCGCGGCCCTCTCGGTGGGTGAGACCGGGGTGGGCTGGTTCGGCGAGGTCACTCATGAGACGCGGGAGGCCTTCGATCTGCCCGCCCCGGTCTTCCTCGCCGAGCTGTCGCTGACGGCGCTGTGCGCGCTGCCCGCCGTCACGCCCCGCTACCAGCCGCTGCCGCGCTTCCCCTCCGTCCAGCGCGACCTGGCCCTCGTGGTGTCGGCCGACGTGACGGCGGGGGAGATCGAGGCCGCGATCCGCGCCATGGATGTCCCGTGGCTCGCGCGGCTGCAGGTGTTCGACGTCTACGCAGGCGGTCAGGTGGGGAGCGGCCGTCGGAGCCTCGCCTGGAGCCTCACCTTCCAGGCGCCCGACCGCACGCTCACGGACGCCGAGGTCAACGACACTCACGCCAGGATCGTGAAGGAGCTCACCGAGCGTTTCCGGGGCGAGGTGAGAGGGACGACATGACAGAGAATCTGATGGAACGGCTCGAGCAGCTCGAGCAATCGGTGAAACGGGCCGCGGAGACCATCGCCAAGGTCCGGGCGGAGCGCGACGGCCTCCACGCGCGGATCGAGGCGCTGGAGAGCGAGCGCGCGGAGCTCCGGGCCCTGCGGCAGGAGCACAAGGAGGTGCTGGCCCAGGTGGACGGCATCCTCAAGGAGCTCGACAAGCTGGACCTGTAGCTCGACCGGGGAGGGGGGCCCATGAGCGAGCCGAAGCGCGTGGATGTGGAGATCCTCGGGCAGCGCTACGCCATCCGCAGCGCCGCCCCGCCCGACTACGTGCGGCAGCTCGTCGACTACCTCGAGAGGCGCGTGAAGGAGATCCGTGGCGAGGCGGCAGGGCAGGATCCTGGGAAGTTCCTCGTGCTCGCGGCCCTCGACATCACCGACGAGCTGTTCCGGCTGCGCGACGATCGCACCCGGAGCGACGGCGACGCGAGCGCGCGCGTCGGCGCCCTGCTGAGGCTCCTGGAGTCGGTGGTCCCGCCGCGTTGACGCTGTGCGCGAGCGCCCGGCCACAATCCCCTTGACTGGATCGCGTCAGGGGAGGTACACAGAAGTTGCCCTGCGCTGTGCGTGATGTCGGGGGGAAGTTTCAACCTCGTTTCTACGCAGGACGCCGTACAGAGGGTGGTGCGCATGCCCCTTCGACAAGGGGAAGCCTGAAGCCCTCCTTTTGGCGCCCACCTGGTCATACCAGGTTCGAAACACCGTCGGCACACGGCAGAGGCGGGGCTGATCTGTTGACCCGGCGCGGGCCCCCGGCCTGTCGGCCGCCCGCGTTCTGACCTGGGGCGGGCCCCCGGGCTGACTCTCACCTGGCACGGGCACCCGGGCTGTCGCCCGCCCGTGCCCGCCGGAATCCCCCGCACGGTTGATCTTTTCCCCGATCTGAGTTGTGGTCTTCCCTGGGTTCTCTGCGGCCGTTTCGTTGACTTTTGCGGGGGCGCGCCCTATACTTTGGCAAATTCCGCGGCTATTTGCCGCGCGTGCCGAAAAGTGCACATAATCCGTCCGGGGCGCCTCCCGGGGTGGAGAGACAGATGGATTTGATGCTCCTGCTGCTCCCCCTCGTTGCCATCCTCGCCTTCCTCGTCGGCTACCTGGGTCAGAAGATCACCACGGTCCGGACCATCGGCGATGCCGAGACCCGCGCCCGGCGCATCATCGACGACGCCAAGCGCCACGTGGAGCAGGCCGCGCGCGAGGCCGAGGCCAAGGCCCGCGAGGCCGAGGCCAGGATCCGTGGCTCCGAGCTCGAGGCCAAGGAGGCCGCCCTCCGGGCGCGCTCCGAGCTCGAGCAGGAGACGCGCACCCGCCAGAAGGAGATCCAGGAAGTCGAGCGCCACGTCCTCCAGCAGGAGGAACAGCTGGGCCGCCGGCTCGACCAGCTCGACCGGCGCGAGTCGGACGTCCAGGCGCGCGACCGCGCCCTGGCCGAGCGCGAGCGGCGCCTGGGCGAGACCGAAGCCCGCCTGGCCAACGCGCTGGAGGAGCACCGGCGGAAGCTCGAGGCCGTCGCCGGACTCACGGCCGAGGAGGCCAGGCGCCAGCTCATGGCGCAGGTCGAGGTGGAGGCCCGCCGCGAGGCGCAGCTCCTCGTCATGCGGCTCGAGGAGGAGGCGCGCGAGACGGCCAACACGAAGGCCAAGGAGGTGCTGGCCACGACGATCCAGCGCCTCGCCCCCGACTACACGGTCGAGACCGCGGTCTCCATCGTGGATCTGCCCTCCGACGACATGAAGGGGCGCATCATCGGCCGCGAGGGGCGCAACATCCGCGCGCTCGAGCTGCACACCGGTGTCGACCTGATCGTGGACGACACGCCCGAGGCCGTGCTCATCTCCGCCTTCGACCCGTACCGCCGCGAGATCGCGCGCCTGGCGCTCCAGCGCCTGGTCGCGGATGGGCGGATCCACCCGGCGCGCATCGAGGAAGTGGTGGAGAAGGTCAAGAAGGAGATGGAGGAGCACATCAAGGAGGAGGGCGAGAAGGCCTGCTTCGAGGTCGGCGTGCACGCGCTGCATCCCGAGCTGGTGAAGCTGGTCGGGCGCATGAAGTACCGGACCTCCTACGGCCAGAACTGCCTCCAGCACTCCAAGGAAGTGGCGTGGCTGGCGGGGATGATGGCCGCCGAGATCAAGGTCGACGTCAAGCTCGCCAAGCGCATGGGGCTGCTGCACGACGTCGGCAAGGCGCTCACCCACGAGCAGGAGGGGAGCCATCCGGAGCTGTCGCTCCAGGTGCTGACCAAGTACGGCGAGTCGGCGCAGGTCATCAACGCCGCCCTCTGCGGGCACGAGAACGTGGAGCCCGAGACCATCGAGGCTGTCCTCGTGGAGGCGGCCGACGGCATCTCGGCCGCGCGGCCCGGCGCGCGCCGGGACGTGCTCGAGAGCTACATCAAGCGGCTCGCCAAGCTCGAGGAGATCGCCATGTCCTACCGGGGCGTGGAGATGTGCTACGCGATCCAGGCCGGGCGCGAGCTGCGCATCATGACCAAGGCGGAGATGATCTCCGACCTCGACGCGCACCAGCTCGCCAAGGACATCTCCAAGCGCATCGAGGCCGAGATGCAGTACCCGGGCCACATCAAGGTCGTCGTGATCCGCGAGACGCGCGCGGTGGAGGTGGCCAGGTAACCATGTCGCGTCCCGTGACCGTCCTCTGTGTGGGCGACGTCTTCGGTGAACCCGGTCGCAAGGCCGTCCAGACGCTCCTGCCCCGGCTCCGCAAGCAGTACGAGGTGGACCTGGCGGTGGTGAATGTCGAGAACGCGGCGGCCGGCTTCGGGGTCACGCCGCTCATCGCCCGCACCTTCCTCGACCAGGGCGTGGATGTGATGACCTCCGGCAACCACATCTGGGATCGCAAGGAGGTCATCGGGTACATCGTCAAGGAGAACCTCCTGCTGCGCCCGGCGAACTACCCGCCGGGGACTCCGGGGACGGGCTCCGTCGTCGTCAAGGCGGGGCCCCACAAGGTGGCCGTCCTCAACATGATGGGCCGCGTGTTCCTGCCGCACCTCGATTGCCCTTTCCGGAAGGCGGACGAGGAGATCCCGCGGCTGCGCCAGGACACGCCGATCATCATCGTGGACATGCACACCGAGGCGACCTCCGAGGCCCAGGCCATGGGCTGGTACCTCGACGGGCGGGTGAGCGCGGTGGTCGGGACCCACCGGCACGTGCAGACGGCCGACGAGCGCCTGCTCCCCCTGGGGACCGCGTTCATCACCGACCTCGGCATGACGGGCCCGGTGGACTCCGTGATCGGCGTCGAGCCCGCGCTGGCGATCAGCCGCTTCCTCACTCAGATGCCGAACAAGTTCGAGCCCGCCAAGGGGCCCGCCGCGCTCCACGGCGCGGTGATCCGCATCGATCCGGACACCGGCCGGGCCCTGTCCATCGAACGCCTGCGCGTTCCCCTCCCCGCCTGACCCCCCGCCCCGTGCAGATCCTGGACGGCAAGGCGGTTGCGGCGAAGGTGCTGGCCGGAGTCAAGGCCGGCGTCGCCGATCTCGTGGGGCGCACGGGCGTCACGCCGACGCTGGCCGTGATCCTGGTGGGCGACTTCGCCCCGTCGAAGATCTACGTGCGCAACAAGAAGAAGGCGGCGGCCGAGGTCGGCATCGCCTCGCGCGACTTCCTCTACCCCGAGGGGTGCTCGCGGGAGACGCTGCTCGAGACGATCGCCGCCATCAACCGCGATCCGGCCGTCCACGGCATCCTCCTCCAGCTCCCGCTGCCTGCGGGTCTCGACGAGGACGAGGCGGTCACCGCCATCGCGCCCGAGAAGGACGCCGACGGCCTGCACCCCATGAACCTCGGCCGGCTCCTGGCGGGCGCCCCCGTCATGGTGCCGGGCACGCCGGCCGGCTGCCTCGAGATCCTCGACCACTACGGCGTGGAGCTCAAGGGCGCCGAGGCCGTCGTCGTGGGCCGCTCGCGCCTCGTCGGCAAGCCGCTGGCCCAGCTCCTCCTCGCCCGGCATGCCACCGTGACCATGTGCCACACGCGGACCCGCGATCTCGCGGCCCACTGCCGCCGCGCCGACGTGCTCTGCGTGGCGGCCGGGCGCGCGGGGGTCATCACCGGCGACATGATCAAGGAGGGCGCCGTCATCATCGACATCGGCATCAATCGCCTCGACTCCGGCACGCTGGTGGGTGACGTGGACTTCGCCTCCGCGAGCCAGAAGGCGCGCGCCATCACGCCCGTGCCCGGCGGCGTCGGGCCCACGACCGTCGCCATGCTCATGCGCAACACGCTCCTCGCCGCCCAGCGCCAGACGACTCCCCCCCTTCCCGCTGGGGGTCCAGAGAACCCTCTCCCTCCTGGGGAGAGGGCAGGGTGAGGGGACGGTAGCGGGTCAGTTTGACTGACCCCGTGGCCTGGGCATTGACACCGGGGGTGAACCCGGCCAGGAGTCGTCGGGGACGTCGTCATCGAACAGGAAGGTCACGTGTCGGTGGAGGGCATCACTCGTCCCTCTCGGTTGGTATCCTCGCCTGCGGTATGGCACACCTGCGGAGCGCAATCATTCAGCTCCATGCGGTCGCGGACGAGGGACCGACACGCCCCCTCGACCACGCCCGAGGCGATGGGGGAACCCGCCGCCGGAAATGTGTTATGTTCTTACCGACACCGAGAGAAAAAAACGAGCCTGGAGGGGGAACGGCCATGGCGAGGATGGTAAAAGGTACGGTGAAAGGTCACGTCGTCGTGCTCGAGGAAGGAGCAGCTCTTCCCGACGGGGCCACCGTGACGGTTCGACTCTCCTCTAAGGAGTCCTGGTTGAAGCATGCCGGCGTGTGGGTGGACCGGGAGGAACCGGACGAGATTCTGCGGGACATCTATCGCACGAGAACCAGTAAGGTCGAAGGACCTCACATGTGAGGTACCTCGTCGACACCGATCACGCCGTTGCTCTGCTCCGTAATCATCCTCCCGTCCGGTCCAGAATCGAAGCCCTCCCGGATGACGTTGAACTCCACATCAGCATCATCACGGCAGCAGAGTTGTTCTACGGCGCGTATCTGGCGCAAGACGCGTCACGCAGGATTCAACAGGTGAAGCGTTTCCTCGCCGACGTGGATACCCTCGGGTTAGACCTGGAGGGGACGGAGATTTACGGGAGGCTCAAGGCTGAGTTGAGAGAACGAGGCCAGCTGATCGAAGACAACGACCTCTACATCGCAAGCATCGCCCTGCGGCACGATCTGATCCTGCTGACTGGAAACACAAGACACTATGAACGCCTGCCTGCCCTCCGGTTAGAAACCTGGTTGAAATTGTAGGCCACCTTCATTCCCCGCGGACCCATGCCGCCTTTTTCCATGAAGACCAGAACAGCATTGACCTCCCCGAGGAGGCGCCGGGATGGCTGATCTCAGCCGCATCGTGATAGACCCCGCGATCAGGCATGGCAAGCCTTGCATTCGGGGCACTCGTATCCCTGTGACAACGATCCTTGATCTGTTGGCTGGGGGTTCGACCCATGAGGAGATTCTCGCGACTATCCGGATCTAACCCGGGAGGATATTCAGGCCGCCATTGCTTACGCCGCCCGCTTGGCCCACGATGAAGTCGGAGAGATGGAGCCGCATGAAGTCCCCTGAGTGCGCTTTCTCGTGGATGAGGACCCCTCCCCGCGCTCGGCAACCTTGTCGTAACTGATGGGCATCGCTACCGCTTCCTCCTCGTCGTCCCATCTCGCCCATCTCCCGTCTCCAGGATACGGCGCGGACAAAAAAGGGTTACGGTACGATCAGCGTGCTCAGGATCATTGACGAGGACATCCAGCAGAACGGACGTATCCAGCGCCGTGATCATCGGCCACGGAGGCGCTCAAGGTAGGAGTCCACGTCCACCCGCAGAAGCCCGGCCCCCCGAAGCTTGCGAAACGGGTTGGCCAACCCGTTGCTGCGCTTCCCGATCCCGAGCCCAGAGCGGCGACGCCGCGCTGGACCCATCACCCGCTTTTTCTCCGTGGTCCGCATGGGTCCTTGCTCCCCCTAGAAAATTCGATGCACATGATGTCGCGCCTGGCACAGAGTGTCAATCAACGCGCGCCCCGGTCCAGAGCCGGCTCAGGGGACTGGCTGCGGTGCGCGGCCCCGCCGGTACGCTGCTTGTCCCCCCGCTGCTCTGAAGAGGACGGCCCCGCGGGCGAAGGCTCGCTTCAAGGCCGAGTTGCTCGGCTGTGCGGACGGTCCACGCGTCGGACCCATGAACGCGCGGTAATCGGACTCCGTGTGAAAGACCGCAGCGCGCGCATTGAAACTTCCCTCCGCCACAAGTGTTCCGTGCATCCCTTCGATAGGGGTGATACTGTCACCCATATGAGGGCGACCTTGATCCGCCATTCACGGCTACGTTTTGCGGATGGGGGATTGATCGAGGTGAAGCTGTGGAGCGTGTCTCCGTCACCCGACAAACCACATGGCTTCAAATATTCGCTGGTCTATATCGAGCGGAGGAAACGGATCATCGGGTACGACAACGGGGAACGTCGCGGGGATCATCGCCATTACGAGGGTGAAGAGGAATCCTACGAATTCATGACGGTGGATGACTTGATCGCCGATTTTATGGCCGACGTGGACAGATGGAGGAGGGAAAAATGAAGGTGAAGAAACTCAGCATCGGAATAAGGAGCCTGGATGAGGTCATGGAGGATTTCGCACGGGCGGCCAAGGCGTTGCAGATGGGTGAGAACGTTGCGAAAAGAGAGGGACTGTATTTTACGGACCTGAGAGCCTTCCGTCGGGCGATCACGGACCAGCGGCTTGCTGTTTTGCGCGCGATCAAATCGAGTAGCCCGGGATCGGTCTATGAGCTGGCCAAGCATGTCAAGCGGGACGTCAAGAATGTCTCGGCGGACTTGGCGATACTCGAAGAGCTGGGACTGGTCGAGTTGAAGAAGACGAAGACGCCGCGAGGCAAGGTCAAGCCGTTGGTTGCGTACGACTCGATCAATCTGGACATTGCCGTATGATGTGCGCTTCTTCGGGTGTCCCTTGTCCCGGAAAACCTGGACGCCACGGGAAGTGCTGGCTATACTTATAGCCAGATCGAAAAAGGTGGCAACGGGAGCGTGTCATGCGATTTGCCAGTGTGGCCGACGTCAAGAACCAGCTGTCCGAGTATCTTGCCCGAGCCAGAAAGAAGAAGGAAGCCATCATCGTCACACATCACGGGAAGCCATACGCATTGAT
>MGBT01000222.1 GCA_001788395.1 Candidatus Rokubacteria bacterium GWA2_70_23
AGCGCCGATCGCCGGGGTAGAGCACGCTGAGGCGCCTGAGGCCAAGATCCTCGAGCGCGATGCGCATCGAGGGCGTGAGCCGCGGCGCGTCCTGGAACTTGACCTCCACACCGTACCGGCGACCACCCACGAAGAGGAGCAGGTCCAGTTCCGCGCCGGTGTGCGTGGCCCAGAAGTACGCCGCCTCGGGCCGGATCGTTCTCAAGGCCTCCTCGATGGCGAAGCCCTCCCACGAAGCCCCTGCCTTGGGATGAGACAGCACGTCCCGCTCTGTGGCAAGGCCCAGGAGCGTGTGCAGCAGGCCGCTGTCGCGCAGGTAGACCTTCGGCGACTTGACCTGGCGCTTCTTGAGGTTCTGGTGCCACGGCCTGAGCTGTCGAACCATGAAGAGCCCGGTGAGGATATCCAGGTATCGGCGCGCCGTGGGCTCGGTGACGCCGAGGGAGCGGGCCGCCTCGGCCGCGTTCCAGATGCCGCCGTGGTAGTGCGCCAGCATGGTCCAGAACCGGAGCAGCGTGGGGGCCGGGATCGTGATGCCGAGCTGCGGCAGATCGCGCTCGAGGTAGGTCTGGATGAGCTGCTGGCGCCAGACGTAGCTCTCCCGCTCGGAGCGGGCCAGGTAGGCGGGCGGGAAACCCCCGCGCCGCCAGAGCCGGCGGAGCGTCGCGGGATCCGCCCCCAGCTCGTCCGTGCCGAACCCGCTCAGGGTGACGGTCTCGATCCGCCCCGCCAGGGTTTCCGACGACTGCCGCAGGAGGTCGGAGCCGGCGCTCCCGAGAATGAGGAATCGGGCCCGCAGGGGGCGCCGGTCGGCCAGGACCCGGAGGATCGGGAAGACGTCGGGCCGGCGCTGGATCTCGTCGATGACCACGAGCCCCCGGAGGGGCGCCAGGGCCGTCATCGGCTCGGTAAGCCGCGCGAGACTCGTGGGGTCTTCGAGGTCGAAGTAGGCGGGCGAGTCCGGGGGCACGATCTGACGGGCGAGGGTGGTCTTGCCGGCCTGGCGGGGGCCCACGAGAGCGGTGACCCGGCTCCGTTTCAGGGCGGCGCGGAGCTCGGCGAGCCGTCGCGACCGTTCGATCATGCCGCCACGGTACCATGATAATCGAAAATAGAGAGTTCGATTTTCATGGTGTGTCGCGCGACGGGTCGAAGGCCGCCGGCGCATCGAGGACGAGCGGTAGAGCGCATGGTGCGCAGGAGCCTGACCATCCGGCCACATCATCGCGAGCCGGCGTCACAGTCCGCTGTCGCAGCTTGTCACATCTCCTTTCCCGGGCCCCTGGTACGCCTCTTCGGCCTGTGTTCCGCGACCTCGCCGATCTTGGCGCGAGTCCTGTCGCAAGCCGTGTCGCGAGTCTGTCGCAAGTTCATCCAAGTCCCTTTCCCGCACGGTATTGGAGGCGGTTGGTTTGCCCCTCCGTCGCCAGGAGGCCCTTCCCCACCAAGTCCCGAAGGTCCCGCTGCAGCGTCCGCCGGTTGGCTCCGGGACAAAGCGCCTCGTACTCCTGGATCGTGAGCCGGCCGTGCTCGAGCACATGGCCGATGGCGAGCACCTGGCGATCCGAGAGGCCGTGCACCCGCGCGAGCACGTCCCGCCGGATCGCCCGCTCGCCGCGCGCCTTCACCTCGTCGAGCTGGGTCGCGAGACCCTCGGTGAAGAACTCGAGCCACCCGGTCAGGTCCATGTCCCGCTCGCGTACGCTCTGGATGGCCCGGTAGAAGGCCGGCCGGTCGCGGTCGTAGTACTCGCTGATCGTGAAGAGCCGCTTGAAGTCGTAGCCCGCGCGGTAGAGGCAGAGCGTCGAGAGCAGGCGCGAGGCGCGGCCGTTGCCGTCCAGGAACGGGTGGATGTGGACGAGCTGGAACTGGGCGAGTCCGCTCGCGAGCACCGGGTGGACGCCGTGTTCCTGGTTCAGCCACGCGACCAATTCTCCCATGAGGACCACCACGTCGTAGGCCGGAGGCGGGGTGTAGACAACCTCCCGGGTGGCCGAGTTCACAACGTAGTTCTGCACCCGGCGGTATTGCCCCGGTTCGGCGGCCCCGCCCCGCACGCCCTCCACCAACCGCTTGTGGATCTCGCGGATCAGCCCCTCGGTGATCGGGCCGCCGTCACCGAGGTAGCCGGACACGAAGGCGAACGCGGAGCGGTAGTTCAGCAGCTCCCGCGTGTCGTCCGGGTCGGCCTCCGGGACATGCTCCCCCGCCCAGAGCCGCTCGGACTGATCGAGGGTGAGCCGCGTGCCCTCGATGTGTGTCGTATGGTGTGCTTCCAGGACGAGCGCGCGCGCGCCCATCCGCCGGATCCAGTCCTCCGACAGCTTCGCCGCCTCGAGGAAGCCCCGCGCCCGCTCGATGCGCGTCAGCGCCGCGGTGATCGCGTGCGTGATGCTGAACCGCGGCGCGAAGGTCACGCAGCCACCTCCTCCCGCACGTCGATCTTGCCAGTCACCGCGGCGGAGATGAGGGCGGTGCGCAGCTCCTCGAGGCAGTTGACGGCTGTCTCCACACGCTCGATGAGCTGGCTTACACCCTGCACCCCATGATCAACGTACTCGCAGATCTTGGTCTGCTCAGTACGGGTCGGAACAAAAACGGTGAGATCTTCAAACCGCTCTGGCTCCAGACGCCACTGGCTAGGGCGGATCCCGTTCGACATGGTCAGGTACACGTTTGTCAATAGCTTGTTGCGAAGGAAGTGGTGCAGAAATCGTCCGCTTTCGGAATGATGAGGCGAGAACACGGCGTAGTCAGGGCTCGTGATTCCTGAGAGTTGGGACACTCCGAGGGAGCCCTGCCATGCCTTCATCTTGTTGATGACCAAGTCGCCCACGTTCACCAACTGATACGAATCCAGGTCTTCAGGCGTGCGGTTGAAGTTATCGTCCCTCGATGACTTCTCGACCACTCCGTAGTCGCGATAGACGGATAGGACGGTCAGGTCGGCGTGCTCCTGGCGCTTTGTCTGACGAAAGAGTCTCTTGATCTTCATCGGCTCCCAATGCGCCGGAATCTCCCCCAGCCACTCGACGCCGGAGTCCTTCATGGGGACCTTCGGGTCGAGGCCCTTGGTGACGGCCCGGGTGATGAGGGCGGTGCGCTTCTCTTGGAGCAGCTCGACCAGCCGCTCCTTCTTCGCCACCAGCGCATCGATCCTCGCCGTCTCCCGGTCGAGAAACGTCGTGATGGCGCGTTGCTCTGCGATGGCAGGCAGGGGCGTTGGCGTGCTTGCAACCAGTTCAAGTTCGAGGCTCTCAACGGTCGCCCCCTCCTTCTTCCATTCGACCAGAAGCTCGCGCTGCATCCCTGAGATCAGATACATGAGGTATCTCGGAAGAAGCTCCGAGCGGGGGATCAGCGCCTTGAGGTCTTGGTTCAGGGTCACTTCGCAGCCGCTGAGTGCCACGGGGACGCTGTGGGCGAGTATCCCAGACCGAACGACCACGAGAACCGCCCCAGCCGGGACCAGGTTAGTTGCGCTCTCGCGAAGGGCTTGGGCCGTGATCTTGTCCTCGGTATCCAGCACCACGGATACCTTCATGTCTTTCGGAGATACCCAAGGGATGTCCCCGCCCCAGTACTCCAGGTTGTCCTTGGCCGGAGTGCCCCCTCCACGGAACTGAACGATGCGCTTCAGGCGCTTGATGCCCCACCCGGCCGGGATCTCCCCCAGCCAGTCGACGCCGGAGCCCTTGTATGCCGGATACGGCTTGAATCGGCGTAGGCTCGTGCCGCCCAGCTCGTGCCTTACCTCGCTCACGACGCCGCCTCCTCTCCGAGTCGCTGCACGGGTCGCCTCAAACGCTCGCGCTGGCCATCCAGCCACGCTCCGCCAGCACGCGCCGCGCGAGGCGGATCTGTTGCGCAGAGAACTGCCGCTTGCGTTCGGCCCACGCGTAGGTGCGCGCGATGAGGTCTTCATCCGAGGCGGGATGTTCGCGCGTGGCGATCCAGTGTACGGTCGCGAGCAGTTCCAGACCGAACGGCGACTCGAAGCCCGCGACGAGATGGGCGACCTTCTTGAAGCGTGCCTGCGACTCCGGGTGCGCTTCGAGTGAAGCCCTGGCGTCGGCGACCGCACCCGGCACGAGCTGCAAGACCTGCTCGGGTGCGTCGCCGCCATCCCCGTAGCCCGACACGTAGTAGCCCTCGATGGCGTGCAGCACGTGCCGAAGATTCTCCGCATAGGGGCCGTAGGGGCCCGCAACGTAGCGTAGCCTGAGTGGCTCGCCGGCCTCCTGCGTGAAGTACATGAGCTTGTGCACTTCGAGCAGGGTGACGAAGGGATCGAGCAGACCGGCAAGGTACCGGTCCATCAGGCCGACGAGCGCCGCTCGCCCCGGCGTCATGGCCGGGATCTTTCGCGCCCTCGGGACCCGATCCGGCTCAGACGCCGCTTGCGGCTCGAACACCACCACCCGCACGTCGGGCAGCGCGAGGACCGCCCGCTCGATGCGGGACCGCACCTCGGCCCACGGGAGCCCGCCGAGGCCGGCCCCGAGCGGCGGGATAGCGATCGATCGGATCCCACGGCGGCGGATCTCGGCGACCAGCGCCTCGAGACCCGTCTCGATGTCCTCGATGCGCGACCTGCCGCGCCAGTGCCGCTTGGTAGGGAAGTTGACGATGTAGCGCGGGTGGGTGAGCTGTTCGGTGCCGAACACGAACATCCTCCCGGGCTCGACCTGTCCCAGCTTGCAGGCGCGCTCATAGGCTTTGAAGTTCTCCGGGAAGGCCTGCTTGAACTGGAGCGCGACTCCGCGCCCCATGATGCCCACGCAGTTGACCGTGTTGACCAGGGCTTCGGCGTCTTCCGACAGGATGTCGCCCGCCTTGAACTCGATCATCGTCGCGCCTCCTGTCTCAGAAGTACCATTCCCGATGGACCTCGATTGGCGGCCGATGGCGTGTGCCCGCGAGGGCTGTCGCAGCGCGCTCCTGGATGTCCGCGGACCGAACGCCGATGCGCTCGATCAGCTCGAACGGGAAGCGTCCGTGAAGCAGGAACTCGGCCTGCTTGCGTTCCTTCACCTCAGCCGGGCGAAAGTCCGTTGCCGCAATCACCTGCCAGTCGAGCTGATCCAACTCGTCCAGGCGCGACCGGAACTCCGTGTAGTAGGCCCCCGCGTTGGAAAGAGAGAACGCCCAACGCCTACCGGACTCTTTTGCCCACTGGACCACTGCGTGCAGATCCGCTTCCAGGTGCACGATGGGACCCTGCCCGTCTCGATACGTCAGTTCAGGATGGTTCGCGCGGTGGATCACGAACAGCATGACAGACCGTGGGCAGAAGTAGAACGGCACGTAGTCGCCGACCTTCGTGCCCGGCTGGCGGTCAACCTCCAGTTCCTCCTCGACGCTAACGAGAAGTTGACCACTTGTGCTCGCATAGAGTGACCCGCTCCTTTTTTCTGGCGACTTTCTTGCAATCGTCGTAGGGCCTGTGGGAAGTGTGGGCATCGGCTGTATGATGTCCACACTTTCCACGGGCTTCCTCTCCGCAGTCGAACCGTCGTCTGGCAGCCTGCCCTCCAGCTCCCCGATCGGGTGGGTCACTTCTGACAAGCACACCCCTGGCGTGTCTCGCGAGCGTCTAAGGGTTGAGCCGCCGTTCGCCGCCGCCCCGCTCACGACACCGTCTCCTGCTCCAGCCGCTCCGGTGCCCAGATGCGCCCGGCCAGCCGGCGGTAGATCTCCTGCCGCGGCCTCGCACAGCGCCCGGTCTCACCGACAGTCTTCACTCCTCATCCTCCTCGAGCACCAGCGTCCAGGCCCTCTTGAGCGGCAGTTCGGCCTGGATCTCCTCGGGGAGTCGTTCGTAGACGCGGTAGAGCGCCTCGACGAGAGCCTGGGCATCCCAGATGCGTACCGTGAAGAAGCTCTGCCGCGCCTCGCTCGTGACGGCGCTCGTCACTCCGCCCCAGCTCACGAGCAGTCCCTGCTCCGCCTGGAAGGTCTGCATGCTCCCTTGGAGCGCACGAAGGACGGTCACGTCCGCCGGGCTGCTCGACGATTTCACCTGGACGCAGAGGCGGGGGCTGTCCAGGCCCAAGGTGCCGCGTCCGGCGAGGATGTCGACTCCGCCGTCGCGCCCCGGGGGCGAGGCCTGGGTGTAGTAGCCCTCGGCCGTGAGGATGGCATCGACCAGACGTGCCAGGTCGTGCCCGCGGAAGCGCCCCTCGATCCTGGCGGCGATCTGGTCATGGGCAAGTTGCGCGACGTCCACGGCCGCCTCCTCGGTATGGGCGACCGGTGCCGGGTCCTTCTCCTTCACGCCTGATTCGGGCGGCGGTCCGGGGTCCTTCTTGCCCTCGAGAATCTGAAGCAGCCGCCCTGCCGCTCCGTTGCGCTGGATCCGGCATACGGTCATGAACGCGCCCAGCGAGTACAGAAGATCCTGCTGGAACTCCGCGCGGGGGACATCGGTCCGCACCCATTCCACGGCGCGCACATGACGCGGCTGACCGCGTGCCCGTGGCGGCCGGCGCGGGTCAGCCAAGCGTTGGGAGTCAAGGACTCGTTCATTCCATCACCTCCTCCGGAGTGTTTCCCCCGAATTCGCACATCTGCTTCGCCTGCCGAATTGACTGGCGCTGGTAGGAGTCGATCGAGTACCTGCGGCCGGCGAGGCACTCGCGGACGGTGCGGCCCTTGCCGTCGATCTCGCGGGAGGGGCGTTGGGCGGTCGTCATGCGCGGGGTTCCTCGCTCGGCTGCCAGGGTCCACCCGGTCGCCAGACGAGATCAACGTCGGATCCGCGACGGGCGGCATCGATGACCGGTCCGAGGAACCGCGCCAGCCGCTCGACGACCTGCCCCAGGACCTGCGGCGCGGAGGAGGGACGGTTCTTCTTCAGGAATCCCGCCCATTGCGCCTGCTTCTCGCTCGATCCGGCGAAGGCAGGCGTCAGCGCGAGCGGAACGCCAGACGGGGTCGGCGTGCCGCGGCGCTCGAAGGTCGCGCGCAGCGCTTCGACTAGTCGCTGTCCGTCGAACGACGTGCGCTCGGCGAGGGCATCGATGTCGAAGAAATCCCGCATGCGGCTGTTCTTCGAGCCAAGGGTGACCATGGCATGGAACTTCTCGGCGATCGCCGTCTCGGGCCGGTAGGCGCGGAGACGCGCGCGCGGAAGCTCGAGCAGGCTCGGGTAGTCGAACCACACGGGCTTTGGGGTCACGGCATCGCCGATGCCCACGTCCACCTGCACGCGAAGGCGCGCCGGGCCGAGACGCGATTGCAGGGTGACGCGCTTCCCGCCGTGGGCATCCTCCTGACGGATCGCCGCGATGCGAATGGAGTCCCCGAGGTACGTCATGGCATCGGGCTCGACCTCGACGGCGCAGACCTCGCGGAAGATCCTCGCCAGCGCCTCGTCCGACAGGTCGCCGAAGCCGAGCAGATCGGCATCGCGGGTCGGCCGGATCATCTCGCCCAGCCAGACCAGCAGCAGGAGCGCGCCCTTGAGCACGAACCGCTCGGCGTAGGGCGAGCGCGAGAGGCGGTAGAGGAACCGCTCCATCGCGAAGCGGGTGAGGACGAGGTTCGGGTCCACGCCGAGCGTCTTGGCGTGCCGCACGAGACGCGCCTGGACCGACTGCGCGAGAGCAACCGAGGAGTCGGTCATGCCACGAGTGCCTCGAGGTACGGTCGCATGACACGCTCCACGCGGCAGGTCCTGGCGTACCGGTCCAGCTCGTCCATCGTGAAGCGGCGCGCGTGCCACGCCTCCCGCAGAGCCTCGAGCGCCACGTCGAGGCCGATCTTGTTGCGGTACTTGAAGCAGTCGACAACGGTCTTGGCCACGCCGTAGATGCGCACGGCCTGCCCCTCGACGCGGTGGGTTTCGATCCCTTCCGTCAGCGCCTGCCCGCTGAAGCGGACAACCCGCAGCGGAGGATGCGGGAGGGCGGGCCGGCGCGCGCGGCGATCGATCGCCATCCAGACTTCGGCCGGAAGCTGGGTGCCTATCCCGTGGAAACCGAGAGCCGAGAGCAGGCAGACCACCCCAGACGGCGCGGCTGCCGCCGCAACGGCCAGCCCGTGGTGCTCGGTCACCAGAGCGCCGGGAAGGCGATACTGCCCACGGGCGACGCGTTCCAGCGCACCCTCGCGCACCAGGCGGCTCAGGACCTGGCGATGGATACCGGCGCCGACGACGTCGCGTGTGGTCAGGCCGCCCCGTCGGCGGGCGAGCCGGAGGAGCCGTTCGCGATCGCTGGGATCAGGCATGTGACGAAGTGTAGGCAGTTATTCATATCTGTCAACAGTTCGCCACAGGGGGAGGTCTCACCTGCCGCCCGTCCCCTCGGCCAGCATCCGCAGGATGTCCGCCTCGATGCCGCGGATCTCGGCCTCGATCTCCTCCAGGGGGCGCGGCGGGGTGTAGCGGTAGAAGTAGCGGTTGAAGTTGATCTCGTAGCCGACGAGGCCAACCTCGCCGTCTTTCGGGTCGCGCTTGCCAGTATCGATCCAGGCGTCCGGGACATGCGGCGTCACCTCGCGCGCGAAGAAGCCCTCGACGCTCTCGGCCAGCGGCACGCTCTCCGTGTCCCGCAGCTCCGGGTCGGGCTCGGGGTTGCCCTGTTTGTCGCGGCAGATCGCCGCCGTCTCGTCACGCTCGGAAAGCGCGGAGAGGATCGCCTTGCTGACGGGGGCGGAAAGCTTCACGCCCGCCGTCCTGGCGGCGGCCTCAATCACCCGCTCGAATTCCTCCCTGTCCTTGAACAGCGTGTCTGGGAGCGTGCAGACGAGCTTGCGGATCGCCTCCTGGTGGGCGCGTCCCTCGGCCTGCTCCTTCGCGCCCGCGGCGCCCTTCTTCTTCGACTGCGCCAGGGCCTGGAAGCCCCGCTCCTGTTCGAGGCGCGCGAGGCGCTCAGGGCCGGCCTGGAAGTTGAGCCGCAGCGGGCGCTCGACGGTGATCTTGCGGAAGCCGAAGTGGGTCGTCGGGAAAATCCTGCTGACGACTATCTCCTCCTCCTTGCCGTCCTTTGCCACCGTGCGCGTGTCGCCGTCCTTGAAGTCGGCGAGAATCTTCAGGACGTCCTGCGCGCGGTCGAGCGGAATCTCTCGGCGCTTGTCGCCGAGGCTCTTGCGCATCGGCACCCAGAACGACGTGGCGTCGATGAGCTGTACCTGGCCGCGGCGCTCGCGGGCCTTGCGGTTGGTGACCACCCACACGTACGTCGCGATGCCCGTGTTGTAGAAGAGCTGCTCGGGCAGGGCGATCAGCGCCTCGAGGAGGTCGTCCTCCAGGATGACGCGGCGGATCTCGCTCTCCCCGCTCCCGGCGTCGCCCGTGAAGAGCGGCGAACCGTTCATGATGATCGCGATGCGGGAGCCTCCCTCCTTCGGGTCCTTCGCATGCGCGAGCATGTGAAGGAGGAAGAGGAGCTGGCCGTCGCTGATGCGCGGGAGGCCCGGGGCGAAGCGGCCGACCCCGCCGCGCTCGTGCTCGGCGCGGACGGCGGCCTCATCGCGCTTCCAGTCCTTGCCATAAGGCGGGTTCGCGATCAGGTAGTCGAAGCTCGTGCCTGCGTGGCGGTCGTTCGACAGCGTGGTTCCGTAGGCGATATTGTCCGCGTCACGCCCCGTCGGGTCCTTCATGAAGAGATCCGACTTCGAGACCGCCCACGTCTCGGGGTTCACCTCCTGGCCGAAGAGGTGGATCTCCGCCCCGGTGTTCATCGGCGGACGGATGACCTCTCCGTTCCTCCGGAGGCCGACCGTGATGTGCTCCTTCGTGATCATGAGCATCCCGCCGGAGCCGCAGCACGGGTCGTACACGGTCCGGACCACGCCCCTCGCGCGGGTGCGGGCCTCGTCCCCCGCCAGCATCAGATCCACCATCAGGTGCACGACGTCCCGGGGCGTGAAGTGCTCGCCGGGGTTCTCGTTCAGCGCCTCGTTGAACTTGCGCAGCAGCTCCTCGAAGATCGTGCCCATGGTCGGGTTGTCGATCCGCTCCGGGTGCAGGTCCACGTTCTTGAAGCGCTCGAGCACCTGGAAGAGGAGGCCCGCCTCGTCGAGCTTGCTGATGGTGTTGTCGAAGTCGAACTTCTCCAGCACCTCGCCCATGTTCGGGCTGAAGCCGGCGATGTAGTTCCGCAGATTCGCCGCCAGGTGCGGGGCGTCGGCGAGGAGCTTCTCGAAGTCGTAGCGGGACGTGTTGTAGAACGCGAAGCCCGACGCCCTGCGGAGCTGGGGGTCGAGGTTCTCGAGCTTCTTGCCGCGCAGCTCGGCCTGCTTGCTCAGGACCTTCTCCTTGGTCGGCCCCAGCACGCAATCGAGCCGCCGCAGCACCGTGAGCGGAAGGATCACGTCCTGGTACTTGCCCCGCTTGAACGTGTCGCGGATCAGGTCCGCAACCCCCCACAGGAAGCTCACGATTTCGCTATGGTTCACTGACGTCGGTCTCCATGAACATAGGTTCCGGCTGCAGTGTCACCGGGGCTGCCCAACGGGGGCGGCGGATGAGCGGCGGGCCGAACCGCGAGCGTGCTCGCGGGGCCGCCCGTCCGCTCCAGCCGCACGATGGGCGGCGCGAAGCGACGCCCGTCATGCGGATGCCAATCCGCCGCCCCCGATGGCGCGGCGCGAAGCGTCCGCGCCATCGCGCACGCTCAGCGGGCGGGGCGAGCATCGCGAGCCCCGGTCCGCTGCAGCGTGAGGTTCGGCCGGCCCTCATGAGGGCGCCCGGCCGCTCGGTTGACCCGACTCGATATCCTGGACACTGCCGTCCTCGAACAGTAGCCGAAGACGGCCATCTGGTCCCAA
This sequence comes from Candidatus Rokubacteria bacterium GWA2_70_23, assembly GCA_001788395.1. Taxonomy (GTDB): domain Bacteria; phylum Methylomirabilota; class Methylomirabilia; order Rokubacteriales; family CSP1-6; genus UBA12499. The sequence goes on from MGBT01000222.1 coordinate 10,777, forward strand.
TGACTCCGCCACGAGGCGTGGCCGATCGCCACGCAAGGCATCGCAGATCCTCTCGTGCAAGTCCCCGAACGTGATGGTGGAATACTCCAGCCCAGAGAGGACGAGCAACGGGCTGACGTACTCTTGGGCTGAGCGATCCGTTCCTTTGCGCGTCGCTTGGGTCACGAACACGACCGCACGCATGGTTTGGCCATCGTCATTCGCAGGGACGAAGATGGCAGGTGGCAGGAAGCTCGCGAACGGGTCCTCTCCCCCGTTGGCGAAGCCGGGAGTCGGAGCGCCGATGTGTGCCGGAACGCCCTGCGCGATGACCTCGATCCACCCGCAGCCCGTATAGTCGTCTCCGTGGCTCGGGAACTTCAGCCGCCACATCGTGGCGTAGATGCTCATCAGCGCTCCTCGGCCGAACGCTGCGGCTCACCTGCCGGCCGCAAAGCGGACGGGCAGGTGGAGCCGCCTGTTATGCCGCCCCGCGAAATCTCGCTACCGGCACCTTCCTGTCCGTCGAGAGCTGGCGCCAATGCATCCGAATGCGCTCGATTTCCTTGAGCGTCTCGGCCGCGAGGTAGCTCTCGCCGCAGTGTGGGCAGCTAATCACTGGCACTCCCTCGATCAGGAAGGCTGACCGACCACGGCCGTAGGTTCTCGTCACCCTTCGGATCCGGGCGCCCTTCTTGCCGCAGATGTCGCAGATCATCTTTCCCCTCCCAAGCTACAGAGCGTACACCGTGATGAGCACCAGCTTCCCCGTCGGCCCGATCTTCGCAACGACCGTTGCCCGTGTCCCCCTCAAGGTTCGCCCCTCAACCAGGTACTTCCACTCACCCGTCACCCGGTCCCTTTGGCGCTTCACGATCCTACCCGTAAGAATGCAGTGCTCCACGTCGAAGACACTCAGCCCGTCTGCTTCGATCTCATCCGCGCCATGCACGGTCAGAACGTACTCGCTCGCCCTGACGAGATCTCGCATCCGCCTGAGCATCCGGTCAAACGCCACTCAGCAAACTCCTCCCGTTGCTCCGTACTCGGCATAACGGGGGCGGCGGATGAGCGGCGGAAGGAACCGAGCTTGCTCGCGGGGCCGCCCTTCCGCTCCAGCCGCATGATGGGCGGCGCGAAGCGTCCGCGCCATCTACAACTCGGGCTCGGGATAGGCCGGTCTGCGTATTCCGGCAGATGCCGCGAGGCCGGTCGGCCTATTCCGGCGGCCCGGCGTGGTGTCTTAACCGGATCCGGCTCCATGCTTTCCACGTCTTGCGATCGATCACCCAGGCGTGGCCGCGGCTGGATAGGCTGCGAGAGCGCGCAGCGTATCTTGGCGCAGGTGCCGGCGGACACCGCCCGGCAGGTCACGACGCGAGCACCCGGTCGGCCGGGCAGCGCCGGGACGAGCTGCCTCATCGCAGGAGGACCATCTCGACCGCCCCCTCTCGTGCGAGTGCTCCAACTATAGCGGCCACTCCCCAGGCGGGCAAGGGCGACGGCGCCTGGTCGGCTCCGAGCCCGCGTCCCCGGTCGCAGCAGGGCCGCTGTCGCCACGCGCGCTGTGCGGACATCCCGGGCGGGGCCCTCCGGCCTTTACCGGGCCCCGGAGTCGCCCTATCATCGGGGCAGACGGATCCTTGACCCGAGGAGGCGACCGTGGCGCAGCGCCGCAAGATTGCCGGGACGAAGGCCCCCAGGACGAAGACCCCGAGGACCAAAGCACGCAGGACGAATCCCTTCGAGCAGGCGCTGGACCGGGGGCCAGCGAATTACGCGCCGCTCACGCCGCTCTCGTTCCTGGCCCGGGCGGCGACCGTCTACCCCGACAAGCCCGCCGTCATCCACGGGGACCGGACCTGGAGCTACGCGGACTTCTACGCGCGCTGCCGGCGGCTGGCCTCGGCGCTGCGGCGGCGCGGGATCCGTCGCGGCGACACCGTGGCGGTGATGGCGCCCAATGTCCCGGCCCTCCTCGAGGCCCATTACGGCGTCCCCATGGCGGGCGCGGTGCTCAATGCGCTCAACTACCGGCTCGACGCCCGCACCATCGCTTTCATCCTGGAGCACGGCGAGGCCAAGGTGCTCATCACCGACCGCGAGTTCTCCGACACCGTCGGCCAGGCCCTGGGAATGCTCAGGCGGAAGATCACCGTCATCGACATTGACGACCCGCTCCACGCGGGGGGGCAGCTCCTCGGCGAGAAGGACTACGAGGCCTTCCTCGCCGAGGGCGATCCCGACTGGGCCTGGCGAGGCCCCGCCGACGAGTGGCAGGCCATCTGCCTCCTGTACACCTCGGGCACCACCGGGAACCCCAAGGGCGTCGTCTACCATCACCGCGGCGCCTACCTCAATGCCCTCGGCAATGCGCTGGCCTTCGGCCTCACCCCGGCCTCCGTCTACCTCTGGACCTTGCCCATGTTCCACTGCAGCGGCTGGACATACGCGTGGGCGGTGACGGCCGCGGGCGGCACGCATGTGTGCCTGCGCCGCGTGGAGCCGGCGCTCATCTTTCCCGCCATCAAGCGCCACCGGGTAACCCACATGTGCGGCGCCCCCATCGTCATGACCACGCTGATCCATGCCCCCGAGGCGGTGAAGGTCACGTTCGACCACGTCGTGGAGATGGCGACGGGCGGGGCCGCGCCCCCCTCCACCGTGATCGCGGCCATGGAGGCCATGGGCTTCCGCGTCACCCATCTCTACGGGCTCACGGAAACCTATGGCCCCTCGACGCTCTGCGCCTGGCAGGCGGACTGGGAGGGGCTCCCTCTCAAGGCGCGGGCCGAGAAGATGGCGCGCCAGGGCGTCCGCTACCCCACGATCGAGGACCTGATCATCGCCGATCCAAGGAGCATGGCGCCCGTGCCCCGGGATGGCCGCACCGTGGGCGAGGTGATGCTGCGCGGGAACACCGTGATGAAGGGGTATCTCAAGAACCCGCGGGCCACGCGCGCGGCCCTGCGCCGCGGCTGGTTTCACACGGGCGATCTCGCCGTCTGGCATCCCGACAACTACATGGAGATCAAGGACCGTTCGAAGGACATCATCATCTCGGGCGGCGAGAACATCTCCTCCCTCGAGGTGGAGGAGGTCCTCTACAGCCACCCGGCCGTCATGGAGGCCGCCGTTGTCGCCAAGCCCGACGAGAAGTGGGGCGAAGTCCCCTGCGCCTTCGTCACCCTCAAGCCCGGGGCCCCGCCCGTCGGCGCCGAGGACCTCATCCAGTGGAGCCGCGACAAGCTGGCCCGCTACAAGGTGCCGAAACATGTGGTGTTCGGCGCCTTGCCCAAGACCTCCACGGGGAAGATCCAGAAGTTCGTCCTGCGCGAGCAGGCGCGCAGCGCCCCTGGATAGACCTCCCGGCTATCGGTCGGCGCGGCCGGCTGACGAGTCCTGGCGTGGGATGTCGCCGGCGCGTCAGCCATGGTCGGCGTCCCCCTTCGATCGCCACGGCCCATCCGGGGGCCAGTGGTGGTCAAACGGGCGGTCCTCGCGTGCCGCGTCCAGGGCGGGCTGGGCGAAGCGCTGGATGCTCGCGACCACCTCGAAGAGGGCGGCCTCGGTCACGTGGAGCCGCCCCTTCGCCAGGAAGGCCCGCCAGCGAGTCGCGTGGAGCGGATCGCTCGCGAACGCGTCACGCAGCCCCTCCAGCGGCTCCGCGGGAATGCGCGTCGCTCGGCGGGCGAACGTGCGCTGGATCGATTCGACAAGCGTCGGTCCATCGAAGGCGAGTGCCCGGGCCAGCTGATGGACTGAACGGGTCCGCTCGCGCGAGGTCGGGTCACTGCAGCGCCTCCAGGTAGGGGCGCACGATCCGATCCACGCGGCAGGTCCTGGCCGCGCGAAGGACCTCGGCCGGCGTGAACTTCCGCTCCTCACTTAGCTTCAACTGTCACGCTTTCTATCCGGCTCGTGGGGCCTCTCGGCGGGCAGCCTCGCTTCCGAGACGTCGGGACTTACGAGCAACCCCCGACGCCATGGTCCGCTTGGCGGCGGCTGCGCCGCTCGCCTGCCGCCCGTCACCTCGGCCAGCATCCGCAGGATGCCCTGGTCGATCGGACGTGGCACGCACCCTGCCGCGATGCTTCAGGTGTTCCAGCATCGCCTCGAGCCCCAGGAGGTAGGACTGGACACCGAACCCGGCGATGAGTCCCACACCGGTCTCCGCCAGGATCGAGCGCAGACCGCGCTTCTCGATGTTCGTCATGTGGACCTCGATATAGGGCAGCGGCACCGCGCGGAGACAGTCGCGGAGCGCATGCCCCGCGAACAGAAACGCGGCGGGATTCATCACGAGGCCGTCGAACCCCTCCTCCACGGCGCGATAGAGCCGCTCGATCGCCGCGCTCTCGCTATGCGTGTAGAAGATCGTGAGCTCGTACCCGTTCACCTGCGCGTGCTCGCGCAGCATGGCGTCCAGCTCCGCGGCCGACGTCTTGCCATACAGCTCCGGCTGCCGCCGGCCGAGATAGCTCATGTTGGGCCCCTGGATCAGCAGGATCTTCGGCATGGCATGCCCTCGTCTTCCCGGCGGGCCGGCCTGCGTGCCGGCGGCCCGGCCTTTCGTGCGTTTCGGGTTCACGACTCCATCTCGAGGGAAGCGGCGGACGCCGGACGGCACCTCGCCATGGCCCGGCGACGCTGGGCGGCGTCAACTGGAGCACCCTGCTACGCCGCAACCCACCGCCGGAGAGAGGGATAATGGTAGGCGCTTGCGAACAACGCGAGCAACGCCGCCTGCAGACACCACGTTGGAACCATGCGCGAGGCTTCCAGCGCGCCGGACAGGACCGCAAGGATCTCCGTCAGGACGAGGCCGTAGAGAACGAGGGCGGTCAGAGCTGCGACGGCGCGGCTCTTCATCGGGCGCCGGTAGGCCCAGATCAGCAGCGCGGTCCAACCCAGCATCAGGGCTGCGCAATACCCCATCGCGAAGCGGTAGCTCCCCGAGACGTCGTGGAAACCCCAGACAAGACCCGCGAGGAACGGAAACAGCATCGGCACGAGCGCGGCGGCATCCGTGACCGGTCCCGCGAGAAACGCGACCCGGAGAAGACGCTCTTGGCGTACGTCCATCTTCCCCTCCTTCCGTCCCGACAACCCGCATCGTTGCGGCCGAACGGCCGGTATCAGCCGCGGCCGAAGGTCGTCGGCTGGATGCCGTGGTCCGGCGCGTGGGTGCCGTTACCTGTAAGCATCGCTCCGGTGCCGTACGACACGGATGTCCACGAGGCGCGCGTCGTCGTCAACCGAGTAGATGACTCGATAGTCCCCGACGCGAATTCGCCACAGGTCGGCGGCTCCTTGCAGCTTGACGCATCCGCGCGGCCTCGGGTCGCCAGCCAGGGCCTCGACACGCGAGATGATCCGTCGCGCCACGCCGACGTCCAGGCGTTCGAGTTCGCGCCGAGCCGAGCGCGCGAAGACAACCGCGTACTCAGCCACGCCGCCGCCGGCGACCCAGGATGCGATTCTTGACCGTCTTCAACGGCTCGCGGGGCTCGGAGGCCCGCTGCTCGGCCAGGGCCCGATCGTAGAAGTCTTCCCACAACCTCGCCTGTTTCTTCAAGTCGATCTGAACGGCCGTCCTGCGGCCAGTGTCATCGACAAGAAACCGCACTCCTCTAACCATCGCGTCTCCTTCTCTCCTTCTGGCCGAACTACAATTCGGGCTCGGGATAGGCCGGTCTGCGCATTCCGGCAAACCCTGCAAGGCCGGTCGGCCTATTGCGACGGCCCAGCGCGGTGTCTTCAACCGATCCGGCTCCATGCATTCCACGACTTGCGATCGATCAGACAGACGCGGCCACGCCTCGATAGGCTGCGAGATCGTGCGGCGTATCTTGGCGCATGTGCCCGCGGAGGCCGCCCTGCGCGCCGCTACGCGAGCATCCGGCCGGTCGGGCGGCGCATGGCGACCGGTCCGCCGTTCCGGGGGGCGTGGCAAGCCCCGCGTGACCCCGGCGGCGACCGCGCCGGCTGGATGGCGCTTGCCGTGGAAGAGGACGAGCCGGAGGCGGGGCCTGGGCGCGCCCGGGCGCCCGGCCTCGCGAACGGCCAGGGCGAGCCGATACCCCGCTCCGACCGTATACTGCCCCGGGACGCCTGAGTGCAGGAGGACCATCTCGACCGCCCCCTCTCGCGCGAGCGGCCCCAACTATAGCGGACGCCCTCCAGGCGGGCAAGCCCGACGCCGCTGTATGCGGCTGATACGGCCCGCAGGCGCCATGCGCGGGACACGACAGCGGAAAAGGAGAAGCCACGCGTGAACATGATCGTGCTGATCGCCGCCGCCGCGGCCGAGGTGCTCGGGGATCTGGGCATGCGGATCGGCATCGGCGGAAGGGTGTGGGGCTATGCCGCGGGGGTGTGCCTGCTCGCGGGCTACGGGTGGCTCGTCAATCAGCCGGCGTTCGGCTTCGGGCGGGCGCTCGGGCTCTACATCGCCGTCTTCTTCGTGGTGAGCCAGGCCGTGGCCTTCGTGGCGCTCGGAGACCGGCCATCGCCCTCCCTTCTGGTCGGCGGAGCCCTCATCGTGGCCGGCGGGCTGGTGATTCAGCTCGGCCGCGGCTGAGCCCGACGCCGACGCGCCAGCTGGCCGGCCGCCACGAACACCTTGCGGAGCATCGGGCGTGTGAGCCGGCCGGTGAAGGTGTTCTGCTGGCTCGGGTGGAAGGAGCCAAGGAGGATCAGGCCGTCGGGCATGGCGGCCCGCGCGCCATGGGTGAAGCGGGGCAGCGGGCGCGGGACGGGGCGCCCCGCGGCGCGGAGCGCGCGGAAGCACGCGTCCCAGGCGATCTTCCCCAGCGCGACCAGCACGCGCACCCGCGGGAGCAGGGCCAGCTCCTCGAGGAGATAGGGTTGGCAGCACTCCAGTTCGCCAGGCGTCGGCTTGTTGGCCGGCGGCGCGCAGCGAAGGGCGGCGGTGATGTAGGCGCCACGCAGCCGCAGTCCGTCATCGCGGGCGCGCGAGGTCGGCTGGCTCGCGAAGCCCGCCTCGTGCAGCGCGCGGAAGAGCCAGTCGCCGCTCCTG
>MGBT01000223.1:0-359 GCA_001788395.1 Candidatus Rokubacteria bacterium GWA2_70_23
TCGCGGAGCTCGTGGGACCGACGGTCTTCGAGCTCGCCGTCGGCGACCTTGCCGGGGGGTTTCTCGCCAGCTTCGACACGATCACGGTGTACCTGGACCTTTCTCCCCAGGAAACGCCCGCATACACGACCTTGAGCGCGGCGTTCACCGGCGCCTACGGCGAGTTCCGTCGGGCGGCACCGGACGCCAGCTGGACGGACTCCAGCCAACACGCCGCCCGCACCCCCGAGGGCCGTCCCGTCCTGGCGGCGTGGCGCCAGATGCGACGGCTTCTCGCGTTCACGCACGCCAAAGCGCCGCGCCAATCCGACAGCCTCGTCGAGGAACGTTTCGCTCGGGAGTTCCGACACCTCGCGCCG
>MGBT01000223.1:388-12158 GCA_001788395.1 Candidatus Rokubacteria bacterium GWA2_70_23
GATCGCCGCTGACGGCACGCTCATCTTCCCCGACTTCGCCCTCCAGCTCCGCTCCAACCCGGCGCGCCGGTGGCTCCTGGAGATCGTGGGCTTCTGGACGCCCGACTACGTGGCGCGGAAACTCGCGCTGTATCGGAGCGCGCGCTTAACCAACCTGATCCTGTGCATCGACGAGGACCGGAACTGTGCCGAAGCGGATTTGCCTCCTGGGGCCCTGGTCGTCAGGTTCCGGCGCCGGGTGGATGCCGCTGCCGTCCTGCGCCTGGTCGGCTGAGCGGGTCGTCGTCATGGGCTCTTCGCTCTGGTGGCCTGCCCTTCGTCGAGGAGAAGGCCGCCGACCTCGAAGACATGCTCCGCTCGGTGCGCCAGACCCTCACCTCCTGGTGCGCCGACCCATGGGCGTCAGGCGGCGGTGTGCCCGCATATCGGGACGAACCCTTGCTCGAGGTCTTATCAAGAGGTGTGTAGACGAGATCAGGCGGCGGCCTTCTCGTTGCCCCGCTTCTCCCGCAGCCCGTCGACATGCCGGAAACGTCGCGCACGGAAACCGCCCTGAGTGGCCGCGCAATCCGTCAAGCGACGGGAAAGAACCTTTTTCTAAAGGCAAGCAACCCCGCCAGCCCGGAGCCGAAAAGCAGAAGTGTGGCGGGTTCCGGGACTTGGCCGTTCGACCCACCAGCTTGGTCAAAGCCGCCGCTTCCGAACCCGATGGTACCCTCGGTGCCGCAGCCGATAGAGATGCTGTCCGCGATCAACGTCACATTTGCGTCGGCCGACGCGAGTCTGCCGCATTCGATTGTTAGACCGCCGTTGCTGCTGATGAGGGCATTCGCGAGGACATTTCCTGCGAACGTGTCGCCGTCGAGGGTCGCGGCGCTGGCGACAGTCCAATACAGCCCGACACCCGCACCGTCACCTACACCTGTCACGGTAACATCCGAGCCCGCCGCGGTGACGAGCGTGCTCGAAAACCGAAACTTCCAAACCGCGGTGTTGCTGCCCCCCCCGTCGAGAACGAGGGTTCCCACCAAATTCGAAATTGTCGCGGCGGGAACATCATAGGTGCCCGGGGGGATAGCACCGCCTAGGAAAGTCTGGTACGCGTCCAGGTCTCCAGCGGGAATGGGTGTGCCTGACCCGGCATTCACAGCGAGAATCGCAGCGGTGAGATCAGTCTGAGCCGTCCCCTGATTTCCGGGTTGGAACGTCCCAAATGAGAAACTGAAGTTTCCGGCTGGCGAGGTCGGGGCGGTTGGGTCGGAACCCACATTTCCGCCAATGACGCACGTGGGTACACAGGTTACATCCGAGGCGCCCAGGACCGCGAAGCTCGCCAAATCCGAACCCAGTATTGGCGTGGCGAATCCCTGGGGGGGACTGTAAGCAAGTGCGACGAACAACGGTACTGCCAATTTCATGGCGTTCGTGTTGCTCTCTCCTTGCTGGCGTAGACTTTACGCAAGCTGGTTGAGGCTGCTGGGTTAGCCGCACGATCAAGCGCACTCTGCGCCGTGGCGACCATAACCAAACACGGTGGCTGTTCGCAGTTAAATAAGCATAAAATATGCCGTCAGCGGCCTATCGTTATGATTCAAATACTTGAAAAACGTGCGCGCGCTCTCAAGAGGCACTGTGTAAAGCACCCCGACAGATGACCGCTGCGGATGCTCAGTGGTCCGCCCCTGTACCGCACCCGGTTCTCTTGACAGCCGTGAACGCTCGCACAGGAGTGGTTCCGGGGAATACCCAGATAGCGGCCCCCCTCCTCAGGGTCGATCCTGGAGCCTCTACGGGCCTCGATGAGCGGGGCGAGTCGCGTCGCGAGGCTCATGCCGCCCTCGACGGGGCCGCGGCGCGCCCTTGAGCCGGCGTGCGATGCCCCAGGCGCTCGATGAGCCACTGCGTGTTGTACCGCTCGATGAACTCGGCGATGAGCGCGCGCGCCTGCTCAAGGCTCTCGAAAGGATGGAGGGACACGCACTGCTCCTTGAGCGGGCGCATGAATCGTTCGGCGACCCCGTTGCACTGGGGCTCCCCGACGTAGGACGGCGTGATGGTCTCCGGTATGGTAGTCAAACCGGTGCCCAAAGAGACCGGGGCCGATGTACCCTCCAGCTCGCCCGCTCGTCCTGAATTCGGAGTTCGTGGCAGCGCGGCCCGACTGCCGGCATTCCGTCCCGGGGACGACTTGGCCCCAGTCGATCACGTCCGCGCGCGGGATCACCCCACGCCCTCGTCGGGCTCGACGTCGTCGTTCACGGCCAGGCGCCAGCGGAAGTCCCGGGGAGCACCGGTCATCGGGCGGCCAGGGGTGAGGGGCACGATCTTCGGCGCCCGGGCCGCGACCCACTCAGCGAGCGGCTGCACCGGCTCCGGTCTCCGGACGAGGTCGAACAGATACCCAAGCCGCTGCGCGTAGGCCACCTCGCCCTCCGCGTCGGCCACGCGCACGAGATCGACTCCGTCGAGGCCTTCGGCGAGCTCGGCGAGCACCGTGGCAACGTTGGAGAGGTAGCCGGCGTGCTTGGGGTATCGCACGAGGTCAAACACTAGTCACCGGGCCCGACTCGATGACCTCCTCGACGACTTCGTCGTGGGCCTGGTGGTCGCCGGCGCCTTCGCGCAGGGCCCGGCCGCGGGCTCTTTCACCTCGGCGCCGTCGAGGTGTCCACGCGGCTTCCGCCGACCCTGGGGTTCTTCCGGGACTTCGCGCGGCTCTTCGTCAGCCGCCTGTGCGCCATCGGGGATCTCGAGGAGCGGCGCGACGACGTGAGGGAGGCGATGCGGCTGCGCTCCGGGGCGGCGCGTGCCGATGGCGAGGCGGCCGCGGCACCGGACCGCTCCGGCGACTGGTCCCGGGTGGTCGCGGGGGGCTGGCTGGAAGAGACGCTCGATGGCCTGCGCCGGCCCGAGGGGTTGGCTGCGGCCGGCCCCGGAGCGGCTTGAAGACAACGCTCCGTCCCTATCAGGAGGTCGCCGTCCGCCGGCTCTGGTTCCTCAGCCGCCTCGGCCTGGGCACCTGCCTGGCCGACGACATGGGACTGGGGAAAACCCTGCCATCGCATTGGACCAAGGTCCCATAGGCGGGCGGGATCGCGTGCCCTAGAGTGACGGACAGTGAAGGCCGGGTCGCTCCTCACCGTCCCGTCGTCCCGGTGGCGCGGGGTCTGCCGCAGGCGCCTGCGGGCGCCCACCTCATTCAATCAATGACGTCACGGAGGTCGACATCGCATGGAAGACCTGCTTGCCCAGCTCCGAGGGTCACGGACCGACCTCGCGAGAATCGTCGAGGTCGCATCCCGCACCGAGCTCGGGTACATCGTGGTCCCGGCCGGGGCCGTGCGCGCGTGGGAGGAACGGGAGCCGAGCACCTGGGCCAAGGTTCGGGACTGGCTGACTGCCAAGGGCAAGATCGTCGTGGAGTTCGAGGGCCAGACGCGGACGCCATGGTCCGCCGCGACACCACCGCATCACGGAGGCTCTGACATGGCGTACAAGCTTCCGCCGTTGCGATTCTCCTACGATGCCCTCGAGCCCTACATCGATGCCGAGACGATGGAGCTCCATCACGACAAGCATCACCAGACGTACGTCGACGCCCTGAACAAGGCGATCGAGCCGTACCCGCACCTCGCCGATCTCCCGATCGAGGACCTGCTCCGTCGGCTCGACCAGGTGCCGGAGGCGATCCGGACAGCCGTTCGAAACCACGGTGGCGGCCACGTCAATCATCAGTTCTTCTGGACGGTCCTCGGGCCGACCGGAGGCGGTTCGCCGAGAGGCGCGATCGCCGACGCCATCACGAAAGACTTCGGCTCGTTCGAGCGCTTTCAGTCCCTCTTCACCGACGCGGCGGCGAAGCACTTCGGCTCGGGATGGGCCTTCCTCGTCATGAACCCATCGACGGAACGGATCGAGATCCTGTCGCTGCCCAACCAGGAGAGCGTGCTGTTGCACGGCAAGCCCGGGCTCCTCTGCTGCGATGTCTGGGAGCACGCATACTACCTGAAGTACCGGAACCGACGCCCGGACTACCTCGGTGCGTGGTGGAACGTCGTCGCCTGGGACGTCGTCGACCAGCGGCTCCAGGACTGTCGGGCCGGGCGATCCTCTACCGCGTAGGCCTTGAAGGGCGAAGGGCGCGGACCCGCGGCCCGGCCCGCCCTCGTTGGACCAAGGTCCAATAGGCGGCCCTCCGGTCAGGCTGTTAGCGTGAGGGCGAGGGTAGTGACCAGGAGGGCCCCGCGATGAGCGACGCATGGGCGGAGACGGCAATGGGAAACATCGCCGAGCGGCTGCGCGGGGAGCTGAGCGACGCGGTGAACCGGATCCGCGGTATGGGTGGAGGGCTGGTGTTCGAGGAGTTCCCCGGCGCCCTCGAGGACCATTCCCCGCCGGCGGATCAGATGGATCCGAGTCGAGTGGGCGAGGCACCGGACACGAGCGCGGCGACACGACGCTTGCTCATCGACGAGGCCAACACGCTGGCCGAGGCGCTCGAGCGGCTCCGGCGCCCGGAGCATCAGGCCCGTCGGCTCCAGGCCGGCAAGGCGTTCGACGCTCGCTGATCAGCCAACGGTGAGCGGGAAAAAGCCCACCGGCGAACCGAGCCGCGAGGCTCGGGCCCAGGAGCCGACGCTGGCGAGGAGGCAGTCATGTCGACATACCGAGGACTCCGGTGGCTCGTGGTGCTGCCGGTCTTGGGCCTGGCGGTGGCTCTGGTCGCCTACCCGACCCGGCCAGTCGCGCCAAAGAGCCTGGCGCTGCCGGGCGACGCCCTCGAGCCCATCTACTTCGCCGCGGGGACGACGCATGTCCGCCTGAGCGACACGGCGGTCCTCGACGCCCACGCCGCCTGGCTCACGCGCGACGGAAGCCAGGTCCTCCTGATCGAAGGGCATACGGACGAGTCGGGAGGCCATGGCCTCAGCGCGGCGGTCGGTCGCCAGCGGGCTGAGTCGGCGAAGGCGTATCTGGTGTCCAAGGGGGTCGGCGCGGATCGCATCACGATCCTGTCGCGCGGCGGGGAGCGCCCGACTTGCGCGGACAAGACACCGGCCTGTCGGGCCAACAACCGCCGCGCGACGTTCTCGACGAAGGAGCAGTAGCCGCCGGGTGAAGCCGCCTCCGCGGTCATCCCGCGGCGCTTCCCCGAGCGGCACGGCACCCGTTACAGACGCCCGGTGAGCACCAGGATGATGAGGATCAGCACCACCAGGCCGAGGCCGCCGCTCGGACCATAGCCCCACCGGGTGCTATGGGGCCATCTCGGAAGCGCGCCAACCAGCATCAGGACGACGATCACGATCAGAATGGTCGACAGCATGAGGGTCCCTCCTCTCGCTCTGTCCGGTGACGAGACCACGCTAGCAGCCCCGCAGGAGGGCTGCCTATTGGACCTTGGTCCCACCGTGGCTAGTGGGCGACCGAGGTCACGGGGGCGGCCACGCGGCGCTGATCCGCAGCCGGAGCCCGCAGGCGGTCGGCGAGGCGGACCAGCGTGGGCAGCACGACCAGCGAGGCGGCCAGCGTCATCACGGAGCCGATCACGAGCAGAACGCCCAGGCTCCACACCCCCCGATGATGCGCGACGAGCAAGCTGCCGAAGCCGGCCATCGTCGTGAGGCCGTTGAGCGTCACCCCCATGACGGTGCTGCGGGCCAGCCGTGGTCCACCATGCGCCTGCGATTCGAGGGCCCGGAGGACGATATTCACGCCGTACTCGGCGGCGGAGCCGATGATGAGCGGAAGCGCCCAGACGTTCACCAGATTGAACCTGAGCCCGGTTACCTGCATGATGGCGACCGTCCACAGCACTCCGAGGATCAGCGGCACCAACGCGAGCGCGGTTTCCCGCAGCCGGCGGATCATGAGCCCCGCGATCCCTGCGACGAGGGCGAAGGCGTAGGCGAGTCCTTGCCAGTACGCCCGCTCGACGAGCCGCATCGACTCGTATGCGACGACTGGCTGCCCCGTGACATCCGGATCGACGGTTCGCAATTCCTCCACGAACCGCGTCGCGCCCGGGCGTTCCCAGACGTCCAGCCGGGAGTAGATCTGGAGGAGCAGCCGCCCCTGCTTGCCGATGAACTTCCGCCGCAGCTCGTCCGGCAGATCGCCGAGCGTAACCGGCGCCGGCCTGACGGCGAGCTGGAGCCGCCGCCACTGCTGGGCGAAGTCCTCCGCGACGCGCGTCTGGAACTCGGTGAGCGTGGCCTCGACAGCGCCCCGGTCGCGCGCCTTGAGCCTCGCAAGAAGGGTGGATGTCGCTCGCGCCATGACGAGGATCTCCTGAGGGAGGCCGTCCCCCCTGCTCCGCGCGCGCGCGAGATCCAGCCGGCGCTTCAGGGTGTCGAGTGCCGCGATGAGCCCATCCAGATCGAGCGGGCGTGGAGGACCCACGCGGATGCTGTCCGCCACGGCGGCCAGGCGCTCGAGCAACGCCAGTTTCTCGGCCTGGCGATCCGGCATCACCGAGAGCACGCTCTGGACGTCCGAGACGGAGGCCAGGCGCTCGAACGCCCCCTGCTTCGCCTCGAGCTCCGAGACCGACCCAGCCGTCGCGAGCGCGGCGAACCCGGAGCGGCCCGCGGCGGCGGCGATCTTCCTCTCCCAGACCACGGACTCGGTGCCGTCCGCCTGGAGATTCAACAGGTTGTAATCGAAGCCCACCCGCGGCGCGGCCCACAGCGAGGCTCCGGTCACCAGGACCGCGGCGGTGACGATGGTCTTCGGATAGCGCACGAGCCATTCCAGCGCGGGGACGTGGCGCGGGTCATGCGGTCGCGGCGCGCCCGCGCGGCCGGCGATCGCCACGAGTCGCGGGGTTTTCCGCCAGCGGTCGACCAGCAGCAGGGTCGCGGGAAAGACGGTCAGCATCGCCAGAAACGCGAGAAGGATCGCGGTGCCGGAGATGAACCCGAACTCGCGGATGCCGCGAAACTCGGCGATGGTCAGGATGTAGAAGGTCGCGGCGGCGGTGAGGGCGCCGAGGAGCATGCCGGGGCCGCTTCGCACCGCGGTGCGCTCGAGCGCGTCGGCGAGACTCCGACCGAGCACACGCTCTTCCCGATACCGGAACAGGAAGTAAATGCCGTAGTCGATCCCGATGCCGACGACGACCGAGACGAACATCACCGAGTAGATCGTGAGATGGCCGATGAGCAGCGTGATGACGCCCATCGACCAGCCGAGGCTCACCGCGAGCACGGCGAGCATCGCGCACGAGGTCACGAGCCGCCGGAACGCGAGCCCGAGCAGACCGAGCGTGAGGACCAGGGCCAGGACACTGGCGACCTGACCATCCCGGGCGGTGGCGCTCAGCTCGTCGGCGAAGAGCGCGGGCACTCCCGTGACGCCGGCCGCGACCGATGGGAACTCCGGGCGGAGACTCGCGATCGCGCGCCGGATGGCGACGATCGCCGCGCGCTCCGCGTTGAAGGTGCGCGGCGCATCCGCGAGATCGATCACGACGTAGAGGAGGCGACCGTCGTCGGAGAAGAAGTAGCCGTCGGTCGTGGGGGCCAGCGCGGGAACCGCGACGAGGGTCGTCCAGGGTGAGCGGTACGTCCCGCCGTCGAGCCGCTCCGACATCTGGGTCAGGAGATCGCGGAGCAGGCGTGTGGGGGCCGGCGTCGCCTCTTCCTCGGCGCCGGGACCGAAGACCCCGGGCAGGAACGTCGCGCCGACGTACTGATTGATGCCGCCAACCAGCCGATCGAGCGTCGGCGTGGCGGCGAAGTCCGCGAGCAGCTCTTCGTGGCTGGCGGTCGTGTCGAGCATGTCGCGCAGCGTGTCGAGCGGCAGGTACAGCAGTCCGCGGGCTTCGAGACGGCGTGGGTCGATCCGATAGCTGATGCGCGCCGTCGCCGCGAGGGCGCCGTCACGGAGGGCGGCGGCGAGGCGGGCCGCGTAGGCCGTGGAGGTCGTGACCGCCGGGCTTTGCACGACCACGACGATGTCTTCGAGCTGGCCGAAGTCCTCGCTATAGGCCTTGTAGAGCGTGGCGTACCGCTGGTGGGACGGGAGCAGGCTGAACTTGGACGTCTCGAGCGTCAGGGAATGCGCCGCGTAGCCGACGCCGAGCGCGGCGACAGCGACCCCCAGACAGACCGTCAGCGCCGGGCGGGCGCAGCAGAGCCGCACCACGCGCTGCAGGAGCCTGCCGGTCAGCGATGGCACAGCCAGCGCCGGTCACCCCGTTCCGGCCTGACGGTCACCGTGCGACCTTTGGTCCGGACGGAGCCGCCGCGGGCACCGAGAATTCAGCCTGGTTCGACTTGAGCGCGAGCTTCGCCACCAGGGCGCCGTACGAGTCGATCCGGATGATCTTGTTGAACTGTGCGCGGTAGTTCGCCACGAGGCTGATCCCGTCGACGTTGAGGTCGTAGACCAGCCAGCGGCCGGCCGTGTTGCGCATCCGGTAGTCGAGCGGCATCTCCCCCCCGTTGCTGAGGAGGAGCGTCGTCCGCACGACGGCCTGATCGTCGGCAACCGTCTCGCCCCGGAAGATCGTCTTCTCGGAGCCGTGCTGGTCCACCCTGGAGATGTACGAGCGCTCGATCAACGCGGTGAAGAGGCGGACGAACTCCCCGCGCTCGGCCGGCGTTCGCTGAGTCCAGTGCGGCCCCAGGGATCGCTTCGCCATCTCGCCGAAGTCGAAGATCTCGCCGGCGACCTTGCTGATGGCGCTCCGGCGCTGGATGACCTTCGTGTCGCCCTCCAGCGCCGGATCCCGGAGAATCGCGAACACCCGGTCGACCCCATCGCGGAGCTGATCGGTGGGCGGGCCTGCCCACACGCCGCCCACCGACCATGGCGCGAGCAGGAGCATCAGTGTCCAGATGACGCGCGCGCGGTACCTGACCATGGGTCCCCTCCTGAGCGGGCATCAGTTGCCACAGCGCCCGCACAAGCACTCTGGGCGCAGGCCCGCGGCCGCGCCATTGGACCTTGGTCCCAGACCATCGGGGGGGGAGGGGGGGATCAGGACTTCGGGACGATCAGGCCCACACCGTCGGCCAGCCGAACCAGCTCGGCCACGGACCCCGCCCGCATCTTCTCCATGACGCGGGCGCGGTGCACCTTGACCGTCTTCTCGCCGATGGCGAGCACGCCCGCGATCTGCTTGTTCAGCATTCCGGTCACGACGAGGGCGAACACCTGGGCCTCCCGCGGCGTCAGCGTCCTGACACGCTCCTGGATCTCCGCGACGCGGGCCGCGTCGCCCAGATCCCGCACGTCCTTCGCCAGGCACCGCTCGATGGCTGCCAGGAGATCGTTCCCGTCGACCGGCTTGGTGAGCAGATCGACCGCCCCGCCTTTCATCGCCTTGACGCTCATCGGGACGTCGGCGTGGCCGGTGACGAACACGATGGACATTCGCCGCCCCGCCGCCGCCAGCGCCTCCTGCAACTCGAGCCCGTTGAGGCCGGGCATCCGCACGTCCAGCACCAGGCAGCATGGACCGGGGTGCCGTTCGCGCGCCAGGAACTCTCGGGCCGACGCGAACGCCTCGACCCCGTACCCGGCCGACGCCAGCAATCGCTTCAGGCTCTTCCGCACGGAGGGATCATCGTCCACGACGAAGACCAGCGGCGTGCCCGCCATCATCGACCGCCCTCCATGCCCACGGGCAACGTGAAATAGAATGTCGCCCCGCCGTGCGCGTTGTTCGCGGCTCCCAGCCGGCCACCATGGGCGGTGACGATGGTGCGCGAGATGGCCAGGCCCATGCCCAATCCCTCGGCCTTGGTCGTGTAGAACGGCTGGAAGATGCGGTCCCCGTGCGCGTCGTCGATCCCGATCCCTGAGTCCTCGATCTCGACCCGGACGGCCCGCGCGTCGTCCTTGAGCGTCCGGATGACGAGGGCGCGATCACCCCCGAGCGGCTCCACCATGCTTTCGAGGCCATTGAGCGCCAGGTTCAGCACCACCTGCTGCAGCTGGACCCGGTCGCCGCTCACTCTCGGCAGGTCGGCGGCAAGGTCGAGCTGCATCGACACGTTGCGGATGATCGCATCGTGCCTCACCAGCCGTGCCACTTCGCTGACGGTCTCGTTGAGGTCGAGAGACGCACGCTCGAGGTCCCCCTTCTTCAACAGGGCACGCAGGCGGCTGATCACGTCACCGGCCCGCTTGTCGTCCGAGACGATGTCGTTCAAGGCCTCGCGGACCTCCTCGAGATTCACGACGCCGGCCGCGAGGAGGCGCTGGGCCGCCTGAGCGTTGGCGAGGATCGCCGTCAGCGGCTGGCTCAGCTCATGGGCCAGCGACGCGGTGAGCTCGCCCATGGCCGACACCCGGCCGATATGCGTCAGATCCCGCCGGAGCTGTTGCGCCTCGACCTCCGCCCGCTTGCGCGACAACGCATTGGCAAAGATCTCCCCGATGACCCGGAGCTGCTGCATCAGCTCGTCCGGCCTCGCGCGCTCGGCGCCGACCGTGCCGACCGCCAGCCCTCCCACGACTGCGTGCCCCGCCACCAGAGGCATCGCGACCTGGGGCGTGCCGCGGCGGTTGAGATAGTTCCGCCGATCCACTGCCGCCTCGTCCGGCAGCTCCTCGACCTGCGAAAAGTTGACGACCTCTCCGCGTTGCAGCCGGGTCGTCATCCATGGGAACTCGCCCACATCCATCCACTCCTCGATCGCCCATGACCGGGTGGTGCCGCCTTCCGGCGAGAACTCGATCAGGCTGCCGCCATCAACCCCCAGGAAGTCAACGACCCGGCGAAGCGCGCGCTGGATTTCGCGATCGAAATCGGCGGCCAGCACATTACCGAGCGCGGTCGACAGGGAAGACAGGAACTGCTCGAAGCGCACGCGCTCACCGAGCGAGAGCTCCATGCGCTTTCGCTCCAGGGCGCCGGCGAAGGCTTCGCTCAGGAGGCGGAGCCGATCGACCAGCTCGTCCGGCCAGGCGCGTTCGCCACGAACGGAGGCGAAGGACAGCACGCCGAGTACCGGTCCACCGGCGCGCAGCGGGAGCGACAGGTGCGAGCGGGAGCCCACGCGCTGGTAGCTCGCTCGATCGATCGCCGCCTCCTCCGGAAGCTCCTCGATCCGAGAGAACCGGACGACGTCCCCGCGCCGCAGTCTCTCGGCAGCCCAGGGGAACTGGTCGGCGTCCGTGATCAGCGCCGACTCCTCCATGTCCGGCGGCGTCCACGAGACGCGGACCGTCGGCCGGCCTTCGAGGTATTCGTCGAGAGAGCCTCGATCGGCGCCCAGGAACGTGGCCACCTGCTGGAGCCCGCGCTCGAGCGCCGCGTCGATATCGCTGGCCGACACGTGAATCAAGCCGGCAGAGGTCTCCGAGAGGAGCGTCTCGAACCGCAAGCGCTCCTCCCGCCGCGCCGAGGCCAGGAGGGCCTCCTCCGCCCGGTGGAGCCGGAGCAGCGCGTTCACGCTCGCCACCAGCGCTCGCGGGTCGATCGGTTCCGTCAGGTAGCCGTCGGCCCCGCCCTCGAGCCCCTCCGCGCGGTGGGCGTCCCCGACGAACGTCGCCGAGATCTGGATGACGGGGACGGCGGCAGTCCGCGGGTCCGCCTTGAGTCGCCGGCACACCTCGTAGCCGCTCACGTCGGGAAGGTTGACGTCGAGAAGCACGAGCTCGGGACGGTCGCTCACGACCCGCTCGAGCGTCTCGGTCCCGGTCGCGGCCTCCAACACGTCGAACCCCGCCGACCGCAGCACCCGCGTCCGCGCGTACCGGCCGGGCTCGTAGTCGTCGACATTGAGGATCAGGTGCCGGCCGGGCTCAGCCACGA